>NZ_JBVJKF010000032.1:0-71582 GCF_055585365.1 Streptomyces sp. NPDC053432
AAGGGTCGCCGCAGGCGATCGCGCAGCGACGCGACCGCAGGGAGCGCCCTTGACAGGGCGGCCCGACGCGGAAGGACAGTGGGACTGACGGGAAACCCCCAACCCTTCCTCGCTCCCGACCGGCCGGGGCACCGATATCGTCCACCCCCGCCGCACAGGACAGCCTCCGCCCGGCGGACCTCCGCCCCTCCGCCCCTCCGCCCGCCAACCGGCCCGCGCCCGGGGGCGGGTGGGCAGCGGCCGGGTCGGGTGGCGGCGCGAGGGGGGAGAAGTCCCGAGTGCGCGTGAGGCCGTATCCCCTCCCCTAAGCCCCCCGCCCCGCCGCGAAGGTGGCGAACGTGGTGCGGCCCGACGCGTGGGACGGGGTCAGGTTGCCGCCGCGCTTGAAGGCCGCGTACGTCTTCCCCGCCAGCGGCAGCGGGAGGACCCGGCGTCGGCGGTGCGTCGCCGCGAGGTACGTGCGGGCCAGGTCGGGCAGGGTGTGGATCTCCGGACCGCCCATGTCCGGGACCCGGCCGGCGGGGGCCGGGACCGCCAGGTCCGCCAGGCGGGCCGCGACCTCCTCGACCGCGATCGGCTGGACCCGTACGCCGCTCGGCACCGGGACCGGGACGAGCGGCAGCTTCGCCGCGGTGTCCACGACCTGCGCCACCAGGTCGTGGAACTGGGTCGTGCGCAGGATCGTCACGCCCAGCCCGGACGCCTCCAGCATCCGCTCCACCCGCAGCTTCGTCCTGTAGTAGCCCAGGGGGACCACGTCCACGCCGACGATCGAGATGTAGACCAGGTTGCGGACGGTCCCCGCCCGGCGCGCGGCCTCGATCAGGTGGCCCGCGGCCACGTCGTCACCGCCGCGCGGCGAGCTCGCGCAGTGCACGACGACCTCCACGCCCGCCACGGCCGCGTCGAGGCCGTCGCCGCTGCGCAGGTCGACCGGGAAGCGGGCCGAGCTCCGGCTCAGGACGCGGACCTCGTGGCCCGCGTCCTGGAGCCGGGCGACGAGCGGCTTGCCGAGTGTTCCGGTGCCTCCGGTGACGAGGATGGTGTTCCTGGGGTTCGTGTTGCCCATGGGGCTGCCCTTCGCTGGAGCTTCCTTTGCCGGCTTGGACCGCACAGGGCTCAGGAATGTGACAGCTGCCGGTGGAGGAAGGCGAGTTTCTCCGGGTTCGTCACCGTGCGCAGGCCGCTGACCAGCCCGTCCTCGATCTCGACCTGGAAGATTCCCAGGTCGCCGAAGAGCAGCGTGGGCGATCCGTTGACCTCCGCGAAGCGGATCGTGAGGTCGTCCCCGTACTTGGCCATGATGCCCACCGCGAAGCGGGCCACCTTGTTGCGGCCCAGGATCGGCCGCAGCGCCGCGCTGACCACTCCGCCGCCGTCGCCGACGTACTTCGCGTCCGCGGTCAGCAGGGTCTCCAGCCGGGCGACGTCCCCGCCGCGCGCGGCCTCCAGGAAGGTCTCCACCAGGCTCCGCCACCGCTCGGGGTCCGGCTCGAAGCGCGGCTTCGGTGCGGCGACCCGGGCCGCCGCCCGGCGGTAGAGCTGGCGGCAGTTGGCCTCGGAGAGGTCCAGCAGCCCGGCGATGTCCCGGTGGGAGTACGCGAAGGCCTCCCGCAGGACGTACACGGCCCGCTCCACCGGTGTGAGCTGCTCCAGCAGCACCAGCAGGGCCATGGACACGCTGTCCCGCTGCTCCGCCGACTCCAGGGGGCCGAGCGCCCCGCCCCCGGTGAGCACCGGCTCCGGGAGCCAGGGGCCGACATACTCCTCGCGCCGGGCGCGCGCCGAGGTGAGGGCGTTGAGGCACAGGTTCGTGACGGCCTTGGCGAGCCAGGCCCCCGGCCGCTCGACGTCCCCGCGGTCCGCCGAGGTCCAGCGCAGGTAGGCGTCCTGCACGATGTCCTCGGCCTCGGTGGCGGAGCCGAGCATGCGGTAGGCGATGCCGAACATCCGGGGGCGGTGTTCCTCGAAGTCCGCGACCGACGCGGTGACATGGGTGGGCATCCGGCC
Organism: Streptomyces sp. NPDC053432; assembly: GCF_055585365.1. Classification (NCBI taxonomy): domain Bacteria; kingdom Bacillati; phylum Actinomycetota; class Actinomycetes; order Kitasatosporales; family Streptomycetaceae; genus Streptomyces; species Streptomyces sp. NPDC053432. The sequence goes on from NZ_JBVJKF010000032.1 coordinate 2,011, forward strand.
AGCGTAACGAGCGAGGCCCCGGTGGCCGCCGGGCCACCGGGTCCCCACGATCTAGGTTCTGTTGTCGTTCACGGGTGTCAGCAGGCGCCCTGGTCCTTCCAGACGCCCCATTCGCCGGTGGTACCGGGCTCCTCGTTCTGCGTCCACCACTGGGCCTTCCAGTTGTGGCCCTTGTGGGAGACGACGTTGCCGCTGTTGTAGACGGTGCCCGCGACGTACGCCGGGCTGGTGCACGTACCGCCCGTCGGCGGCGTCGTCGGCGGCGGGGTGGTGGGCGTCGTCGGCGGAGTGGTCGGGGGCGTGGAGCCGCCGCCCGGCTGGACCACCGTCGTGCCGCGGGCCAGGTCGCCGGCGAGGGAGTAGGTGGTGCCGGAGATGTTCACGGTCCAGTTGGAGGGCGTGGACACCGGCAGGTAGTAGTTGAACGCCAGGTCGACCGAGGCGCCCGGGGTCAGCGTCTGCCAGGCCGGGAGCTTCAGGGAGACCCGCTGGAAGTCGCCCTTGAGGCCGCCGACGTTGCTGCCGGTGTGGCCGCTGCTGATCACCGTCGTGCCGAAGCCGGACTGGTCCGAGGCGTTGTTCGGGGCCGAGGTGCCGTAGTCGAACTGGAACTCGGTGCCGCCGGGCAGCGGGGTGTTCGTGTTGTTGGTGATCTTGAGCTTCGGGGTGATCGGGTAGTTGGAGTCGCCCAGCTTGAACTCGGTGAACTCCGTCTTGATGTCCACGGCCTGGGCGGGCAGCGCGGCGCCGGCCTTCTTCGCCCCGTAGGGGGAGGCGGCCTTGAACTTGTCGTACATCAGGGAGGTGAGCGTGTCCCCCATCTCGTACTGGCCCTTGGCCGAGTTGTAGGCGTAGTCGCCCGCCAGCTCCCAGACCATCGTGCCGCCGATGCCCTTGTTCACCACGTAGTCGGCCTTGGCCGCCACCGACTGCTCGTCCTCGGTGGAGAGGAACACCTTCTTCTGGCTGTTCCACAGCCACGGCGCCACCAGGGTGGAGTCGTACTTGCGGGCGTAGGTGCCGGTCAGCGTGGTGCCGGCGGGGAAGCCGTACTTGGTGACGTAGTCGCCGACGACGCCCTTCTCCAGGTTCTTGGCGTGCCACATCGGGTTGGAGCCCGCCGGGGACTCGACCCCGTTGGTGTCCTTGTCGTGCCACAGGTTGTCGATGCCGACCGCGCCGTCACCGCACTTGGTGAGGCCGGCGCCGGCCGGGCAGGTGGTCGCGGGGGCCTTGCCCCACAGCCCGTCCGTGCCGCCCTGCACGTTCTTGAAGCCGCGGGTGTAGTAGGGCAGGCCGATGTTGATGCGGCCCCCCGGCATCGAGCCGCGGAAGTAGTGGTACGCCCAGTCGGTGTTGAGGTAGCCGACGCCGCCGTACTGGGAGGTGGAGTAGACGCTCGCCGCGGCGAGTTCACCGTCCTTGCCGTCGTCGAAGAGCGAGGCGTTGGGGCCGACGAACTCGTTCCAGGCGCCGTGCAGGTCGTAGGACATGATGTTGACGTAGTCCAGGTACTTCTGCATCTGGAACGTCTCCATGCCCCGCAGCAGGTAGCCGGAGGAGGGGGCGGCGACGGAGAGCAGGTAGTGCTTGCCGTCCGCGGCGCCCGCGCGGTCGAGCTTCTCGCGCAGCGACTTCATCAGGGCGGCGTAGCCCTGGACCAGGCCCGCGCGGCGGGCGTTGGAGATCTGCCAGTCCAGCGGGTTGCCGGAGTCCTTCATCGTGGTCGGGTACTCGTAGTCGATGTCGACGCCGTTGAACCCGTACTTGCGGATGAACTCGACGGAGGAGTCCGCGAAGGTGTCGATGCCGGCCTGGTTGACCGATCCGTCGGCGTTGGTGGCCATCGAGTAGAAGCCGCCGGAGGGGACCCGGTTGCCGTCGTCGCCGAAGTAGCCGCCGGTCTCCGCCCAGCCGCCGACCGAGATCAGCGTCTTGACGTTCGGGTACTGCTTCTTGAACTTCGTGAGCTGGTTGAAGTGGCCCTTGTAGGGAAGTGCCGGGTCCATCTCGGCGCCCGCGACGCCCGGCCAGGTCATGCCGGTGGCGGCGTTGTTCGCGTTGTCCGCGCCGACCGAGATCCTGTTGTCCGCGCCGACGTGGGCGAAGGCGTAGTTCAGGTGGGTGACCTTGGACCACGGGATGTTGTTGGCGAGGTAGGCGGGGGTGCCGTCCTTGCCGGTGCGCCAGCCGGTGAAGTATCCGATGACCCGGCGCTGGTGGTCGGCGCCCATCTTCTCGCGGCCTTCGGAGTCGTAGACCGAGCAGTAGGGGACGTCGACCCCGGCCGTCTTGTACAGCCCGTCGGGGCGACAGCTCTCGTTGTCTGCGGCGTGCGAGACGCCCGTCGAGAGCCCCGCGACCAGCAGTCCGGCGATTGCGGCGCCGGATGCCAGGAGCATCGCTCTCGTACGTGTGGGGGACAGCATGGTGCCTCCTGGGGAGGGGAGGATGGCAGGACACAACAGGCATGCGGGTAGTGCGTGTTGGCCCGTGACGTGCGCACATCTGACGGGCTGTTCCCGGGTGAAGACGAGGGGAACGTTAAGAGGACTAGACCAAACCGTCAATAGGTCTGGACCAACCTCGGATCCGGTCGCTCCGCCGGGCCGGAGCCGGTCCCGAGCCGCGCCGGAGCCGGGTCCGGGCCGCGCCGGAGTCGCGCCGGAGGTGGAGTGGCGGAGGGGCGGAGGCGGAGTCGCGATGGGCGGCGGCTCGGGGTGCGCGGGAGGTAGGCTCGGAGTGAGATCCAGATCACTCTGCGTGTGACCCAGGCCACACCGCATCACCCGCATGGCCGCCGATCACCCGTGGCAGACTGGGCTGCAGTACCAGTAAGCAGCGCACTCCGGGGTCGGTGTAATTCCGAACCGGCGGTTATAGTCCGCGACCCGTCCGCAGCCAGCGGCCGGTTGACCAGGTGAGATTCCTGGACCGACGGTTAAAGTCCGGATGGGAGGCAGTGCGCGGCGGGCCAGTGACCGGTACGCCGCCGTCGGCGGTTCGTCGGCACATCCCTGTGGATGTGTCCGAGGGGACCGTTCTTCCGGCCTCGGCGTTCCCGTGTGAGCTGTTCCGCTTCATCTGTCGTATCCCGACAGGCCCCGGAGTCCGTGCCCGATGTGGCAGGAGGACCCGGTGGCGACACACGCCGCGCACGAAGCACCCGACACGGGCACCCGTGCCATGCGCCGAGCCGTCGCGCTCGCGTCCCGCGGACTCGGCTCCACCAGCCCCAACCCGGTCGTCGGCTGCGTCATCACCGACGCCGCGGGCACGATCGTGGGCGAAGGCTGGCACGAGCGGGCCGGCGGCCCGCACGCCGAGGTCCACGCCCTGCGCGCCGCGGGAGAGGCCGCCCGCGGCGGCACCGCCTACGTCACCCTCGAACCCTGCAACCACACCGGCCGCACCGGCCCCTGCGCCCAGGCTCTCGCCGACGCCGGGATCGCCCGCGTCGTCTACGCCGTCTCCGACCCGAACCCGCAGGCCAGCGGCGGCGGGGCCACCCTGCGCGCCGCCGGCGTCGCCACGGAGGCCGGGCTGCTCGCGGACGAGGCCGAGGAGGGCAACGCCGCCTGGCTGACCTCCGTACGCCTGGGCCGCCCGTACGTCCTGTGGAAGTACGCCGCCACGCTCGACGGCCGCGTCGCCGCCGCCGACGGCACCAGCCGGTGGATCAGCTCGGCCGAGTCCCGCGCCGACGTCCACCGGCTGCGCGCCGAGGCCGACGCCGTGGTCGTCGGCTCCGGCACCCTGCGCGCCGACGACCCGCACCTCGCCGTCCGGGGCGTCGAGGGGGCCGTACAGCCCCTGCGCGTCGTCCTCGACACCCGCGCGACCATCCGGCCCACCGCCCGCGTCCTGGACGGGGCCGGCCCCACCCTCGTCGCCGTGGCCGAGGACGCCGACGCCGGCCACCTCACCGGGGTGGAGCTGGCCCGGCTCCCGTACGACGAGCACGGGATCTCCGTCGACGCTCTGCTGGGCGAGCTGTACGGGCGCGGCGTCCGCTCGGTCCTCCTCGAAGGCGGCCCGACCCTGGCCGGCGCCTTCGTCGCCGCCGGGGCGGTCGACAAGGTCGTCGGCTACCTCGCCCCCGTCCTCCTCGGAGCGGGTCCCGCCGCCCTCGGCGACGCCGGGATCGGCACCCTCACCGACGCGCTGCGGCTCCGGATCACCGAGACCGTCCGCATCGGCACGGACATCCGCGTCACCGCCGTCCCCACGGCAGACCCCGCAGTTCCCTCAGTCCCCGCCGCCCCCACTGCCCTCAAGGAGCACTGAAGTGTTCACCGGAATCGTCGAAGAACTGGGCGAAGTCGTCGCCGTCGAGGAGCTCGAGGAAGCCTCCCGCTTCCGCCTGCGCGGCCCCGTCGTCACCGAGGATGCCAAGCACGGCGACTCCATCGCCGTCAACGGCGTCTGCCTGACGGTCGTGGAGACCGGCGACGGCGAGTTCACCGCCGACGTCATGCAGGAGACCCTCAACCGCTCCAGCCTCGGCGCCCTGAGCAAGGGCTCCCGGGTCAACCTGGAGCGCCCGATGGCCCTCGGCGGACGGCTCGGCGGCCACCTGGTCCAGGGACACGTGGACGGCACCGGCGAGATCCTCTCCCGGACGCCCTCGGAGCACTGGGAGATCGTCAAGGTCGCCCTCCCGGCGAACCTCTCGCGCTACGTCGTCGAGAAGGGCTCCATCACCGTCGACGGCGTCAGCCTCACCGTGGTCGAGGCCGCCGCCGACTGGTTCACCATCAGCCTCATCCCCACCACCCTCGCCCTGACCACCCTGGGCATCAAGCAGGCCGGCGAGCCGGTCAACCTCGAGGTCGACGTCCTGGCGAAGTACGTGGAGCGGCTGCTCGGCAAGGACAAGGACAAGGACAAGGACCAGGAGGCCGGCCGATGAGCGCCGTCGACTGGTTGAACTCCGAGGCCTTCACCGCCTTCGGCCAGCACATCAAGTGGTCCGACATGATCGGCAACACGATCGGTCTGATCGCCCTCGCCCTCGGCTGGCGGCGCTCCATATGGACCTGGCCCGCCCAGTTCCTCTCCGGCGTCATCCTCTTCGTCGCCTTCGCCGCGGGCCACCTGTCCGGCAGCGCCGGCAAGCAGGTCGTCGTCATGCTCGTCGCCGCCTGGGGCTGGACGCAGTGGAGCCGCGGCCGCCAGCAGGCGCAGGACGGCACGATCGCGGTCCGCTTCGCCAGCTGGCGCGAGCGCGGCGTCCTCGTCGGTGCCGCGGCCCTCGGCACCGTCGCCGTCGCCCTGCTCTTCACCGCCTACCCGGCCCTGTCCTGGGACCCCTGGCCCGACGCGTACATCTTCGTCGGCACGGTCGTCGCGATGTACGCCCAGTCGCGCGGCATGGTCGAGTTCTGGTTCGCCTGGCTCCTCGTCGACCTGGTCGGCGTGCCCCTGAACTTCGCCAACGGATACGCGTTCTCCGGCTTCGTCTACGTCATCTACGGCGCGCTCGTCCTGTGGGGCATGCGCGACTGGTGGCTCCGCTCTCGCACCGCCCCCGCCCCGGCCCTGGAAGGAGCAACGGCATGACCAGCCTCAAGCCCGTGCCCGACATCCCCGAAGAGACCTTCCGCCTCGACCCCGTCGAGCAGGCCGTCCGCGACATCGCGGCGGGCCGCCCGGTGGTCGTCGTCGACGACGAGGACCGGGAGAACGAGGGCGACCTCGTCATCGCCGCCGAGAAGGCCACCCCCGAGATCATCGCCTTCATGATGAGCGAGTGCCGCGGCCTGATCTGCGCCCCCATGGAGGGCGACGAGCTGGAGCGCCTCGAACTCCCGCAGATGGTCCAGCACAACACCGAGTCGATGAAGACCGCCTTCACCGTCTCCGTCGACGCGAGCGCCGCCCACGGCGTCACCACCGGGATCTCGGCCGCCGACCGCGCCACCACCCTGCGGCTCCTCGCCGACGGGGTCTCCGGCCCCGGCGACTTCGTCCGCCCCGGCCACATCTTCCCGCTGCGCGCCAAGCCCGGCGGCGTCCTGGTCCGCAACGGCCACACCGAGGCCGCCGTCGACCTCGCCCGCCTCGCGGGCCTGCGCCCGGCCGGCGCCATCGTGGAGATCGCCGGCGAGGACGGCGTCATGCTGCGCCTGCCCGAACTCATCCCCTTCGCCCGCAAGCACGGCCTGACGATCATCTCCATCGAGGACCTGATCGCCTACCGCCGCTCCGCCGAGCCGACCGTGCGCCGCGAGGCCGAGGTCAGCCTGCCGACCTCCTTCGGCGAGTTCACCGCCTACGGCTACCGCTCCACCGTCGACGGGGTGGAGCACGTCGCCCTCGTCCACGGCGGGATCGGCGACGGCGAGGACGTCCTGGTCCGCATGCACTCCGAATGCCTGACCGGCGACATCTTCTCCTCCCAGCGCTGCGACTGCGGCCCCCAGCTGCACGCCTCCATGGAGCGGATCCAGGCCGAGGGCCGCGGGATCGTCGTCTACCTGCGCGGCCACGAGGGCCGTGGCATCGGACTGCTGTCCAAGCTGCGCGCGTACGAGCTCCAGGAGCGCGGCCGCGACACCCTGGACGCCAACCTGGAGCTGGGCCTGCCCGCCGACGCCCGCGACTACGGCTCCGGCGCGCAGATCCTCGCCGACCTGGGCGTGCGCAGCGTCCGGCTGCTGACCAACAACCCCGACAAGGCCGACGCCCTCGTCCGGCACGGCATCACGGTCACCGACCGGGAGTCCATGCCCGTGGAGGCCGGCGAGCACAACCTGCGGTACCTGCGCACCAAGCGGGACCGGATGGGCCACGACCTGCCCTGGCTGGACACGGCCGTGCCCGCGACCACCTGCGGCAACCAGTAGGACCGCACCACCACGCACCACTACCCGTACGTACATCCACGAACCACCGAGGAGCAGAGCTGTGAGCGGCAAGGGCGCACCCGAACTGAGCGTGAAGAACTGCGGAGACCTCCGAGTCGCCGTGATCGCGGCCCAGTGGCACGAGAAGGTCATGGACGGACTGGTCGACGGCGCCCTGCGGGCCCTGCACGAGCTGGGCATCGACGAGCCCACCCTGCTCCGCGTCCCCGGCAGCTTCGAGCTCCCGGTCGTGGCCAAGGTGCTCGCGGGCCGCGGCTACGATGCCATCGTCGCCCTCGGCGTGGTCATCCGCGGCGGCACCCCGCACTTCGACTACGTCTGCCAGGGCGTCACCCAGGGCCTGGTGCAGGTGTCGATCGACACCGGAGTCCCCGTCGGCTTCGGCGTACTGACCTGCGACAACGACGAGCAGGCGCTGGACCGCGCCGGGCTCGAGGGATCGAACGAGGACAAGGGGCACGAAGCGGTCACCGCCGCCGTCTCCACCGCGATGACCCTGCGGACCGTCAGCGAGCCCTGGCGGTAGTCCACGGAGTGAACCCTGGCGCCGGGGGCGCCGGGTGAACCCGTACTCTAAGGGCATCATGGCGAACAAACCCCTCAAGAGCTTCGAAGAGCTCTTCACCGAGCTCCAGCTCAAGGCCGCCGACGGCGACCCCAGCACCTCCCGTACCGCCGAGCTCGTCGGCAAGGGCGTCCATGCCATCGGCAAGAAGGTCGTCGAAGAGGCCGCCGAGGTCTGGATGGCCGCCGAGTACGAGAGCAAGGACGCCGCCGCCGAGGAGATCTCCCAGCTGCTCTACCACGTCCAGGTGATGATGGTGGCGCGCGGGATCTCCCTCGACGACGTCTACGCCCACCTCTGAGCCAGGCACCCGCACCCCGCCCGCACCCACGTATCCCACGCACCAAAGGAAGCCCCATGCTGCGCATCGCCGTCCCCAACAAGGGTTCACTCTCCGGACCGGCGTCGGCGATGCTCCATGAGGCCGGCTACCGCCAGCGCAAGGAGTCCAAGGAGCTCGTCGTCGTCGACCCCGACAACGGCGTGGAGTTCTTCTACCTCCGCCCCAAGGACATCGCGATCTACGTCTCCTCGGGCAAGCTCGACATCGGCATCACCGGCCGTGACCTGCTGCTCGACTCCGGCGCCAGCGCCGAGGAGATCCTGCCGCTGAACTTCGGCCGGTCCACCTTCCGCTACGCCACCAAGCCCGGCACCGCGAAGGGCCCCGAGGACTTCCACGGGATGACGATCGCGACCTCGTACGAGGGAATCGTCGCCAAGCACCTCGCCGAGAAGGGCATCGACGCCTCCGTCGTCCACCTCGACGGCGCGGTCGAGACCGCCATCCAGCTCGGCGTCGCCCAGATCATCGCGGACGTCGTCGAGACCGGCACCAGCCTGCGCAACGCCGGCCTGGAGGTCATCGGCGAGCCGATCATGACCTCCGAGGCCGTCGTGATCCGCGGCAACGGCACCGACCCGGAGAACCCGCAGGCCCAGCAGTTCCTGCGCCGACTCCAGGGCGTCCTGGTGGCCCGCAGCTACGTGATGATGGACTACGACTGCCGCGCCGAGCACCTGGAGCGCGCGGTCGCCCTCACCCCGGGTCTGGAGTCGCCGACCGTCTCCCCGCTGCACAACGAGGGCTGGGTCGCGGTCCGTGCCATGGTGCCCGCCAAGGAAGCCCAGCGGATCATGGACGACCTCTACGAGCTCGGCGCGCGCGCGATCCTCACCACCTCGATCCACGCCTGCCGGCTCTGACCGCACCGCACCGCGACCCCGTCATTTCCAGAAGGCACTGAAGCACACATGAGCGAGCCCGCCGCCCAGCCCGTACCGCCCGCCCTGCCGGTCACCTTTCGGCCCAACCGCACCCGGGCGGTGCTGCTGAGCGTCGGGTTCGCCATGTTCGCCACCATCACGGCCATCGCCGTGCTGCTGGAGAAGCTCAGCCCGGGGGAGCGGATCAGCTTCGTCTTCACCGCCGTGCTGCTGAGCTCCGTACTCCTGCTGCTCAGCCGCCCCAAGGTGGTCGCGGACGAGACCGGCGTCACCGTCGTCAACCTGACGACCAAGCGCCGCCTGGAGTGGGCGCAGATCCTGCGCGTCAACCTCCGCCCCGGCGACCCGTGGGTGTTCCTCGACCTCAGCGACGGCACCAGCCTCCCGGCCCTCGGCATCCAGCCCGGAGTGGCCAGGGCCAAGGCCATCGGCGACGCGCGCGCCCTGCGCGCCCTCGCCGAGACGCACGGAACCGGTACAAACGACCACTGAGCCCATGACAGCTCGTCGCTGCGTCCCATTGCGGCCAGGATCTCAATGACTACCCTGGTGGCGGGGCGCAGCCGTGCGCCCCGACGCCGGCCCCGGGACCCCGGGCCCGCCGGTCACCTGCGACTTGAGGAGTGACTCCCTCCAGCAATGGACGGATCGTCCGGTAGTACCCGCGCCGCCCTCCCCGCGGAGGCGGCGGCATGACCATCCCGCTACTCCTGCTCGTGGCGGCCTTCGCCCTGATCCTCGCCAACGGTTTCTTCGTGGCGGCCGAGTTCGGCCTCGTCACCGTCGAGAAGCCCGAGGCCGAACGCGCCGCGGCCGAAGGCGACCGCCGTGCCCGCACGGTGGTCGAGTCCCTCAGGGAGCTGTCCTTCCAGCTCTCCGGCACCCAGCTCGGCATCACCATCACCTCCCTCGTGGTCGGCATGCTCGCCGAGCCCGCCCTCGCCGCACTGCTGTCGGGGCCGCTCGAAGCGACCGGCCTGCCCAGGGGAGCCGTCCCCGGCGCCGCCGTCGTCATCGGCATGCTGCTCGCCTCCGCCGTCCAGATGGTCGTCGGCGAGCTCGTCCCGAAGAACTGGGCGGTCTCGCGGCCGCTCCAGGTCGCACGCTTCGTCGCCGGACCCCAGAACACCTTCTCCCGCGCCTTCCGGCCGGTCATCGCCGGCCTCAACGCCGTCGCCAACCGGCTCGTACGGGCGCTGGGAGTGGAGCCCGCCGAGGAGATGGCCTCCGCCCGCACCCCGGGCGAACTGGTCTCCCTCGTCCGCCATTCGGCCCAGGCCGGCGCCCTCGAACAGGACACCGCCGACCTCTTCGTACGGACCCTGTCGCTGGGCGAGCTCACGGCCCAGCACGTCATGACGCCCCGGGTGAAGGTCAGCGCCCTCCAGAACACCGCGACCGCGGCCGACGTGCTCAACCTGACCCGCGCCACGGGCCTGTCGCGCTTCCCGGTCTACCGCGAGCGCATCGACGAGATCACCGGCGTGGTCCACCTCAAGGACGCCCTCGCGGTGCCCGAGGCCGACCGCGCCCGCACCGTCGTCGCCCGGATCTGCGTCGCCCCGCTCCTGGTGCCGGGCTCGCTGCCCGTGCAGCCGCTGCTGGAAAGGCTGCGCAGCGAGCAGCCCATGGCCGTGGTCGTCGACGAGTACGGCGGCACGGCCGGTGTGGTCACCCTGGAGGACATCGTGGAGGAACTCGTCGGAGAGGTCCGCGACGAGCACGACTTCGCCGAGGACGACAGCCCCGAACTGGCCGCCGTGCCCGCCGAGGACGGCCGCCCCTCCTGGGAGGCCGACGGCAGCTGCCGGGTGCAGACCCTGCGCCGCATAGGCCTGGAGGTGCCCGAGGGCCCGTACGAGACCGTCGCCGGGCTCGTCGCCGACCTCCTGGGCCGGATCCCCGCGCCCGGGGACCGTGCCGAGCTCCCCGGCTGGAAGCTGTCCGTCCGTCAGGTCGGCCGCAACCGCGCCGAACGCGTGCGGATGGTCCGTACGGTGCCGACCCCGGCGGGGCGGACCCACCAGGCCGGAGCCGGACCGGCATCCGGGGCCGACCGGGCTGCGGAGTCCGTGCCCGAGCGGCCGGACCTGGCCGGCGCGTACGGGCGCGCGGCCGGACACGGCGGCTCCCACGATGCCGCGCATGCGCCCGGCCGGGCCGCCGAGGCCGAGGCGGTCGCCCGGTGAACGCGCTCCAGCTCGTCTTCGCGCTGCTCCTCGTCCTCGCCAACGGCTTCTTCGTCGGCGCCGAGTTCGCACTCGTCTCCGTACGGCGCAGCCAGATCGAGCCCCTCGCGGCCGGCTCCAAGCGGGCCCGGCAGGTCCTCCACGGTCTGGAGAACCTGCCCCGCATGATGGCCGCCGCGCAGTTCGGCATCACGGTGTGCTCCCTCACCCTCGGCGCGGTCGCCGAACCCACCGTGGCCCGGCTGCTGGAGCCCGTCTTCCACGCCGCCCACGTCCCGCAGGGCCTCATCCACCCCCTCGGCTACGCGTTCGCGCTCGCCGCGGTGGTCTTCCTGCACCTGGTCATCGGCGAGATGGTGCCGAAGAACCTGGCGATGGCCGCCCCGGAGAAGACCGCGCTCTGGTTCAGCCCGGGTCTGGTCGCCTTCGCGCGGCTGTGCGGCCCAGTCACGACCGCGCTGGGGGCCTGCGCCGCGCTCGTCCTGCGGCTCTTCGGCGTCGAGCCGAAGGACGAGGTCGAGGCCGTCTACACCAGCGCCCAGCTCGGCCGGCTCGTCGAGGACTCCCGGCAGGCCGGGCTCCTCGAACCGGGCGAGCAGGAACGCCTGGAGGACGCCCTCGAACTGGGCAGCCGTCAGGTCACCGACGTCCTCCTGCCCCCGGGCAGGCTGGTCACGGTCGGCCCCTCGGCCACCCCGCGCCAGATCGAACAGCTGACGGTGCGCACCGGCTACTCCCGGTTCCCCGTCCGCGCGGACAGCGGCGCCTTCATGGGCTACCTGCACGTCAAGGACGTACTGGACCTGGAGGACCGGGAGCGGGCCGTGCCGCAGCGGGTCTGGCGCCGGATGACCACCCTGTGCTCGACGCTCCCGCTGGACGACGCGCTGAGCGTCATGCGCCGCGACGCCACCCACCTGGCCCAGGTCGCCGACCCGGCCGGACGGGTCCTGGGCCTGGTGGCCCTGGAGGACGTCCTGGAAATGCTGGTGGGCGAAGTCCGGGACCCGGCCCACCGCGTCCCGGCGGGCCGTCCGGGGCTCCGCCCGGAGGGGGCACTCACCGGCTGACCCTCCGCCGAACCCGCCGCCCCGCGGCGGGTTCGGACCCGGGGGCCGCGGCAATACTGACCGTACGCGGGAGGGGGTGGCCGGATGTCCGGAGAGCACGGTGAGGCGGCTGCCGGGATGGTGGCCCTGCTGAGCGAGGACCCGGCCGTGGCCTCCCCGGTGGCGCGCCGGCTCCGCGCACTGCTGCGCGACCGGCTGACGGAACAGGGCCTCGCCTTCCTGTCCGACTTCGAGCGCGACCCCTTCGAGCCGGAAGCGGCCGACCGGCTCACGGCGGCGCTCCTCAACCTGACCGAGGCGGATCCGGAGTTCGCGGCGGAGGCCGGCGCCCTGCTGCGGGGCGACCTCGGCAGCCAGGCGGACGAGGCGTGGGCCGGCGGCAGCAGCGGGCGCCCGGTCTCCGTCTTCTGGTTCGTGATCCCCTTGGCCGTCCTCTGGCTGGTGATCAGCGCCATAGCGGCGTTCTCCGGGGAACCGGTGGACCTGCCGTAGCGGCAGCCGCGCCCGGCGGACGGCATCAGCCGGATCCAGCCTCGCGGGCGTTCGAGGCGCGGGCTCCTGGGGCAGATCCCCAGAGGCCCCCGCAGCGGCACCCGGCCGCCCCCTACAGCGGCGGCTCCGGCCGGTCCTGCGGCCCCCGCCCCGACAGCACCTCACCGTAGGCCTGCATCAGGTCCGGCAGTCGCAGCGTCGCCAGGTCGTCCCGTGACGGTTCCCCCGCGAAGCCCGCCAGCCGCAGGTCGCGGTACGCGCAGCTCTTCTCGTACAGCGTCCGCAGGAACCGCCCGTTGCCGAGCTCGTCGATCCACCCCTGCTCCACCACGTGCCCGCTGATGCTGCGCAGCTCCTCCAGCGCCTCCTCGTCCCAGCGGTCCCCGTTCGCCTCCGCCAGGACCCCGCCGATCGCGGTCAGCTCCAGCGGCCGGTAGCTCGGGAAGTCCACCCGCGTCGTGAACCGCGAGGACAGCCCCGGATTGGCCGCCAGCAGCCGGTCCATCCCGGCCGGATAGCCCGCCAGGATCACCACCAGGTGGTCCCGGTTGTCCTCGGCCCGCTTCAGCAGCACCTGGAGTGCCTCGTCGCCGTACGCGTCGCCCTTGCTGTAGCCCGAGTTCGACAGCGAGTACGCCTCGTCCACGAACAGCACCCCGCCGATCGCCGAATCGATCAGCTCGTTCGCCTTCACGGCCGTCTGCCCCAGGAACTCGCCCACCAGGTCCGCCCGTTGTGCCTCCACCAGATGGTCGCCCCCCAGCAGCCCCAGCGCGTAGAAGACCCGGCCCAGGATGCGCGCGACCGTCGTCTTGCCCGTGCCCGAGGGGCCGGAGAAGACGAAGTGCCGCTTCGGCGGCTGCACCGGAAGCCCCTGGCCCGCCCGCAGCCGGGCCATGTGCAGCTGCGCGGAGAGCGCCTTCACCTGCCGCTTCACCGGCTCCAGGCCGACCATTCGCTCCAGCTCCGCCAGCGCCTGCGCGAGCGCCTCCGGGTCGGCCGGCCCGGCCGGAAGCCCCTCGGGCGCGCCCTGTGCGGGCAAGGGGACCTTGCGCCGGGCGCCCTCCCCCCGGCCACCGGGCGGCACCGGCGGAGCCAGTGGGTCGGGGTCGGCGGCCTGCCCGTCCGGGGCGACGTCCTGCACGGGGCCGCCGCCCAGCGCCACCTTCGTGAAGCCCCCGCCCGCCGGGGACGGCCCGTGTCCGCCGGAGCCGCCGTACGCCGCGTACCCGGCCGTGCCCGCCAGATCGGCCATGCCGTCGGTGTCGTCGCCGTCCTCGATCGCCGTCAGCCTGGCCGCGGTGTCCATGAAGGCGGGGTCCACCCGGTGCACGGCCCGGTATAGCGGCAGCGCGGCCGCGCTGCGCCCGGTGCCCTCGTGCGCCCGCGCCAGCCAGTACCGCAGCTCCTTGCGCTGCGGCTGCTCGCTGCGGCACCGCATCAGCGCCGCCGACAGCAGCGGCTCGGCCTGCCCGTACATCTCCAGCCGGACCCGCGCCATCCCGCCGAACAGCCCCGCCTCGATGCCGAGCAGCGGATCGTCCACCAGCGGCTCGGTGTTGCGTACGAGCAGCTCCCAGTCCTTGACCAGGTACGCCCGGCACGCGTGCAGGAAACGCACCTGCGGATCGGTGTCCACCGGGGGCAGGGCGGCCAGTGCCTGGTCGAGTTCCGGCACGTGGCGGCCGTCCAGCCAGTGCGAGGCGTGGGCCAGCAGCAGGTCCCGCCGGCTCTCCAGCACCGGCTGCACCCACCAGCCCAGCCAGTACCAGGAGTTCAGCGTTCGCCGGTGCCGCGCCCGCTGCTCGCCGAAGCGGTCCCGGTGCGCGTACATCCGCAATAACGCGTTGGTGGTGTCCACCCGCAGCGCGTGCAGTCCCAGCCAGGCGTCGGCCATCGTGGGATCGAGCCGTACGGCCGTCCGGAACTCCTCCTCGGCCTGCGGATAGGCGCCCATCGTGCAGGCGTCGACCCCGCGCAGCCAGGCGAGTTCGGCCGGGGCGTGCGCGCTGCCCGGCGTGCCGAAATCCATCACGTCCCCCACAAGCCTGCCCTCGTGGTGCGCGGCAACCCCCGCTTCGAGCGCGCGAGTTGTGCCGGTGCCCCGACTGGCGTCGCTGAAATCAGGGCTGCATCGTACCTGCGGTTTCGCACCTTACGTAGGGTGCGACGGGCCCGGGTCGTGGGGGCGCCCCCGGTACGCACGGTGACTCAGGGTGAAGGAGCGGCGCCGATGCGTCCCGGCCGGGGGCAGAACGAAGCCCCCGATCACGGGGGAACGATCGGGGGCTTCGTGTCCGCGTCGGCCGGTGAAGGCCTCGCATTGAGAACGTAAGGCCGCTGCGGGCCCCAGGTCAAGCAGGTCGGAAGAGGCCCGCCGGAGCGGATTTCGAGGGCGGCTCAGGCCCGGGGGAGTCCGTCACCTTCGGTGACGAAAGCGGCCGCGGGTGGGGTCGCACAGGCCCCGGAAGACCACTCGTATCCCGTACCGCTCTGGCGCACCAGGGTGTCGGCGAAGGGGCGCGAAGGGTCGTCCGAGAAGTGCGCGAGCTCGGCGCGCTCCCATCCGTCCCAGAAACCGGACAGTTCACGCCCGTCCCTGTCCCGCCCGCGCCCCCAGGACGTCGCACGCGGGGTCTCCATCCACAGCAGCCTCGCCAGATACGGGCGCAGCGCCCGCCGCCCGGCCCCGACCCCCTCCATGAGGAGCACCGGAGCGGGCTCCAGCACCCGCTGCGTCCCGAAGCGGCGCTCCACCCAGTCGTACGGGGCCCAGTGCGCGGCCCGGCCGACGGCCAGCGGCTCCAGCACCTGGGCCCGCAGCCGCTCCTGCCAGCCGAAGAGTTCCTCGTGCGTGGCGATGTCGTCCAGGTGCAGGACGGGAGCCCCCAACGCCTCCGCGAGGAGCCCGGCGAAGGTGCTCTTGCCGGATCCGGCGTGGCCGTCGACCCCGACCAGCCGCACCGGGCCGAGGGAGGGCGGCAGCGCGGCGAGCTCCCGCGCCAGCGGTTCGAGAGACTGATGCGACTGCTGTGACTGCTGCGACCGGTGCGACTCCACCCGACCAGCCTAGGCGGCCCACCGGGACCGCCGACACGGCCCGCGGCTTCGGCCCGCGGCCGCCGGGAACTGGAAGGGTGAACCCACCCACGCACCGACCCACCCCTGGGGGAGCCCGCGATGACCGCACCCACACCGCGCAGGGCCGTACTCGTCGCCGCACTCGCGGTCGCCACCGCGGCCACCGCCGCCACCGTCCCCGGCGGCAGCGCCGAGGCCGTGGCGGCGCCGTCGGCCCCGCCCGGCCCGCGGGCCTCGGGGCGCACCGTGGACAACCGCTTCTGGTACTCCTACGCGCACTGGCTGGCCGGGACCCACCAGGGCACCACCGCGGTCGGCGGCGCCCGGCCCGGACTGGAGATCGGCACCCCGGTCGGCCGCACCGAGTACGCCGACCCGCACACCGGGAGGAAGAGCACCTGGGAGTACGCGGCCTGGACCTCCCCCGTGCACCGCTCCACCGTGCCCGCGACCGAGGCCGTCGCCTCCTGGAACGCCCGCACCCCCGCGGGCACCTGGATCCAGGCCGAGCTGCGGGGCACCTACAGCGACGGCAGGACCACCCCCTGGTACGTGATGGGCCGCTGGGCCTCCGGGGACCGCGACATCCGCCGCACCTCCGTCGACGGCCAGACCGACGGCCGCTCCACCGTCTGGACCGACACCCTGGCCGTGGACGCCCCCGCGAGCGGCCTGCGCATCACGGAGTGGCGGCTGCGCCTGACCCTGTACCGCAAGCCCGGCGCCGACCGGGGCCCGACGGTGTGGCTGGCCGGAGCGATGCTCTCCGCCGTCCCGGACCGCTTCACCGTCCCCGCCTCCACCCCGTCCGGGAAGGGCCACGAGCTGAAGGTCCCGCGCTATTCGCAGGAGATCCACACCGGCCAGTACCCCGAGTACGACAACGGAGGCGAGGCCTGGTGCAGCCCCACCTCCTCCCAGATGATCATCGAGTACTGGGGGCGCAAGGCCAGCGCCACCGCCCTGACCTGGGTCAACCCGAAGTACGCCGACCCGCAGGTCTGCCACGCCGCCCGCTCCACCTACGACGCCGCCTACAAGGGCTGCGGGAACTGGCCCTTCAACGCCGCCTACGCGGCCACCTACCGCGGACTCGCCGGGGTCGTCACCCGCCTGACCTCCCTGACCGAGCTGGAAACGCTCGTCAGGGCGGGCATCCCGGTCATCACCTCCCAGTCCTTCACCGCGGACGAGCTCAGCGGCGCCGGCTACGGCACCGCGGGGCACCTGATGACCGTCATCGGCTTCACCGCCGCCGGGGACGTGATCGCCAACGACCCCAACTCGCGCGACAACGCCTCCGTCCGCCGCGTCTACAAGCGCCGCCAGTGGGAGAACATCTGGCTGCGCACCAAGCGGCTGGGCGCCACGGGCAAGGTCGCCTCGGGCAGCGGGGGCGTCTGCTACGTCTACGCCCCGGCAGCTCCGGACGCGGCGCAGCTGAAGGCCCTGCAAGCGGTCGGAGTGCTGTGAGAACCCCCGTTTGAGCAGGGCGCATAAGCGGAACATAATGGAGTAAATGGCACATAAAGGCTTCGCGGTAGGAGGCGGCCGGCCATGACCACCCATTCCAGCATCGAACACCACCCCGACCTCGCCGAGATGCGCTCTCGGTTCGAACGGGTGACCAGCACCCCCGCGGCTCAGGCCGTCGAGGCGCTCGCCCTCATCACGGGCCTGTACTTGGCCGCGTCGCCGTGGATCGCCGGGTTCAGCATCCTGACCCCGCTGGCCGTCAACAACCTGATCGCCGGCCTGGCCTTCTGCCTGTGCATGAGCGGACTCGGCTCCGCGTACGAACGCACCCACGCCATGGCGTGGACGGCGGTCGCCATCGGAGCGTGGACGATCATCGCCCCGTGGGCCGTCGCCGGTCCGATGGACTTCACCCGCACCATCGTCAACAACGTGATCACCGGCGGCGTCGCCCTGTGCCTCGGCCTCGCGATGGCCGGCATGGCCGGCCGCAACGAGACCCGCACCCGCGGCTGACCGCGCCACCGGAGGAGGGCGACCCTCACCGGACCGAAGGACGCGCCGGGCCCCGACCGGACAGGCCGGGGCCCGGTGGCACGTCCACCGGCTGGCCGGGGACCCGTGTGACCTGCGCCTCCAGTGACCCTCGTCTCTACCGCGAAAGCCGCGAACGCTGGCACATTGGACGGCATGACCACTGAAGCCGCCCCCCTCGCCGCCCCCGCCCGCAGCCTCGCCCGCACCGGAGGCCCCAAGGACGGCCCCGCCTGGCTGGAGCACGTCCTCGGCTGGACCCTCGTGGTCGTCGTCGCCATGTTCGTCACCCAGGTCGGCTGGCTCTGACCGCCCGCACCGGGGTCACGACGCCTCCAGCCGGAGCCCGTCGGTGACGATCACGTCCGAGGTGACCAGGGCCTGCTCCGCCGTCACCTGGGTCATGAAGACGAACGGCGGGATCACCGGCGGCGCCGGCAGCCCCTGGGGGCTGAAGGTGACGCACAGCAGTCCCTGGATGCAGCCGCTGAACCTCGTGAGATACAGGGTCACGTCGCCGCGCAGGTCGAGGGAGTCCGCCGCCAGCCCGTACTCCTGCCCGCCGTCACGGGTGCGCAGCCGGTAGTCCCGCAGTGACGCCGCACGCATCCGCAGCACGAGCACCTTGAGCGGTCCGTCCACCGTCGGCACCTCGGCGATGCCCGCCAGCGTGAAGCCCTGTGGCGAGAACCGCGAGGTCGTCACCGTCGGGGGAGTCCGCGCGGCCCTCGGAGCTCCTCCCGCCGGTGCGGCCTGCGCCCGCGGGGTGCCCGCGGCCAGCCCCGCCAGCAGCACCACGGGCAGGGCGGCGGCCAGCGCCCGCGACCCGGTGCCGTCCGGGCCGGGGACGTACCGGCGCACCTCGCCCGCCTCCGTGCCGGCCTCCCTTTCCGCCTCGTCCTCCGCCTCGTCCTCCGGCAGCGGGGTCCAGCCGAACGCCAGCGCGCTCCCTGCGATGCCGAGCAGCATCCCGGCCAGGAACCCGCCCAGGTTGGTGGCGACGAAGGACAGCACCGACAGCAACAGGGCGTGCAGCGAGACGTACGCCCGGGCCCCCGGCAGGAACCACAGGAACAGCGCCGCCAGGACCAGCGCCACCCCGATTCCGATGGCCGCGATCCCGCCCGGTCCCAGGCTGACCAGCACCGTCAGCGGGGAGAGCGGGACCAGCAGCAGCTCGGCCCCGCCCAGCAGCACCAGCAGTCCGCCCCAGAACGGCCGGGTACGGCGCCAGGTGCGCAGCCGCCGCCGCTGCCCGGGCAGCGGCAGCCGCCGGTCCAGCCACCCGCGGTGCCGGCTCAGAAGCACTTCTTGCCGTCCAGCCCGACGCTCAGGCTCAGGCCCCTGAGTCTGAAGTTCCCGCCGGTCGCCGACCAGGCGTGCGACTTCACCCCCACGACCTCGATGTTCCCGGCCTGCAGGCCGAACTTCCCCGCCTGCCCCCGGACCCCGTCCACCTGGTCGAGGGTCGAGGCGTCCCGGCCGATCTGCGCCGTACCGAAGGTGGCGTCGCCGTTCAGGTCCTCGCCGTCGATCACCAGGCTGCTGGCCGTGACCTCCCCGGCCGGGCCGCCCGCCGTCAGCTTGAAGACCACCTTGCCGACGGGGGTGTCCACCTCGGCGGACTGGCAGATGTCGGAGAGCGTGGCCTCGCCGATGCCGAGCAGCGCGACCGGATGGCCCTTGCCGTCGACGGAGCGGTCGGTCTGCACGTACGAGGCCAGGCCCTTGCTGCTGAGTTTCGACGAGGCGACCTGGAAACCCGTCCCCGAGACGGCGAAGGAGGCGGCGAGCGCGCCCTGCGCCATGATCACGCCCATCGCGCCCACGGCCACGACCGCGGGCACGGCGGCGACCGCCGCCTTCTTCCAGTGGACCCGGCCCTCGCGGAGCGGTCCCGCGCCCGCGCCCTTGCTGCCCTTGCTCATGATCGTTCCTCCCGTACGTCGTCCGGTGCGCAGGGGAAGTGCTGCCATACTTCAGGCGTCTTGTGGCAGTTCGAGGCTAGGGCTGAATTTGAATAATAGTCAACAGCGCGGCGCCACCGGGCGTTCGCAGGTACGCAGGGCCGAACTCATAGCGATCGGGCGGAAGTTGTTCGCCGACACCTCGTACGACGCGCTGTCCATGGACGACATCGCCAAGCACGCGGGCGTCGCCAAAGGGCTGATCTACTACTACTTCAAGAGCAAGCGCGGCTACTACCTGGCCATCGTCGAGGACAGCGTCGCCGAACTGGTCGCCCGCGCGAGCGGCGAGACCGACCTCCCCGCTCCCGAACGCGTCCGCCGCACCATCGACGGCTACCTGAACTACGCCGAACACCACCACGCCGCCTACCGCACGATCGTCACGGGCGGCGTCGGCTCCGACGCCGAGGTCCTCGCCATCCGCGACGCCGTCCGCGAGGAGCTCGTCGCCGCCATCGCCGAAGGCGCCTACGGGCGCCGCGCCCTCCCGCCGATCGCCCGGCTCGCCCTCGTCGGCTGGCTCTCAGGCGTCGAGGGCACCACCCTGGAATGGATCGGCGGCCCGCGCGGCGGTGGCGTGACGGCCGGCGCCCCGGCGCGGCCCGGCAGGGACGAGCTCGGGGCACTGCTGGCGCGCCAGCTGCGCGCGACGCTGACGGTGATCGAGGAGTTCGTCCCGGAGTGTCCGGCACCTCCCGCCCCCGAAGTGCCGTAAGCGCAGCCCGATGATCTTGCCCCGGTGACGGGAAGCCCCTGATCGGGCATACTCAAGCCGCCGCAGCCGCTGAACAGCCCATTCCGTGATCCGGGAGGGGCAGCATCGGCTGTGAGAGCACCGAGACCCGGTGGCGCGCACCACACCTTGCGCGTCGCCGCCGTGCCCGACGAGGGAGGAGAGCGCCGCCATGAACGACCGCGCCCCGCAGCCGGTGGACCGTCAGCTGCCCACCGAGGAGTCCCGGGACCTCCTCGCGCTCGTACGAGAGATCGCGCAGCGGGAGATCCGTCCCAAGGCCGCCGAGGAGGAGGACTCCGGGCGGTTCCCCCGGGAGGTCTTCACCCTCCTGTCCGACGCCGGCCTGCTCGGCCTCCCGTACGCCGGCGAGTACGGCGGCGGCGAGCAGCCGTACGAGGTCTACCTCCAGGTCCTGGAGGAGCTGGCCGCGGCCCGCCTGACCGTCGGCCTCGGCGTCAGCGTGCACTCCCTGGCCTGCCACGGCCTCGCCGGCTACGGCACCAAGGAGCAGCAGGGCGCGCACCTGCCCGAGATGCTCGGCGGCGGCCTGCTCGGCGCCTACTGCCTCTCCGAGCCCGCCGCGGGCTCCGACGCCGCCTCGCTGACCACCAAGGCGGTCCGCGACGGCGACCACTGGATCATCACCGGCACCAAGGCCTGGATCACCCACGGCGGCGTCGCCGACTTCTACACCGTCCTCGCCCGCACCGGAGTGGAGGGCCCCAAGGGCATCACCGCCTTCCTGGTGCCGGGCGACGCGGAGGGCCTGACCGCGGCCGTCCCCGAGAAGAAGATGGGCATGAAGGGCTCGCCCACCGCCCAGCTCCACTTCGACGGCGTACGCGTGCCCGACGCGCGCCGCATCGGCGAGGAGGGGCAGGGCTTCTCCATCGCTCTCGCCGCCCTGGACGCCGGACGACTCGGCATCGCGGCCTGCGCCATAGGCGTCGCGCAGGCGGCGCTCGACGAGGCCCTGACCTACGCCCTCGACCGCAAGCAGTTCGGGCACCCGATCGCGGACTTCCAGGGGCTGCGCTTCATGCTGGCCGACATGGCCACCAAGATCGAGGCGGGCCGGGCCCTCTACCTCGCGGCGGCCCGCCTGCGGGACGCCGGCAAGCCGTTCTCCCGGCAGGCGGCGATGGCCAAGCTGTTCTGCACCGACGCCGCGATGGCCGTCACCACGGACGCGGTCCAGATCCTCGGCGGCTACGGCTACACGGCGGACTTCCCCGTCGAGCGGCTGATGCGCGAGGCGAAGGTGCTCCAGATCGTGGAGGGCACGAACCAGATCCAGCGCATGGTCATCGCCCGCCACCTGGCGGGCCCGGAAACGCGGTAGGCGCGCGTGGGGGACTCCGCGGTGCCCGAGATCTCGGTGGGGCGGCCCCTCGCCGACGCCGAGCTGAACGCCCTGTTCGCCGCGGCGTGGCCGGGGCACCGGGACGTCTCCTTCGCCCCGGTCCTGGAGCGCAGCCTGGCCTGGGTCACCGCCCGCCGCGAGGGCCTTCTGGTGGGCTACGTCAACGTGGCCTGGGACGGCGGCGCGCACGCGTTCGTCCTGGACACCACCGTCCATCCGGACGAACGGCGCCGCGGACTCGGGGTGCGGCTCGTACGGGCCGCGGCCGGGGCGGCGCGGGAGCGCGGGGCGCAGTGGCTGCACGTGGACTACGAGCCGCACCTGGAGCCCTTCTACGAGCAGTGCGGCTTCCGCCCCACGGCGGCGGGGCTGCTCGCGCTCTGAGCCTCAGCCGCCGAAGAGGGGGCCGTTCGGCCAGATCGGCGCGGACGCGACACGAGACCACTCGGGATCCCGCCGCCCGGGCACGGTCCGGCCGTCCGCGCTCCAGCGGGCGATCATGGCGCTGTAGATGGGCGGGTCGGGGTACCGCTGGCGGGGCCCCGGCCGAACCGATTCTTCGTAACCGGGCGGCGTCGGCCGCCGACGGCGTCCCGCCCGGGGCATGGAAGTCTCAACCGTCGTCATGCCGGGGCAACGCGACACCGCGCCCACGGGTAATCCCCTCCACACCCCGGGTATCCGTTCGAGGGGTCCCCGGGGTGTGGAGTCGGGGGGCTGCTGCTTGGGGGCTGCGTGGGGCTGCGTGGGGGCCCGTGTTGGGGGGGGGCCTGCGTTGGGGGGCCTGCGTTGGGGGCCTGCGCGGGGCGGGACTTCTGTCTGTCGAGCCGTGGGAGGGGGCGGCGGCGGTGACGCGGGGCTTGTCGGAGGGGTGGGGCGGGGGTGGGGGCGCGGGTTTGGCGGTGCCCCGGCCGGTCGGGAGCGAGGAAGGGTTGGGGGTTTCCCGTCAGTCCCATAGTCCTTCCGCGTCGGGCCGCCCTGTCAAGGGCGCTCCTTCGTCGCGTCGCTGCGCGATGTCGCTGCGCTCCACCCTTGACAGGCCGACCCGCCACGGAAAGACAAGGACTGCCGGGAAACCCCCAAAAGAACGGGCCGGGCGGAACAGCCCATAAACGGGGCGGCCAGAGATGCGCGAGGTGGTCGAGGTGGGGCGCGCTCGCCCTCGGGCCGCTCCATCTCGCCCTCAGAGCCGGGCAGGCGGCCGACACCCCCCGAAACCTCGGCCACAAGAGCCTGACCGGCAGGAAGGGCGCGTCAAATCGCTACGCGCTCCTCACCGACGGCGTCTGCGACCCGTCCGGGGCTGATCTCGCCCCAGATCGCTACGCGCTTCGCCCTGACGGCGTCCACGGTCGCCTTGGGCTGGCCATAGGCCGCCCACGATCACGACGCGCTCCCCGACGACGGCGTCCGCTGGCCGTCTTGGGCTGGACATAGACCGCCAAAGGCCCCTTCGGGCCCCTCGATGACGGCGTCCGCGGCCCGTTTGGGCGGAAAACGCCCCTAACAGCGGCCATGTCGAGCTGTACTCGGGTCAGATGGCAGAGCCCTCGAAAAGACCTGTCGAAGTGTCCTAATTGCGGCTATATGGCCATGAGTGGTTGGTGGGGCTTGCGCTCTGTGGGGGATACAGCTCGGCCAGGCCGAGGTTCCGCCCTTCCGACCCCTTCTCGGGCCCCTTCCGAGCCTTCTTTCGCTCTCATCGTCCCCATCAGCCCCGGACGACCTGTGGTCGCCGTCGTCGGGGGGCGTGTTGTGATCGTGGGCGGCCTGTGTCCAGCCTCGGACGGCCTGCGGACGCCGTCGTTGAGAAGCGCGTCGTGATCGTGGGCGGCCTGTGTCCAGCCCCGGACGGCCTGCGGACGCCGTCGTCGAGAAGCGCGTAGCGATCTGGGGCGAGATCGGCCCCGGACGGGGGTCAGGCGCCGAGACGTGAGGAGCGCGTAGCGATTTGGGGCGCCCTTCCTGCCGGTCAGGCTCTTGTGGCCGAGGTGGGGAGGGGTCTCGGCCGCCTGCCCGGCCCGCAGGGCGAGGTGGCGGGCCGGGGAGAGGCTCGGCCCGCCCCCACCGCCTCGCGCATCTCTGGCCGGCCCGTCTATCTGTTGTTCCGCCCGGCCCGTTCTTTTGGGGGTTTCCCGGCAGTCCTTGTCTTTCCGTGGCGGGTCGGCCTGTCAAGGGTCGCCGAAGGCGATCGCGCAGCGACGCGACGACGAAGGAGGAGCGCCCTTGACAGGGCGGCCCGACGGGGAAGGACAGTGGGACTGACGGGAAATCCCCAACCCTTCCTCGCTGCCGACCGGCCGGGGCACCGACCACCCCCACCCCCCGGCCAGGTTTCGTGCTGGCCCGCCACCGCGCTCCGGTCCTTCCCCCGCCCTGCGGCGTGCAATGCCGACTTGTCAGAGCGTGCCAGAACTCTGGCCCCCATCGCACTTTCTGACGTACCGTCATATCCGCTTGAGCTGGCCGCAGTCCACCGACGCACACACACCCACACCCCCGCCCCGCACCCGCACGCCCCACCCCGCCCAGGAGGTTCGTCATGCCCGCCGACCGGCCCATCGGACTGGACGAGTACCCGATCCACCAAGCCCCGCTGTCGATGAAGCACGTCGTCAGCGGCGACCGGAACGCCTACGACCGCTGCATCTTCCACGTCTTCGACCACGCCGGCCGCGCCGTCCTGATCCTCGGCCTCGGGGTGTACCCCAACACCGGCGTCATCGACGCCTACGCCACCCTCCGCATCGGCGACGAGCTGCTCGCCGTCCGGGCCTCCGACGCGCTCACCGACGACCGGATGAACCTCGGCGTCGGCCCCCTCTCCATCACCGTCGACGTCCCGCTCAAGCAGCTCACGCTGCGCTGCGCCGCCGATCCGGACGACCCGGAGGGGCTCTCGTACGACCTCACCTGGACCGCCGAGTTCCCTGCCGTCTGGGAGCCACACCACACGCAGCGGCGCGGCGACCGGCTGATCCTCGAAGGCCGCCGGTTCGTCCAGGCCGGCAACGTCACCGGCACCATCCGCGCCAAGGGTGAGGAGTTCACCGTCACCCCGGGGGAGTGGACCGGTACGCGGGACCGGAGTTGGGGTGTGCGCCCGATACCCGGAGAGGAGGGCGGCCGCGCCGCCGAGGAGTACCGGCCCGAAGGCTTCCACTGGCTCTGGATCCCCGTCCGCTTCGAGGACCGATTCGTCATGGTCATCGCCCAGGAGGACGCCGACGGCTACCGGGCGCTCAACGAGGCCGTGCTCGTCTTCCCCGAGGACAGCGGCCGTCACGACGTCCAACTCGGCTGGCCCCAGACCGAGATCCGTTACCGGCCCGGCAGCCGGCACCCCGAGAGCGCGGTGGTCCACCTCACCGATCAGGCCCGTAAGCCGCTCGAACTCGGCGTGGAGATCATGAATTCCTCCCCGCTCGCCGTCGGTGCGGGCTACCCGCCCGCAGCGGACTGGCAGCACGGCAGCTGGCAGGGCCGCGGCTGGACCGACCGGCGCGTCTACGACCTCTCCGACCCGAGCGCGCACCCCATGGCCGCCTTCGGGGTCACCGACCACTCGGCGCGCTTCGTCCTCGACGGGCAGATCGGCCACGGCATCTTCGAGCACGGCAGCTTCGGGCGTCACGACCCCAGCGGCTTCGCCGACTACTCGTCCGTCGCCCCGTAGGGACGAGGACAGAGACACAGAGCCAGCACCGGGACCAGGACCAGCACCGGGACCAGCACCAGGACCCGGACCAGCACCGGGACCAGCATCAGGACCAGCACCAGGATCAGCGAAGGGGCCCACCGCCATGGCAACCGCTCCACGTCCGCGCACCTCCACCCGAGAGCCCGAAGAGCTCGGCCGCCGCCTCGCCGCCTGGCTGGACACCCGGCTCCCCGGGGCGAAGGTCACCAACGTCTCCGTCCCCGGCTCCAACGGCATGTCCAGTGAGACGCTGCTCTTCGACATAGAGCACCCCGACACCCCGCTGCGCGCCTGCGCGCTGCGCCTCGCCGCCGACCCCGCCGCCTACACCGTCTTCCCGGCGTACGACATGCCGCGCCAGCACCGCGTGATGAGTCTGGTCGCCCGGTACACGGACCTGCCGGTGCCGTCCGTGCAGTGGCTGGAGGAGGACCCGGAGCCGCTCGGGGCGCCGTTCTTCGTGATGGCCCGGGCCGAGGGCCGGGTCCCGCCCGACGTCATGCCGTACACCTACGAGGGCAACTGGCTGCACGCCGCGACCGACGCCGAGCGCGCCGTGCTCCAGGAGGCGAGCATCTCGCTGCTGGCCCGCCTGCACGACCAGTTCCCCGCCGAGGAGGCGGAGTTCCTGCTCCCCGAGGGCGAGGGCAGCCCGCTGCGCCGGCACGTCGATGCCCAACGCGCCTACTACTCCTGGGTGGTGGAGGGGCTGGCCCCCTCACCGCTCATCGAGCGGGCGTTCGCCCGCCTGGAGGAGCTGTGGCCGCAGGACGAGGGTCCGGCGGTGCTGAACTGGGGCGACGCCCGCATCGGCAACGTCGTCTACGACGGGTTCACGCCGGCGGCCGTCCTGGACTGGGAGATGGCGGCCTGCGCCCCGCGCGAGGTGGACCTCGGCTGGACGGTCTACCTGCACCGGTTCTTCCAGGACCTCACCGTCGGCTTCGGCCAGCCCGGCCTGCCGGACTTCCTGCGCCGTGAGGACCTGGAGCGCCGGTACGCCGAACTCACCGGGCACACCCCGCGCGACATGGAGTTCCACACCCTCTACGCGGCCCTGCGGCACGGCATCGTCATGCTCCGCATCGCCTACCGGCAGGCGCACTTCGGCGAGGTCGAGGTCCCGGAGAACCCGGACAGCCTGATCCTGCACCATGCCAGTCTGGCCGCCATGGTGCAGGGAACGTACTGGTAGACACCGCCACCGAAAGCGACACCGACACCGACACCGACACCCGCACCCGCCCCCGCACCGCGGTGAGCGCTCAGGGGGCCTCAGGCCGCCTGAGCGTGCTGCTGCTGGGTCTGCGGCGGCACGGACCGCACCAGCCGGACGGGACGCGAGCCCGGACCGCCGACGTGCGAGAAGGGCTGCGTACGCCAGTCCAGCCCCTGCGGCAGGGCCAGGAGCGCGACGGCCTCGAGCTCCTGCACCTCCAGGGACTGGAACGCGCCCACGCTGGACAGCGCTTCGGCGGCGGGCCGTCCGGTGCCCGCGCACACCGTGAGCCCGAAGGGGTTCCACGGGGTCAGGCAGAGCGCGTGCTGCGGCAGGTACTCCTCGTCCGCGACGAGGGCGATCGACTGGCCGCAGTCGGGGCAGATCGCGTGGCGGATCTCGAACCCCTCGCCGTCTTCGAGGTATTCGGCATCTTCGGAGTAGACGCCCTCCTCGGTCTCGGCCTGTTCGAGGGGCTCCGGCTCGGTGCGACCGGCGCGCTTGGTGTTCAGCATGGATGTACTCCCCCTTGGGTGGGCCGGGCGGGCAGGTTCTACGGCCTCGGCCACACCAAGCACTTCCCGCCGCGCGGCACGAGTAACCACGACACGCCCCGCTACGCCCCCGCGATCTTGTGGCCTTGGTCACATGCCCGGCGCAGATGCCTCCAGTGGGTGGACAGCACTGGGCCAGGAGCGCCCTTGGGCCTTAGGTTGAGCGGCTATGAGCGCAATGGAGGAGCTGGACCGCCAGATCGTTGATCTGCTCGTGCGGGACGGGCGGATGAGTTACACGGATCTGGGCAAGGCCACCGGACTGTCCACGTCGGCGGTCCATCAGCGAGTACGCCGGCTGGAACAGCGCGGGGTGATCCGCGGCTACGCGGCGGTCGTCGACCCCGAGGCCGTCGGCCTGCCGTTGACGGCCTTCATCTCGGTCAAGCCGTTCGACCCGAGCGCCCCGGACGACATCGCGGACCGGCTGTCCGGCGTCCCCGAGATCGAGGCCTGCCACAGCGTCGCGGGCGACGAGAACTACATCCTCAAGGTCCGGGTGGCGACGCCCCTGGAGCTGGAGGACCTGCTGGGCCG
Source organism: Streptomyces sp. NPDC053432 (assembly GCF_055585365.1). Taxonomy (NCBI): domain Bacteria; kingdom Bacillati; phylum Actinomycetota; class Actinomycetes; order Kitasatosporales; family Streptomycetaceae; genus Streptomyces; species Streptomyces sp. NPDC053432. The sequence continues at coordinate 29,593 of NZ_JBVJKF010000032.1, forward strand.
CCTGCGGGCCCTCGCCCACGTCTCGACCCGCACGACCGTCGTCCTCTCCACCCCGTACGAGGCGCGCCCGCCCCGCGTCTAGGACGGGGCCCCGGGCCCTCGTGCCGCGTCCCGGTGCGCCCCGCCGGGCGCGGCACCGTCCTCGGGGGCGGGCGGGGGAGCGCCTCCGCGGGCACTCCCTGCCCGCACCCGCGTCCGGCCGGGGCCGGCGGAGGGGCGAGACTGTTCCCCATGACTGACCGCACCGCCAACTCCGCCGACGCCGCCGGAGCATCCCCCCGTACCGTCCTCCTGCGCGGGGGCGAGGTCCACAGCCCCGCCGATCCCTTCGCCACCGCGATGGTCGTCGAGCAGGGCCGTGTGGCCTGGGTCGGCTCCGAGGGCGCGGCCGACGCCTTCGCCCAGGGCGTGGACGAGGTCGTCGACCTCGGCGGCGCGCTCGTCACGCCCGCCTTCACCGACGCGCACGTCCACGCCACCTCCGCGGGCCTCGCCCTCACCGGACTGGACCTGACAGGCGCCCGGTCGCTGGCGGCCGCGCTGGACCTCGTACGGGCGTACGCGGCGAGCCGCCCCGCCGACCGGGTGCTCCTCGGGCACGGCTGGGACGCCGCCCGCTGGCCCGAGCGGCGGGCGCCGCGCCGGGCCGAGCTCGACGAGGCCGCCGGGGGCCGTCCCCTCTACCTCAGCCGCATCGACGTCCACTCGGCCGTGGTGACCACCGCCCTGCTCGACCTCGTCCCCGGGGTCCGCCCCGCCGGCGACGAGCCGCTGACCCGCGACGACCACCACGCCGTACGGCGGGCAGCCCTTGCCGCGGTCACCCCGGCGCAGCGGGCCGAGGCCCAGGCCGCCGCGCTCGACCGGGCCGCGTCGCTCGGCATCGGCTCCCTGCACGAGTGCGGGGGGCCCGACATCTCCTCCGCCGAGGACTTCAGCGCCCTGCTCGCCCTGGCCGCCGAGCGGCCCGGCCCGCGCGTCTTCGGGTACTGGGCCGACCGGGACCTGGATCTGGCCCGGGAGCTCGGGGCGGTCGGGGCCGCCGGTGACCTCTTCGTGGACGGTGCCCTCGGCTCGCACACCGCCTGCCTGCACGCCGCTTATGCCGACGCCCCGCACACCGGCACCGGCTACCTGGACGCCGGCGAGGTCGCCGAGCACGTCGCCGCCTGCACCGAAGCGGGCCTCCAGGCCGGTTTCCACGCCATCGGCGACGCCGCGATCACCGCGGTGGTGGAGGGCGTCAGGGCGGCCGCGGACAAGATCGGCCTGGCCCGCGTCCGCGCCGCCCGGCACCGGGTCGAGCACGCCGAGATGATGACCCCCGCCACCATCGCCGCCTTCGCCGAGCTCGGTCTGACCGCTTCCGTGCAGCCCGCCTTCGACGCGGCCTGGGGCGGCGAGGACGGCATGTACGCCGACCGCCTCGGGGCCGAGCGCGCCCGCACCCTGAACCCGTACGCGGCGATGCTCAAGGCGGGCGTGCCGCTGGCCTTCGGTTCGGACGCGCCGGTGACGCCGCTCGACCCGTGGGGCACCGTGCGCGCGGCCGCCTTCCACCGCACGCCCGAGCACCGGATCTCCGTACGGGCCGCCTTCACCGCCCACACCCGGGGCGGCTGGCGTGCGCTGGGCCGGGACGACGCGGGGGTGCTGGTCCCCGGCGCCCCGGCCGACTACGCCGTCTGGCAGACCGCCGAACTGGTCGTGCAGGCGCCCGACGACCGGGTCGCCCGCTGGTCCACCGACCCCCGCTCCGGGACCCCGGGGCTCCCGGACCTGACCCCCGGAGCGGAACTGCCCGTCTGCCTGGCCACGGTCGTCGGCGGGCGGGAAGTATTCGTACGCCCACAGGGGTGATGCGGCGGGCCTCGGTTCGGTACCGGCGCTCGGACCCGGATAGGTTCGGCCGGGTCCACCACGAGGACGTCCTGCCGGACGGATCCGTCTGCTCAGCGCGCCCGCGCCTCGGGAGCGAGGGAAGGTTTCGCCGGTCGGGGGTCCCACCCGCTCCGCAGGAGCTCGGGGGAGCGTGGTCCCGGTTCGGGGCCGCGCGGTCCAGTAGACAACGGTCACGGCCGCCCGCAGCCGGCGGGAGTCTGACCGGCCCGAAGGACCGCGTGCCCCGATCACTGTTCTAGAGTCGTTTCCTGCGACCAGATGTACAGGACGTGCGCGAGCACAAAAGGGGACCCAGTGAGCGACGGCGGACAGCGGACCTACGGACCGCTCGGTACGGCCTTGGTGATCATTCCGACCTACAACGAGGCGGAGAACATCGGGCTGATCGTCGGCCGCGTGCGCGCGGCGGTGCCCGAGGCCCACATCCTGGTCGCGGACGACAACAGCCCCGACGGCACCGGCAAGCTCGCGGACGAGCTGGCGGCCGGCGACGACCACGTGCACGTGCTCCACCGCAAGGGCAAGGAAGGGCTCGGCGCCGCCTACCTCGCGGGCTTCGCCTGGGGCCTGGAAGAGGGCTACGGCGTCATCGTGGAGATGGACGCGGACGGCTCCCACCAGCCGGAGGAGCTCCCGCGCCTGCTCACCGCGCTGAACGGCGCCGACCTGGTCCTGGGCTCCCGCTGGGTGCCGGGCGGCCGCGTCGTGAACTGGCCCAGGAGTCGCGAGTTCCTCTCGCGCGGCGGTTCCACGTACTCCCGCCTCATGCTGGACGTCCCGATCCGCGACGTGACGGGCGGCTACCGGGCCTTCCGCCGCGAGACCCTGGAGGGCCTGGGCCTGGACGAGGTGGCCTCCGCGGGCTACTGCTTCCAGGTCGACCTGGCCCGCAGGGCCGTGCAGAAGGGCTTCCGCGTGGTGGAGGTGCCCATCACCTTCGTCGAGCGCGAGTTCGGCGACAGCAAGATGAGCAAGGACATCGTGGTGGAGGCCTTGTGGCGGGTCACGCAGTGGGGCGTCAGGGCCCAGGCGGCCAAGTTCCTCGGCAGGGGCCGGCGCACGCCCTGACCGCCCCGCACCCGCGCTGACCGGGCCGGACGCCCCGGTACCTGCGGCTGAGGACACTTTTACGCCCGCCCAGGCACACTGGACGGTATGACGACCGGCACTGGATCCCTGCGGACGGGCACTTCGACGTCCCCCCGGCGGCGCTCGGCCGCCCGTACCTTCCTCCCCCTCGCGGTGGCCGCCTGGCTGATCCTGGAGATCTGGCTGCTCAGCCTGGTCGCGCAGGCCGGCGGCGCGCTGGCCGTGGCCGCGCTGCTCGCGGCCGGGGTGGTCCTCGGCGCGGTGGTCATCAAGCGGGCCGGGCGGCGCGCCTTCAAGAACCTGGCCGGCACCTTCCAGCAGGCCCAGCAGGGGCAGCGGCCCACGCCCCAGCAGCCCGGCCAGGGCAACGCCCTCACCATGGCGGCGGGGCTGCTCCTGATGATGCCCGGCCTGATATCGGACGCGGCGGGGCTGCTACTGCTGCTGCCGCCCGTCCGCTCCTTCGTCGCCCGCAGGGCCGCCGGCTCCCTGGAGCGGAAGATGGCCTCGGCCCCGGCCGGCGGCTTCGGCGATGCCTTCCAGCAGGCCCGCATCCACTACCCCGACGGCAAGATCGTCCAGGGCGAGGTCATCCGCGAGGACCGGCCCGGCGACCGGGAGCAGGGGCCGGACACCACCTACCGCCCGCCGATCGCCCCGTAGGAAAACGCCGAGGGGCCCGCCACACGATGTGTGGCGGGCCCCTCGGCGTTTCCTTGGTGCAGCGCCCGCAGACTACGCGGACTTACGGCTGTCCCGCGGATGCACGGCGATGTTCATGGCGCCGGAACGAAGGACCGCAAGCCTCTCGGCCAGCACTTCCTCCAGCTCCTCGCGGGTGCGCCGCTCCATGAGCATGTCCCAGTGCGTTCGCGCAGGCTTGCCCTTCTTCTCTTCGGGCCCGTCCCCGTCCACCAGGAGTGCCATGGCGCCGCACGCCTTGCACTCCCACTCCGGCGGAATTTCTGCCTCAACCGAGAACGGCATCTCAAATCGATGTCCGTTCTGGCATGCGTACTCCACCGCCTGGCGCGGGGCCAGATCGATGCCGCGGTCCGTCTCGTAGCTGGTAACCACGAGGCGCGTACCGCGGAGAGCTCGCTCACTCATGAATCGTGCCTCCCGGGCTTGTCGCCCACAGGACAGGTGTCGCTGTCGTCGTCATCCGGTCAACGTCCGGTCGGCGGTATTGATTCCCGATCCGGGTCATGCGTCGCCCGTCGTGCCGCCCCTTGTTGTACCCACCAATGCCCGTTTTGTCACATCTGGCAGCAGATGTCACCCAACGTCCACGCTTATCGAGCGCGCAGTAACGGTCCGCCTGGCAGGCCAAAGGCGTACACTACCGGCCCTTTGCTTCAACGTCTAAATTCGTTCGGAATTCGTTCGTGGATACGGGCCGGGCGCGCTCGCGGACCCCTCTCAGATCCGCTCCGGTACAGGATTGCCTGCCGCCTCCACCGCGCGCCGCACCGGCACCCGCGCGAGCAGCACGAAACCCAGTGCGAAGAAGACCACCAGCGAGATGATCGCGTCCCGGTAGCTGCCCGTGACCTGGTACGTCAGGCCGAAGACGAGGGGACCGACCCAGCTCAGCCCACGGTCGCTCATCTCGTACGCGGAGAAGTACTCGGCCTCCTTGCCCGCCGGCACCAGGTGCGAGAAGAGCGAACGCGACAGCGCCTGGCTGCCGCCGAGCACCAGCCCGATCATCGCGGCGAGCGCGAAGAACCACACCGGGGTCCGGGCCGGGAGGAAGTAGCCGGCCGCCAGCGTCAGCGCCCACGCGGCGAGCGAGCCCAGGATCGTCCGCTTCGCGCCGTACGTGACCGCCAGCCGGCCCATCGCCAGCGCACCGGCCACCGCGAGGATCTGCACCAGCAGCACCGCCCCGATCAGGGTGGACTGCTCCAGCTCCAGCTCCTCCGAGCCGTAGATCGAGGCCTGGGAGATCACCGTCTGCACGCCGTCGTTGTAGATCAGGTACGCGAGCAGGAAGGACAGGGTCAGCGGATAGCGCCGCATGTCCTTCAGGGTGGCGACGAGCTGCTTCCAGCCGCTGACCGCCGGGCCCTCGCCGGGCTCGCGGACCACCTTGCGGTCCCGCAGCCGGCGCAGCGGGATCAGCGCGAACGCCCCCCACCACAGCCCCGCCGAGGCCAGGCAGATCCGCACCGCCGTGCCCTCGGTCAGGCCGAAGGAGTCGTGGCCCATGTAGAGCACGAGATTCACCACGAGCATCAAGGAGCCCGCGGTGTAGCCGAAGGCCCAGCCGCGCGAGGAGACGGTGTCGCGCTCGTCCGGCGTCGAGATCTGCGGCAGATAGGCGTTGTACAGCACCATCGAGATGGACAGCGCGGCGTTCGCCACGACCAGCAGCAGCCCCCCGAGCAGATAGCGGTCGCCGCCCAGGAAGAACATCCCGGTCGTCGCCGCGGCGCCCGTGTAGGCCGCCACCGCCAGCATCGGCTTCTTGCGCCCGCTCCGGTCGGCGACCGCGCCCACCAGCGGCATGAGCAGCACGGCCAGGATCACCGAGGCCGAGACCGCGTACGCGAAGAAGGAGCCGGCCCGCACCGGGACGCCCAGCGGGTGGACGAAGCCCTCGGCGTCGGCCGCGGCCCGGGCGATCGAGGTCAGGTAGGGCCCGAGGAACACCGTGAGGACGCTCGCCGAGTACACCGACACGGCGAAGTCGTAGAAGTACCAGCCGCGCTGCTCGCGCTTGCGCGCCGCCGCTCCGGCCGCGGCGGCCGCTTCCGCCGTCGCCGGGGCACCCGATCTGCCGTCCTCGGCCCCGGATTCCGCTGCGTCCTCGGTCTGCGCACTCATTCGGTGCCCCCTCGCTGGTCCCCGTGCCGCACGGTCCGCCGGAGTGCGCGGGGGCGTCCCGGCCGTGTCAGGCCCAGGCCCCGCGCCCGTCCAGCACCGTGCGCAAGATGTCGATCCGGTCGGTCATGATGCCATCGACTCCCAGGTCCAGGAGAGCCTCCATGCGTTCCGGTTCGTTCACGGTCCACACGTGCACCTGGAGTCCGCGTTCGTGCGCGGTGCGTACGAACCTCCGGTCGACCACGCGGATGCCCGCCTGGGTCTCCGGAACCTGCGCCGCCACCGCTCCCACCCGCAGCGCCGCCGGGATCGCGAACGAGCGCAGCCGCAGGCCGAGCACCCCGCGCACGCCGTAGGAGGTCGCCAGCCGGGGTCCCGCGATCTTCTGGGCCCGGGCCACCCGGCTCTCGGAGAAGGAGCCCACGCACACCCGGTCCCAGACGCCCCTCCGCGCGATCAGGTTGACCAGCGGGTGCAGGGCCGACTCGGCCTTGATGTCGATGTTCCAGCGGGCGTCCGGGAACTCCTCCAGCAGGTCCTCGAAGAGGACGAGGGGCTCGGTGCCGCCCACCCGGGCCTCGCTGATCCGCTTCCAGGACAGCTCGGCGATCCGGCCCGTCCCGTCGGTGACCCGGTCCAGCGTGGAGTCGTGGAAGGCGACGAGTTTCCCGTCGGCGCTGGCGTGCACATCGGTCTCGAAGTACCGGTAGCCCGCGTCGGCGGCCCGGCGGAAGGCGGCGGTGGTGTTCTCCAGCCCGTCCGCGGCACCTCCCCGGTGGGCGAAGGGGATCGGAGCCGGGTGGTCCAGATACGGATGGCGAAGGCGTACGTGCGTCACGCGCGCAGTATCCCCCGCGCGGGCCGCGCCGCGGCGACCGGAAGCGGCCGGGCGGCCGAAGACCGGCTTGCGGCGTACCCTCCCCTGGTGCGGGTGGACTGGTACGTGGCAGGCTGGGTCCGCAGTTCCCAATCCAATCCCGGCCACAGCTGGACCCTGCCGGGGCCAATCCGACGAAGGTGGACCGGACGCATGGCCGAATGGACCTCGGCGGTCGGCGCCGCACAGCTCGCGCGCCTCATCACCTCGCAGCAGGAGCGGCCCGCCGTACCGGGCGCCCGCAGACTGCCCGCGTACCGCACCCTCGCCGACGGGATCCGCCTGCTCGTCCTGGAGGGCCGCGTTCCGGTCGCCGCCCGGCTGCCCGCCGAGCGGGAGCTGGCCGGCTCCCTCTCGCTCAGCCGCACCACCGTCGCCGCCGCGTACGAGGCCCTGCGCGGGGAGGGGTTCCTGGAGTCCCGCCGCGGCGCCGGCAGCTGGACCTCCGTCCCCGCCGGGAACCCGCTGCCCGCCCGCGGGCTGGAGCCGCTGCCGCCCGAGTCCCTCGGCTCCATGATCGACCTCGGCTGCGCTGCCCTCCCGGCCCCGGAGCCGTGGCTCACCAGGGCCGTGCAGGGCGCCCTGGAGGAACTCCCCCCGTACGCGCACACGCACGGGGACTACCCGGCGGGCCTGCCCGCGCTGCGCAGGATGCTCGCCGACCGCTACAGCGAGCAGGGCATCCCCACCATGCCCGAGCAGATCATGGTCACCACCGGCGCGATGGGCGCCATCGACGCCATCTGCAGCCTCTTCGCCGGGCGCGGCGAGCGGATCGCCGTCGAGTCCCCTTCCTACGCGAACATCCTCCAGCTGATGCGCGCCGCCGGGGCCCGCCTCGTGCCCGTGGCCATGGCCGAGGGGCTGTCCGGCTGGGACATGGACGTCTGGCGCCAGGTGCTGCGCGACTCGGCCCCCCGCCTCGCGTACGTCGTCGCCGACTTCCACAATCCGACCGGCGCCCTGGCCTCCGAGGAGCAGCGCCGGGCCATGGTGGAGGCGGCCCGGGCGGCCGGCACCGTCCTGGTCGCGGACGAGACGATGGTGGAGCTCAAGCTGGAGCGGGGCCTGGAGATGCCCCGCCCGGTCTGCTCCTTCGACCCGGCCGGCTCCACGGTGGTCACGGTGGGTTCGGCGAGCAAGGCCTTCTGGGCGGGCATGCGGATCGGCTGGGTCCGCGCGGCCCCCGACGTCATCCGCAGCCTGGTCGCCGCCCGCGCCTACGCCGACCTGGGCACTCCGGTGCTGGAACAGCTCGCGGTGAACTGGCTGATGCGGACCGGCGGCTGGCAGGAGGCCGTCGGCATCCGCCGCGAGCAGGCCCGCGAGAACCGTGACGCCCTGGTGGCGGCGGTCCGCCGGGAGCTGCCGGACTGGGAGTTCGAGATCCCGAGGGGCGGGCTGACCCTGTGGGCCCGCGCGGGCGGGCTGTCCGGCTCCCGGCTGGCCGAGGTGGGGGAGCGGGTCGGCGTACGGGTCCCCTCGGGCCCCCGGTTCGGTGTGGACGGGGCTTTCGAGGGCTACGTACGGCTGCCGTTCACGGTCGGCGGGCCGGTGGCCGAGGAGGCCGCCGGGCGGCTGGCCGCGGCGGCCCGCCTGGTCGGTACGGGCGCGGCCGGCGGCAGTGCGGAACCGCCGCGCACGTTCGTGGCGTAGCCCGGCCGGTGCCGCGGGGCGTCAGGGTGCCTCGGCCGCCACTTCCGGGAGCTCCGCGGTGTCGACGGCCGAGCCCTGCGCGGGCGGCTGTGCCGCCTGGACCGGCTTCGTCAGCGTGATCCGGGCCCGGTCGGGGCCCGGCTCCGGGCGGCGTTCGGGCAGGAGCGCCAGCACCGCCTGGCTGTACGCGGGGTGCGTGGCGTCGTCGTACGGGTCCGGGGTGGAGGGCACCTGGAGCCGGTGGACGGGGCCGGTGCCGAGCCGGGCGTACCCGCGGCCCGGCGGCACCTGTGCGGGCGGCGTGGTGTGCGGCGGCAGGCCCAGCACGTCGGCGATCTGCTGGATCGCGGCGGGACCGAGCACGATCCGGGCCCGGGTGTGCTGCCAGACGGCGTCGTTCAGCAGCTCCAGGTGGTCGAACTGCTCGGCCACCGCCACCGTGACGTGCGCGGCCCGGCCGTGCCGCAGCGGCACCTGGAGCCGGGCGAGCGGGTCGGGGAGCCCTTCGGCAGTGGCGAGGTGGGCCGGCACGCTGGGCTGGTCGAGCAGGATCCACAGGGGGCGCCGGGTGTCCTCGGGCGCGGGGCGGCCGGCCTCGCGGGCCCGGTGGGTGGCCACCAGCCGCCGCTCGGTCTCCTGGGCGGCCCACTCCAGGGTGGCCAGCGCCCCGGTGGGCCCGGACTCCACGGCGAGGACGCCGTCGCGGCCGGAGAGGCAGGCGTACTCGCCGCTGCCGCCGCCGTCGATGACCAGTACGTCGCCGCCGTGCCGCAGGGCCTGCAGGGCGACGGAGCGCAGCAGCGTGGTGGTGCCGCTGCCGGGCTGGCCGACGGCCAGCAGGTGGGGCTCGGTGGAGCGGGGGCCGGTCCGCCAGATCACCGGCGGTACGTCCCTCGGCTCGTCCCCCTCCAGGACGGGCAGGGTGCGCTGGACACTGCCGGGGTCGGTGAAGCCGAGCACGGTCTCCCCGGGGGAGGTGACGAAGGGCTGGGCGGCGATGCCCGTCGGCAGCGCCGCCAGCACACGCAGGTCGAGCTGGTTGCCCTCCTCGTCCCAGTCGAAGAGATACTCCCGTCCGCGCCCGGACTTGGCGTGCAGCAGTGCCTCGATCCGGGCCCGCGACGCGGCCTCGCCATCGGTGAAGTAGGCCGGGTAGCGGATGTGGAGCCGGGTGACGCGGCCCGCCTCGTCGAACTCGTAGCCGCTGAAGGCCTTGTCCCACTCCCCGCCGTGGGCGAAGAGCGGACTGGGGTCCTCCGGGATGGAGAAGTACGGCACGAGGGCTTCGTAGAGGGAGCCGAGCCGTTCGGTCTCGGCCTCGCTGGGCCCGGTCTTCACCGGATTGCGGTCGCGTCCCTGCCAGGCCGCGGCCGCCATGAGTGTGACCAGGGCGAGGAGCGGGCCGTAGGGGACGAGCGCGACCACGAGGACGCAGGCGGCTCCCAGGAACAGCGCGGGACCACGCTTGTCCTTGGGGGTCTCGGACCATTTGCGCCGCCCGGCCGAGGCCAGGACGCGCAGGCCGCGTCCGATGGTGAGGAGCGGATGGAGGACGTCCGTGGCGCTGTCCGCGGCCGTGCGAGCGAAGTCGCGGCCCCGGGCCAGCGACGCGGTGCCGCCCTTGAGGATGCGGGGAAGTGGGCGCCGGGCCACGGGCGTCTCCTGGAGTTGTGATGTGACGTGTGTTTCGGGTGCTGCTGGTGTCGCGGTGCGGTGGCCGGGCTAGAGCTTGATCCCGCCGAGCAGGCTCGCGAGGCTCGCCGTGGACGCCGTGATGCTCGGAGCGATGGCGGAACCGGCGAGGAAGAAGCCGAAGAGGGAGCAGACGAACGCGTGCGTCAGCTTCAGCCCGTCCTTCTTGAAGAACAGGAACGCGATGATGCCTAGCAGGACGACGCCCGAGATGGACAAGACCATGAGAGGTTCTCCTGGTGGGTGGGGACAGTCACCATCAGTTGTCCCAGGCTCACAGGAAGTATCAATGCGACAAAAGGTGCATACGGGTGAATCAACCGCTTTTTCACTTGACCGGCTCATCCCGGCTGGCGTGCCCGGGACGAAAGGGGCCGAGGGTGATCATTGCCTCGGCCCGAGCCGTACATGTGCAGGTCCGGGCGCTACCCTGACGATTCACCCGTACGGACGCAGTGCCGTGCGCACCCCTGCCCGCACGGCCCGGGGATGCTTCATGCCAGCAGCGAGTGGAAGGCGGTACGCACGATGAGCGAGCACACCGGAGGCACCTCCCCCGACGCCCCCGACGAGGACGTCATCGAACTGGCCACCAAGATCTTCGACCTCGCCCGCCAGGGCGAGACCGCGCAGCTCACCGCCTACCTCGAAGCGGGGGTCCCCGCGAACCTCACCAACGACCGCGGAGACACCCTCGTCATGCTCGCCGCCTACCACGGCCACGCCGGGACCGTCACGGCCCTGCTGGCCCGCGGAGCCGAGGCGGACCGGGCCAACGACCGCGGCCAGACCCCGCTCGCCGGCGCCGTCTTCAAGGGCGAGGAGCCGGTCATCCGCGCCCTGCTCGCCGGCGGGGCCGACCCGAACGCCGGAACCCCCTCCGCCGTGGACACGGCGCGCATGTTCGCCAAGGCCGACCTGCTGGAACTCTTCGGAGCCGAGTAGTCCGCTTTTTGCCGCCCGCCGGCCGGTGAAGACCTCACAGGTTGATCACGGCAGCCGTAAATGTGGTCGCGGCGCACAAACCGGCTGGGTCATCATGGCGTCGGATTCGATTCGCGAGCACGGGGGACGGGCAGGACGGCATGACGCGAAGGGTGTCCCGGCCGAGTCCGGCCGCCACGGTCACGAAGCACCTACGAGAGTGAGAAGGCAATGGTCTACATCGAGCGGAACAAGACGGCGAACGCCCTCACATGCTGTTACGCGGCTCTGTGAATCACGATTCCCGGTTGCGTCCCCAGCTTGATTTGAGGCCATTCCCATGTTCGAACCAGTCATAGCGCCGAGCGGTACCCTGCTCGGGCTCCTCCAGCGCGGCCGCGGCGACGGCACGCTGCACGCACTCGCGGCCCCCAGGGCCGAGGCCCTCGCGGCCCTCAACCAATGCGTGCTCCGCGATCCGCGACAGGACTGGCAGGTCGAGAACCGCTCCCTGTACTACGCCAGGCTCTACCTGGATCTCGACGGCCCCCTCGCCGAGATCGAGGGCCACCTCTTCAGCGCCGACGACCTCGTCGACGACGAGGACCACAGGACGGGCCTCGCCCTGTCCGTGCTCGGGCACCTGGCCTCGTACGGCCGTGACGACGCGCTCATGCTGCTGCGCCGCTACGCCGCCTCCGGGGCGAACTGGGCCTGGGCCCTCGACGAGCTCGCCCTGCGCGACGACGACGAAGGACTGCGCTCCCTCGGGGCGTCCGTCCTCGCCCGCTTCCCCGCCACGGCGGAGGGCGAGGCGCGGCTGGCCGCCGCCGTCCGCGACGCCTACGAGCCCCGGCCCTGGTGCCTGTGGGAGGAGTCGCCGCTGTACGGGGACCGCTTGCGCGCCGCGCGCCAGCAGGGCTCCTTCGACCGCTGGCAGCGCCAGATGACCCCCAGCGGCCCCCGGCCCGGCTGGGGTGTCCAGGCGGTCTTCGACTGGGCCGCCGACGGCCTGCGCCGCGGCACGCCGCTGCACGTGCCGGCAGCCCGCTGCCTGGCCGCCGTGGCCCAGCCCGAGGACCGGCCCGCCGTCTTCGCGGCCGCCGCCGGCCACCAGGGCGAGGCCGCCCGCGCCACCGCCCTGCACCACCTGGTCCTCGCCGAGCCGGAGAACCCGGCCGTACTGGACCTCATCGAAGCCGCCGCGGACGAGCCGGCCGTGGCCGCCTACGAGCGCATGTGCGGCCCCGCGGCCGTCGAACGGGCCCGGCGCTGGGTCCACCGCCCCGACGCCCTCGGAGCGGCTGCGGGGGCCGTCCTGGCCGCCCGTGGCGACGCCGAGGACGCCGGACTCGTCCTGGGCGCGCTGCGCTCCACCGTCCGGGGCTCGGGCCCCGACACCCAGCGGCTCTTCGCCCTGGTGGACGGCGCCGGCCGGCTGAGGATCGGCTGCGCGGCCCCCGTACTGCGCCACATCTACCGCGAGACGGCCTCCTCCCACCTGCGGGGCCGCGCCGCCCAGGCCCTGGCCAGCACGGACCCCACCTTCGCAGCGGGCTTCGCCGTCGAATGCCTGTGGGACTGCGAGGAGACCACCCGCGAGGTGGCCGCCCTCCACGCCGAGACGGCCGACGCCCGGGTCGCCCCCCGCCTGCGCCGCCTGGCGGCGGACCCGGCGGAGGAGGCGGAGGTACAGGACGCCGTCCGCAGCCGCATCACCCCCGAGTCCGCCGTGTAGCACCCGGGCCGAACCCTGCGGACACGCGTCCGCCCCGGCCCTGAGGGGCCGGGGCGGGGAGGCCGGGCTAGCGGGGCGAAGTACCCTCCGGCGGCGGGGGCAGGGGGGCTTCCAGCGAGAAATCGATCTGGCAGGGCGTGACCTTGGCGGTCTCCTGCACGCCGGCTCCGACCCGGTTCTCGGACGTCGCCGGCTTCGAGAACACGAGGGTGTACCCCGGCGGGACCGTCCTCGCGTTGATTTTCAACGTCCCCCTGTCCTTCGGGTCGAGCAACTCGGCCTCGCGGTCGGCCTGCGGACCGCGGTACCCGCCACCCACATGCGGGCACTGCGTCCGGGGCTTCTTTTCCGTGACCGCGACGGCGACCCCCTGCGCCTGAAGGCGGCGCACCACGTCGGGCAGTTCCTGCGCCGTGGGCACGGGGATCCGTATCGTGCCGGCGGGCTCCCCCGTTGGAGCGCCCGACTTCAGCAGCTCCTCCAGACCCTCGGAGTGGTCGACCGAGCAGGAGGGTGTCTTGGAGCTTTCGATCACGCCGAAGCCGATTCCCCGCTCGCCCAGCGGGTAGTACTCCGCCCAGGTGAACGTGAGCGAATAGCCCGGCGGCACCGTTTTCGCGTTGACCTTCATGGTGAAGCCGTCATCGCTGCGCTGCATGATCTCCGCCTCGGGGTCGGCCTGCGGTCCGCGGTAACCCCCACCGAGGTCGGAGCACTGCGACCGGGGCCGCTTCGGCACCAGCACCGCCGGGACCCCCAGCTTCTTCAGTGCCTCGACGAGCGCCGGGACCTGGCCGTTCTCCGGCAGCCTGAACCGCAGCGAGCCGTCCGGGTCCTTCCTGATCTCCGGCGCCCCGGTGGCCGACGGGCTCGGCGAACCCGTGGGACCGCCGGCCGGCAGGCCGCCGTTGCGGGTGCTGCCCGGCAGGGTCATGACCGCGATGACCGCCGCCGTCGCGGCGCCCACCGCCAGCGGGATGCCGTACCGGCGGGCGTGGACGCGGGCACGGCTGGGGGCGGGGGTCTGCACGACCTCCGGCAGCCGGGCCAGCAGCGCCGCCTTCAGGCGCTCCTCGAACGCGTGGGGCCTGCTCATCGGACCGCCTCCAGCTCGGGCTCGTTCACGGGAGCCGGCGCGCGCAGTGCCCGGCGCGCCCGGTGCAGGCGGACGCGGACCGTCGCCTGGGTGACGCCGAGCGCCTGGGCGGCCTCGGCCGGGGTGAGCTCGTCGAGCACCACCAGGTCGAGCGCGGCGCGCAGCGGCTCGGAGAGGGCCGCGTGACGCTCGGCCAGGGCCCTGAACGCCCGCTGGGCGTCGATCCGCGCCTCCAGCGCGGCCACGTCCTCGTCGTCGAGCAGCCGCCGCCCGCTGAGCCGGGCCAGCGCCCCGCTCTCGCGCTCCCGCCCACGGGCGTGGCCCGCCAGGACGTTGCGCGCGATCCCGAACAGCCAGGCCACCGGCACCCCCCGGTGCTGCCGGTAGCCGCGGGCCGAGCCCATCGCGGCAAGGAAGATGTCCGCGGTCAGGTCGGCCGCCAGGTGGGCGTCGGAGACCCGGCGGGTGACGAAGCCGAGGACGGCGTCGACGTGTTCCTCGTAGAACGCCCCGAACCCCTCGGGCGTGGTGAGATCCGGCGGTCCGGTCTCGTGTCGTGGGCTGCGCACCCGGTTTCCTCCCCAGAGCCGGGGACCCGGACGGCCCCCTCACCCAGTACTTGGCCGAAGCCCCCGCAAACGTTTCACCGGGACCGGACGAACCTGACGGGCGATCCCGGCCGGGCCTGCGCCGCCGCGTCCAGGGCGCGGCCCGGCGGGACCACCCCCACCACCGGGTAGCCGCCCGTCACCGGGTGGTCGGCCAGGAACACCACCGGCAGGCCGTCCGGCGGGACCTGCACCGCACCGAGCACCATCCCCTCGCTAGCCTGCTCCCCGGCCCGCGCCCGGACCAGGGGGGAGCCGGCCTCCGTGCGCAGCCCGATGCGGTTGGACATCGCCGACACGCGGAACACCGCCCGCCACAGCCCCGCGACCGAGGCCTCGGTGAACCAGTCGGCCCGCGGGCCGAGCCGCAGCGGCAGCAGCAGCTCCGAAGGGGCCCCCGGCAGCCCGCAGGCGTCCGCGCCGGCCGCCGGCAACGGGCCCGTCGCGCCCACCGGCAGTACGGCCCCCGCCGACAGGACGGGCGGGCCCAGACCCGACAGCAGGTCCGTCGAACGGCTGCCGAGGACCGGTGCGACGGCCAGCCCGCCCCGCACCGCCACGTAACTGCGCAGCCCGGATTCGGCCCGGCCCACCTCCAGCTCCGCCCCCGGCTCCAGCCGCACCGGCGCCCCCCAGGCGACCGGGCGTCCGGAGACCCGTACGGAACAGGGCGCCCCCGTGACCGCCACCGTCACCGGGGAGAGCGCCCGCAGGACGACCCCGTCCAGGGTGGTCTCCAGCGCGGCCGCGTCCGGGGCGTTGCCCAACAGCCGGTTGGCCAGTGCGTGCGCGGCCGTGTCCAGCGCGCCGGACCGGGGGACGCCCAGGTGGGCGTGGCCCGGGCGGCCCCGGTCCTGGACCGTGGTCAGCGCCCCCGGGCGGACCACCAGCAGCCCGCTCATGCGTCCGCCTCCGTGAACCGCACCCGCACCCCCGGCGTGAACAGGGCCGCCGGCTCCCGCTCCGGATCCCACAGCACCGCCTCCGTGGAGCCGATCAGCTGCCAGCCGCCGGGGGAGGAGCGCGGGTACACCCCCGCGTACTCCCCGGCCAGCGCCAGCGAGCCCGCGGGCACCGACGGCCGGGGCGTGGCGCGCCGGGGCAGGCGGAATCGTTCCGGCAGGCCCGTCAGATAGCCGAAGCCCGGGGCGAACCCGCAGAAGGCCACCCGGAACTCGGTGGCGCCGACGATGCCCGGCACCTCCCCGGGCGCCACCCCCCACAGCCCGGCCAGCTCCGCCAGGTCGGGCCCGTCGTACCGCACCGCCACGGTGACCAGCGGGCCCTGCGAGGGCGCGAGCGGTGGCACCTCCCACCGCTCGATCCGGGCGCCGAGCGCGGCCGGGTCCCGTACGCCGTCCAGCAGTACGGTCCGCGCGGCGGGCACCACGTCCCGTACGGGCCCCAGCTCGCCCGCCTCCCTGCGGCGCAGCAGCTCGGCGTGGAGCGCGGCGACCTCCGCCGCCGAGTCCAGCTCGATCAGCAGTGCCCCGCCGCCCACCACCAGGCTCCTCACGCGAAGGCCTCCACCCGCACCCCGGCCGCGCCCAGCGCCTCGCGGACCCGGCGGGCCAGGCCCGCGGCCCCCGGGGTGTCCCCGTGCAGGCACAGCGAGCGCGCCGCCACGGCCAGCGGGGAGCCGTCGGCCGCCCGTACCCTCCCCTCGGCCGCCATCCCCACGGCCCGCTCCACGACCGCGTCCGGGTCGTGCAGCACCGCTCCCGGCTCACCGCGCGGCACCAGCGTCCCCGCGGGCGTGTAGGCGCGGTCGGCGAAGGCCTCGGCCACGGGCGCCAGCCCGGCCTCCTCGGCGGCGGCGAGCAGCAGCGACCCGGGCAGCCCCAGCACCGGCAGGCCCCCGGTGGCGCCGGCTCCGGCCGCCATCCGGACCCCGGCGACGACGGCGGCCGCCTGGTCGGCGTCGTACACGGTGCGGTTGTAGAGCGCACCGTGCGGTTTCACGTACGACACCCTGGAGCCGGCCGCCCGCGCGAACACCTCCAGCGCCCCGATCTGGTAGGCCACCTTGTCGGCGAGCTCGCCGGGCGGCACGTCCATGGAGCGCCTGCCGAAGCCCGCCAGGTCGCGGTAGGAGACCTGGGCGCCGATCCGTACGCCCCGGGCCGCGGCCAGCTCGCAGACCCGGCGCATGATGGACGGGTCCCCGGCGTGGAAGCCGCAGGCGACGTTGGCGCTCGTCACGACGGACACCAGGGCCTCGTCGTCGGTGAGCGTCCAGCGCCCGAAACCCTCGCCGAGATCGGCGTTGAGGTCGATCACGGCAGTGGGTGCGATCATGGAAGCCATGCGCCGAGGGTAGAACAGGCGGCGCGGCGGGCGACCCCGGGCGATCCGAACGACCGGAACGACCGGAACGATCAGAACGATCCGGCCGAACCCCCGCGTTTGGGATGTTGTCAGGGTCAGCGCCTAGTCTTTGTCCGTGACTTTTCCCGCCCTGGCGAAGACCCTTCCGTCCCCGGCGCCGGGCCCGGCCGCCGACGAGGGCCTGGCCCGGCGGCTGCGCGCCCTCGCCTGCACCGCCCCGCTCCACGACCTCGACGTGCGCAAGGCCAATCTGGCCGGCGAGTACGGGGTCTACGCCATGGCCGAGGTGGCGCTCTCCGCGATCGACCTGGTCACGCTGAACATGGACTTCGACACGGGCGCCGACCACGAGCAGATAGTGGCCCGCCTGCTGCCGCGCGTCGCCGCCCAGGCCCCGGCGCGCCCGGCGGCCGAGCACGAGCGGGTGGCCCGCTGGGTGCTGGAGAACCTGATCAACGTCGGCAGCGTCGACCGCGGTTTCCGCGCGATCTACGGCACCTTCGGCGCGGACGGCGTCTACGTGCGCCGCGACTACGACTTCAAACTGATCGAAGAGGTCCCCGGCCACGGCGGCGCCGTCTACCTGCGCACGACGGACGAGGCGGTCAACGTGCTCGTCGGCGCCCTCGACACCGATGTCACCAGCGCGCAGATCGCCGCCGAGGTGAAGCTGGAGGTGCTGATCAGCCGCGGCCGGCTGGCCGACGCCCAACTCGCCGCCGAGCAGGCCCGCTACCGGACCGTGCAGTACGCGGAGACGCTGCGCCGCACGCTGGACGCGACCCGGCGCAACGTGCGGGCCGTGGACTGGCTCCAGTCCGTGCCCGACATGATCGAAGAGGCCCTCGACCACGTCGCCGACCGCTACCGGCACGAGAACGCGATCCTCACTAACATCCGCAAGGCCCGCGACGAGGCGGAGGAGCCCGACAACAAGCGGCGCGCCGCCGAGCTCGTCGACATCGTCAAGGACTGCATCCGCCGCCACACACAGCTCCAGTCCCGGCTGCTCGACGCCGGCCCGCTCTTCCGCGCCGAGCAGGACCGCCAGGCCTTCGCCGCGCCCGCGCCGCGCTCAGGCATCGACCTGTACGGGCAGCTCGTCGCCCCGATCCTGCCGCTGCCGGTGGCCGGGGCCCGCCGGGTCACCGACGCCTTCTTCGCCTCGGGGGCCGGCCTGCGCACCCCCGTCTCGGTGCGGGTCGCCGACCTCGTCGACATCCTGCTGACCCCGCCCGTCGAGCGGGAGCACCTCGGCGTGGAGATGCCCGAACCCGACCTGATCGCCACCCCGGACGACAGCCGCTTCAGCGAGGAGCAGCTCGCCGCCGCGACGCGGCTCCTGGACCTCCCGCACGACGCGCCGCGCCGGCTGTCCGGCCTGCTGGCGGAGGCCCGCCGCAGCGACCCGGACCTGCCGTACCTGGTGGCCCTGCTGGCCGTCCACGCGGCCAGCCCCGCCGTCGGCACGGCGTACCGCCAGGGCGAGGAGCGGCTGCTCTTCGCCGTCGACGACGGCACCCAGCTCGACGACCCGGAATTCGGCGGTGCCGACCTCATCGTGGGCACGGCCCTCCTGGACGCCGCCGGCATGGCCGCCGACCGCACGGAGGCGGCGTGACGCCCACCTCCCGGAGGGCGGCGCGGGATCCCGGCCCGGTCGGGTACGGCGTGACCGCCGGCCCTGCGGGGCCACACCTCCCGAAGCCGCGGGGGACCGGTGCGGCGCCGGTCGCCGCAGGGCCGGTGGCTGCACGGCGGGTCGCTGTACGGCCGGTGGCTGCACGGCCGGTCGCCGCACGGCCGGTCGTGGTGCGGGCCGGCGGGGCGCCCGCCCGCCGCGGCGCCCCGCCCCGGCAGAGCCGTACCGCACCGTCCTCCGGATCCGTGCCCGTACCCCGGTCCGTCGCCGCGGGCGCGACCCGTACGGCCGGCCCCCGCACCGCCGACAGCACCCGCTCCGCCATCACCACCTGCACCGCCGAGGAGACGTACCAGTGAGCGACCACCACGCCGAACACACCGCGTGGAGCGAGCCCGACGCGCCGTCGGCTCCCGTCGCGCCCACGCCCGCCCCCACCGGGACGGTGACCCCGGCCGACGCCGCCGACGCGGCGCGCCTCGTCGCCTTCGGGCTGCAGCCCAAGCTGCTGCCCGCCCGCGACGCCGAGTACGCCGAACTGCTGCGCCGCTACCGCGAGGACACCGCCTTCGGCCGCCTCGCCGACGCCGTCGCCACCGGCCTCGGCCTCGTCGTCCTGGAGGTGTCCACCCGCGCCGGCATGGCGGTCGCCGCCGGCGAGGACTCCGTCTTCGCCGTCCGCATGGGCGACTACGCCCGCCGCACCGCCGCCGACTCCGCCGACCGCTTCCTGCACGGCCTCGCCCACCTCGCCGTCGCCGCCCTCGCCTTCCCGCGCCCCGAGGACCTCGCCGACGACGCCTACATCGGCCGCATCACCGTCAACGGCGTCGACTCCTTCGTCCGGCAGACCTGCCGCCGCCTCGAAGAGCGCGCCGAGGAACTCGGCGAGAACACCGACCCGGCCTCCGACGCCCCCGGCCTGGAGGCCGCCTGGCGCGTCTACGCCCGCCGCAGCGCGACCGGCGCAACCAAGGACGCCCGCCGCCTCGCCGGCTCCACCACCGGCATCGTCGGCAAGGCCGCCGCCTTCCTCACCGACTCCGGCTTCCTCCAGCGCACCGGCGACGAGGCGGGCGGCACCTACCGCACCACCCCCCGCTACCAGCTCCAGGTCCGCGACATGGCGGGCAGCGCGGCCATGGCCGAGCTCCTGGAACTCGGCCTGGTCCCCGTCAGCGACGGCTCCGCCACCCTCCTGCCGCCGCCCGAGGGCGACGACCTGGACCTGGCGGCCGACGCCGGCCTGCCGTTCCACGCCTGAGCCACCCGCCCCGTACGTACGTACTGAGACCCACCGAGAACCAACGAGAGTCCGCCGCCATGTACGAGCTGTCCCGGATCCGCCTCTACTCCATCGGGCCCGCCGGCGCGCGCTACGCCGACACCGTGCTCGACCTGCGCGGAGTCGGCGAGCCGGTGCCCCACCCGGCGCCGACGCAGGCGGAGTTCTTCGAGGACGAGCCCACCGGCCCGCCGCGCCGCCCCGCGCCCGCCGGCGTGCTGTTCCTGGAGAACGGCGGCGGCAAGTCGGTCCTGCTCAAGCTGATCTTCTCGGTGATGCTCCCCGGCCACCGCAACACCCTCGGCGGCGCCAGCTCCGGCGTGCTGCGCAAGTTCCTGCTCGCCGATGACTGCGGCCACGTCGCCCTGGAATGGCAGCACACCCAGACCGGCGAATGCGTCGTCGTCGGCAAGGTCAGCGAATGGCGCGGCCGTCAGGTCTCCAACGACCCCCGCAAGTTCGCCGAGGCCTGGTACTCCTTCCGCCCCGGACCCGGCCTCAGCCTCGACAACCTGCCCGTCGCCGAGGCCACCGCCGTACGCCCGCCCGTCGAAGGCGCCTCCGGCGCCCAGGGCCGCCGCCGCACCATGAAGGGCTTCCGCGACGCCCTCACCGAGGCCGGCAAGGCGTACCCGCACCTGGAGGTCTCCTGGGAGGAGATCCACGACCGCTGGAACGAGCACCTCACCGAGCTCGGCCTCGACCCCGAACTCTTCCGCTACCAGCGCGAGATGAACGCCGACGAGGGCGAGGCAGCCGGCCTCTTCGCGGTCAAGAAGGACTCCGACTTCACCGACCTGCTGCTGCGGGCCGTCACCGACACCCGCGACACCGACGGCCTCGCCGACCTCGTCCACGGCTTCGGCAACAAGCTCGGCCGCCGCGCCGAGCTGATGGCCGAACGGGACTTCACCGCGGGCTCGGTGGACCTCCTCAACCGCATCGTCGAGGCCGCCGCCACCCGCACCCGGCTGCGCGACGTCCACGCCGGCGCCGAACGCCGTACGCGCACCCTCGCGCGGCGGCTCTCCGCCCGCGCCGCCGAGGAACGCGGCCGCGCCGCCGAACTCGCCCAGCGGGTCACCGGGGCCGCACACGAGGTCACCGCCGCCGAGTCCGCCCGCGCCCGCAGCGCCGCCGTCTCCGCCGAACTCGCCTACCGGCACGCCTCGCTGGCCCTCACCGTCGCCGACAAGGCCGCCGCCGCACAGCGCCGCGAACTCCTCGAAGCCCGTACGCTGCACTCCGCGTGGCAGGCCGCCGAGAGCGTGCTCCGCCACCGCGCCGCCGCCGACCGCTCCGCCCGCGTCGCCGCCGCGATCCTGGAGGCCGAGCGGGACGCGGCTCCGGCGCTGGCCGCCCGGGCGACCGCCGCCGCCGAGCTCGTACGGGCCCTGCACACCGCCGCCGAACAGGGCGAACAGGCCGCGAACGAGGAGGAGGAGCGTTCCGCCGAGCTCCAGGCCGTCGGCGAGGCCGCCCACCGGGACGCCACCGCCGCCGCCACCGCGGCCCAGCGCGCCCGCAGCGAGGCCGAACACCTCCGCTCGCGGCTCGGCGAGGTCGAGCAGGAGACCGCCGAGGCCGTCCGCGCCGGCTGGCTCGACGACTCCGCCCCCGACGCCGACCCGGCCCGCGCCGCCCTCGCCGCGGCCGACGCCGAGAAGACCGCCGTGGCCGCCTGGGACGAGTCGCGCGAGGCCGCCCGGGCCGCCGGCGAAGCCGCCCGCGAGGCCGCCGCCGCCGAATCCCGCGCCGAACTCACCGCCGCCCGCGCGGCGGACGCCGCCGACGCTGCCGAGGCCGCCCACGCCGCCGAACGGCGCGCCGCGGCCTCCCTCGCCGAATCCCCCCGGCTGGCCGCGCTCCTCGGCCTCCCGGAAGCCGCCGACCCGGCCCCCGGCAGCCCCGCGCCCGGAAGCCAGGCGGCCCCGGCCGACGGCGCGGACCACGGCCAGGGCCACGACGCGGCCCGGACCGGTCCCGCCACCGCCGGACGGCTCACCGCCGAGGACCTCGACCGCAACGCCGAGGACCTCCACCGCCTCCTGACCGACGCGGTCGCCTCCGCCGAACGCCACCTGTTCGAGCTGCGCACCGCCGCCGCGGACGACGCCCGCATCCTCGGCGCGCTCGGCGACGGGGGCCTGCTGCCGCCCGGCCCCGACGTCCTCGCCACCGTCGAGTACCTCGGCGAGCACGGCATCCCCGCGCTCCCCGGCTGGCGCTACCTCGCCCAGTCCGTGGACCCGGCCGACCACGCCGCCGTCCTCGCGGCCCGCCCCGAGCTCGTCGACGGCGTCGTCATCACCGATCCCGACACCCACAGCCGCGCCCGCGAGGTCCTCTCCGCCGCCGCCCTGCTGCCCCGCTCCACCGTCGCCGTCGGCACCGCCGCCGCGCTGCTGGCACCCGTCCCGCCGGCCGGGGACACCGACACGGCCGTCTTCCTCGTGCCGCCGAACCCGGCCATGCACGACGAAAACGCCGCCGACGAGGAACGCCAGGCGCTGCGCACCCGCGCCACCGCCCGTGACACCGAGATCCGAGACCTGGCCGCCCGCCTGGGCGGGGACCGCGAACTCGCCGCCCGCCTCGCCTCCTGGCGCACCGGCTGCCCGCCCGGCCGGCTCGCCGAGCTCGCGCAGCAGGCCGAGGCCGCCCGGACGTTCGCCGAGGAGGCCGACGCCGAGCTCGCGGAGGCCCGTACCGTACGAGCGGAGGCCGACGAGGCCGCCGCCGACGCCGCCCGCGTCCGCGACGAGCGCCAGGACACCGCCCAGCGCGCCCGGCGCGCCGCCGACGCCCTCGCGGGCCTCGCGTTCCGTCTGCGCGAGCGCGCCGGCTGGCAGAGCCGGCTCCGCGAACTCGCCGACGAATCCGCCGAGTCCGAGGCCCGCGCCGAGGTCTGCCTGGACCGCGCCCGCGCCGCCGACGAGGACCGCCGCGCCGCCCAGCGCGCCGCCGACGACGCCCGCCGCACCGCCCGCGCCCTGCGGGCGGAACGCGCCGAGATCGCCGGCGCCCCCGACCCCCTCCCCGAGGACGACGGAAGCCGCAAGGCCCCCCTGCCCGACCTCCGCGAGGCCTACCGCGCCGCCTCGCAGCTCTACGAGAAGGTGGGCGTCGGCGCCGACCTGCGGGCCGAACAGGCCCGCGCCGAGAGCGACGAGAGCGCCGCCCTCGCCGAGCTCGACCGCCTCACCAACAAGGTCCGCACCCGCGCCGCCCAGCTCCTCGAAGGCACCGACGGCGCCGACGGCCCGTCCCGGCAGGCGGCGGCGGCCCGCGCCGAGGCCCTCGTACAGATGCTGGAGTCCCGGGCGTCCGCCGCCAGCGAGCAGCTCGGCCGGCTGCGCGGCGAGGCCGAACGGCACGCCCCCGCCGACGGAGAGGCGCACACCGAGCTCCCCGACGAGCTCGTCCCCGAGGACGTCGAACAGGCCGTCGCCCTGCTGCGTACGGCCACCGCCCAGCACGCCGCCCACAGCGCGGCCGTGGAGGCCGCCCGGGCCGCCCACGCGGACCTGCTGCGCGCCCACCGCACCGCCGAGGACGGCGCCGGGGGCTTCGACGAGACCGCCGCCCTCCTGCGGGACCTGCTGCGCGACCACGCACACCAGGAGGACGAGCAGGAGCCGGCCCCGTACCCCGGCACCCTGGAGGAGGCCCGCCAGTCGGCCACCGAGGCCCGCCGCTCCCTGCGGGGCTGCGCGGCCGACCTCTCGGCCGCCGAGGCCGCGGTGCGCGAGGCGAGCGACATCCTCGTACGGCACGCCAACGCCACCCGCTACGAGCAGGTACGCACCCCCGCGCGGCAGCAGATCCGCGAACTGCCCGCCTCCGCGCTGCCGGAGCACGCCGCGGCCTGGGCGGCGGCCTTCGCGCCGCGACTGCGCGTCCTCACCGACGAACTCGCCCAGCTGGAACGCAACCGCGACAGCATCGTCGACCGCCTGCGCGGTCTGGTGGAGTCGGCCCTGGCCACCCTCCGCTCCGCCCAGCGCCTGTCCCAGCTCCCCGAGGGCCTCGGGGAGTGGTCGGGCCAGGAATTCCTCCGCATCCGCTTCGAGGAACCGGACCAGGCCACCCTCACGGAACGCCTGGGCGAGGTGATCGACGAGGCGACCCGCTCGGCGGTGAAGAAGAACAGCACCGCCTCCTTCGGCGAAGGCCGCCGCGACGGCATGTCCCTGCTGCTGCGGGGCGTCCAGGCCGCCCTCGAACCCAAGGGCATCGCGGTGGAGATCCTCAAGCCGGACGCGGTCCTGCGCGCCGAACGCGTCCCGGTCGGCCAGATGGGCGACGTCTTCTCCGGCGGGCAGCTGCTCACCGCCGCCATCGCCCTGTACTGCACGATGGCGGCGCTGCGCAGCAACGACCGGGGCCGCGACAAGCACCGCCACGCGGGCACGCTGTTCCTCGACAACCCGATCGGCCGCGCCAACGCCACGTACCTGCTGGAGCTCCAGCGGGCGGTCTCCGACGCCCTCGGCGTCCAGCTCCTCTACACCACGGGCCTGTTCGACACCACGGCCCTCGCGGAGTTCCCCCTCGTCATCCGGCTGCGCAACGACGCCGACCTGAGGGCGGGCCTGAAGTACATCAGCGTGGAGGAACACCTGCGCCCGGGCCTGCCCCAGCAGTCCCCGGAGCCGGAGCCGATCCACGGCGAGATCACGGCGACCAGGATGTTCCGCCGCTCGCCGTCGTGACACCGGCCGAGGCCGCAGGACCGCGTCCCCGGTCTCCCGGCCACGCCGCAGGGACGGGGCGAAGCCCAGGAACCCCCCGCCCCGCCCTGCACCCACCCCTGCACACCCGCGCCCACCCCCGGGCCCTGGACCGCGCCCCGCGCCCGGGCCCCGGGCAGCGCCCTGCGTCCGCGTTCTGCGCCCGGGGCCCGCATCCGTGTTCTGCGCCGTGGCCCTGGGCCTGCACCGCACTCGCCCCGTGCACCCGCGGCCCCACGCCTGGGCCCTGCACCCGCGCCTTGCGCCGGCGCCTTGCGCCCGCACCCGGGCCCGCACCCGGGCCCGCACCCGGGCCCGCACCCGGGCCCGCACCCGGGCCCGCACCCGGGCCCGCACCCGGGCCCGCACCCGCGCCCGCACCCGCGCCCCGCGCCCGGGCTCTGTATCCGGGCCTTGCATCCGCGCCCCGCATCCGCACCCTGCGTCCGCGCTTGAGCATCCGCGTTCCGCATCCGCACCCTGAGCCCGGGCCTGCACCTGCATCCGCGCCCTGTGCCCGCGCCCGCGCCCCGCGCCCGCGCCACGGCCCCGCACCTGCCACGCCCCGCATCCGGCCCGCCCCGCGGCCCCCGCGCCCGCGGTCCCGGGGCGCTACCGTCGCGCGGGCGCCGCCAGGGGGCCGTCCTCGCGGGGTGTCCGGCCCCGGGCGCCGGCATGCGCGCCCGGGACCGCGTCCCCGCCACCCCGCCACGTGCGCCGCGCCGTGCTGCTCGGTACCGACAGGACCCCGTGGCGCTGGATCCACGCCTGCCGGGTGATCAACACGTCCAGCACGCCCCACGTGGCCACGATCGTCCCCGCGACCGCGCAGAGCGCCATCGGGAGGGCCAGCCAGGAGCCGGCCAGCGTCAGGTAGAAGGAGATCGTGGCCAGGGTCAGCGTCACCGCCACGATCAGCACCGCCCGCACCGCGGACGCCCGCACCGGATCCGGCATCCGCCGCCGCCGGGCGGGCTCCTCCACCCACAGCCCGCGCCGCATGCCCACCGCCGAAACGCCGTCCGCCGGGCCCCCGGGACGCGTGTCCCCGCCGCCCACCGACGCGTCCCCGTCCTGGTATCCGTCCCCGTATTCGTCCTCGTATCCGTTCACGGTCCGCTCACTCCCCAACCCGCGGCCGGCGTCGTCCGTCGCCCGTCCCGCCATGCCTACCCATCCCACCTGTGCCACCTGTGCCACCTACCCGGACAGACGTCCGGTACGGTCCGGAGATTCCCGAATCCCGGACGTATCCACCTGCCCCGAAGATCGCGGAACGAACAATTCCAGCCATCCATCGTGTCGCGGGAACCGAGACCCCACCAGGTGTCATCTGTCACAAAACGGGCCGCACTTGACCGGAAGTATCGGACAACTCGTGATCTTCGCCGAGGGGTTCGGCCGAAAACGTCCGGACACGCCTTCGAAGGACCGCATCGTCAGTAGTAGGCTCACGCCGTTTAAATGACGGAACACCGACCCCGACCAACGGGGTTGAGCTGGGGAGGCTGGGGAGGCCATGCGCTTTCGCGGGAAATCCATCCGCCGGAAGATCGTGGCGTTGCTGCTGGTACCGCTCGTCTCCCTGACTGCCCTCTGGGGCTTCGCCACGGTCATCACCGGCCGTGAAGCCGTCCAGCTCCTTGACGTTGCCTACGTCATCGACAAGGTCGGCTACCCCGTCGAGGACGTCGCCCGAGTCATCCAGAAGGAACGCCGACAGACGCTCGTGCTGCTCGGTGACCCCCGGGCCGCCGGGGCGATAGCCGAGCTCACCAAGAGCCGCGCCCTGACCGACGAGGCCGTCGAGCAGATCAGCGCCAGCGCCCGCGACCCCAAGGTCATGGACGAGTTGAGTCCGCAGAGCGCCCGTCAGCTGCAGAACATCGTCGCGGCCTTCCACAGCATCGGCTCCATGCGCCGTTCCGTGGACCAGAACTCGGTCGATCCCACGCAGGCCCTCGAGCTCTACAACAGGCTCATCGACCCCTGCTACGACTTCCTGCTGAACCTCCACGGCCTGGACAACGTCGAGGTCGACAAGGAGGGCCGCGCGCTCGTCGGCATCAGCCGCGCCCGCGAGCTGTTCTCCCGCGAGGACGCCGTCATGGCCTCCGCCCTCATCGCCCGCAATGTCGAGGGCACGAGCATCCGCCAGGTCTCCGACCTCGCCGCGAACCGCAAACTGCTCTACGAGTTCAACCTCGTGACCCTGCCCGCCGACGACCGCGAGCGGTTCGAGCGGTTCTGGTCGGGCTCCGACACCAAGGCCCTGCGCGACGCCGAGGAGCGTTTCATCACCTCCGGCGCCGGCAAGAACCCGCGCAGCGCCACACCCGCCCAGTGGGACGAGCTCGCGGCCAAGACCCTCGCCGACCTCGCGGCCATGAACACCGAGGCCGGCGAGCGCTACCAGCAGCGCATCGAGCCCGTCGCCAGGGGCGTCATGATCCAGGCCGCCCTCGCCGGTGTTCTCGGCTTCATCGCGCTGATCGTGTCGCTCATCCTCTCCGTCCGCATCGGCCGCGACCTCATCCGCGACCTGTCCCGCCTGCGCAAGGAGGCGCACGAGGCCTCCGGCGTCCGGCTGCCGAGCGTCATGCGCCGCCTCGCCGCCGGCGAGCACGTGGACGTGGAGACCGAGTCGCCGCACCTGGAGTACGAGAAGGACGAGGTCGGCCAGGTCGGCCAGGCCCTCAACAGCCTCCAGCGCGCCGCGGTCGAGGCCGCCGTCAAGCAGGCCGAGCTGCGTCGCGGGGTCTCCGAAGTATTCGTCAACCTGGCCCGCCGCAACCAGGTGCTGCTGCACCGTCAGCTGACGCTCCTCGACACCATGGAGCGCCGCACCGAGGACTCCGAGGAGCTCGCCGACCTCTTCCGCCTCGACCACATGACCACCCGCATGCGCCGCCACGCCGAAGGCCTGGTGATCCTCTCCGGCGCCGCGCCCTCCCGCCAGTGGCGCAAGCCCGTCCAGCTGATGGACGTCGTCCGCGCCGCCGTCGCCGAGGTCGAGGACTACGAGCGCATCGAGGTCCGCCGCCTCAGTCGCCTGGGCATCGTCGGGCCGGCCGTCGCAGACGTCACCCACCTCATCGCCGAACTCCTCGAGAACGCCACCGTGTTCTCACCGCCGCACACGGCGGTCCAGGTACTCGGCGAGCGCGTGGCCAACGGCTTCACCCTGGAGATCCACGACCGCGGCCTCGGCATGACCCCGGAGGCCCTGCTCGACGCGAACCTCCGCCTTTCCGAGACCCCCGAGTTCGAGCTCTCCGACACCGACCGCCTCGGCCTCTTCGTCGTCAGCCGCCTCGCGCAGCGCCACAGCGTCAAGGTCGTCCTCCAGCCCAGCCCGTACGGAGGCACCACCGCGGTGGTCTTCCTCCCGTCGGCGCTGCTGACCGAGGCGCCCGAGACCAACGGCAGCGGCGCCCGCCTGGACGGTGCGGGCAAGGCCGCCTCCGAGCGGCCCGCGCCCGCCGCGATCGACCGCGCGAAGACCGGCGGCCGCCAGCTGGCCACCGCCGAACTGCGCGGACCGGTCGAGCTGGAGGCCCCCCTCGGCCTGGGCGGGTCCGATGCCCTCGACGGCGTCCTCGACGACACCATCGCCACCGGCATCGCCGGCCTCACCGGAGTCGGCGGCCGCCCCGCGATGGCCACCCTCGACGACGAGACCCCGCCGGGCGGCACCCCCCGCAGCGCCCTCCTGGGCCTGCGCCCGGCCGACCGGCCGCACACCGAGCGGCACGGAGCCCGTCAGGGCGCCGGCCGCGACCGCGAGCCGCTCGCCCCCACCGGCCCGGTCCGGCTGGAGACCCAGCGTTCCGAGGCCGGCCAGCGCCCCGACGGCCGCCGCTCCCCGGGAGCCGTCCCGCTGCCGCGACGCCGCCCGGCCCCGACCCTGGTCGCCGAGCACGGCCGCCGGGTGGAGCCCCGCGCCGTGTCCGGGACCGCCACCGGGACCGCCACCGGGACCGGAACCACCAAGCCCGCACAGGCCGCCGCACCCGCCACCGACGACACCGTCGTCAGCGGGGGGCTGCCCCGCCGCGTCCGCCAGGCCAGCCTGGCGCCGCAGCTCAAGAACACCCAGGCACGCAAGCCCGCCGACACCGCCGCCGAAGCGGTTGACCACCGCGACGCGGACGACGTACGCACGCGCATGTCGGCACTCCAGCGAGGCTGGACGGCGGGCCGCAGCCAGCACGCACAGCATCAGTCCGAGACCGACGCCGGCACGCCCGGCGCCAGCGGTCCCGCGAACGAGAACGAAGGGGACGGTCGATGACCGCACCGCAGACCGGCAACGACAGCAGGGGCCGCGGCTCCGGCCCGCTCAACTGGCTTCTCGACGAGCTCGTCGACCGAGTCGGCTCCATCCGCAAGGCCGTGGTCCTCTCCGGCGACGGCCTGCCCACCGGCAGCTCCAACGACCTGACCCGCGAGGACAGCGAGCACCTGGCCGCCGTGGCCTCCGGCTTCCACAGCCTCGCCAAGGGTGTCGGCCGCCACTTCGAGTCGGGCAAGGTCCGCCAGACGGTGGTCGAGCTCGACGAGGCCTTCCTCTTCGTGATGGCCGCCGGCGACGGCAGCTGTCTAGCCGTCCTCGCCGACGCCGACTCCGACGTGGGCCAGGTCGCCTACGAGATGACGCTCATGGTCAAGCGAGTCGGCGACCACCTGGCGACCGCCCCGCGCACCGGGCTGCCCGCCGGAGGGTGAGTCGGACCGTATGAGCGAACCAGGCCACGACCGCCGGCACCATCCCGACGACAGCACAGCCGACAGCGGCGACAGCGACCCCACGGCCGACTGGACCGACGCGTTCACCACCGAGCACGACCACTGGTTCGACGACGAGGCGGGCCCGGTCGTGCGCCCGTACGCCATGACCCGCGGCCGGACCAGCCACGCCGGCCAGCACCGGCTGGACCTGATCGCGCTCGTCGTCGCCGAACCGGCGGCCGACGATCCGGTCTGGGACCTGACCCTGTCGCCGGAACACGCGCACATCCTCGGAATGTGCCGTGACCGGCCGCAGTCGGTCGCAGAACTCGCGGCCGACGTCGACCTCGCGGTCGGTGTCGTACGCGTCCTCATCGGCGACCTGGTCGCCGACGAACTGGTCCACGTGACCAGGCCGGTACCCCCGGCCGAACTGCCCGATGAATCCATTTTGCGTGAGGTGATCGATGGCCTTCGGGCGCTCTAGCCGCACCGGTGCCATGCATGCCGTGTCGCCGGTCGAGCCGCTGACCCTGAAGATCCTGGTCGCGGGCGGTTTCGGGGTGGGCAAGACCACCCTGGTCAGTGCGGTAAGCGAGATCAGACCCCTGCGGACCGAGGAACGGCTCTCCGAGCCGGGCGTCGGGATCGACGACACCGGGGGAGTGGAGGGCAAGAACACCACGACCGTGGCGATGGACTTCGGGCGCATCACGCTCCGCGAGGACCTCGTCCTGTACCTGTTCGGCACTCCCGGCCAGGACCGGTTCTGGTTCCTCTGGGACGAGCTGGCCCAGGGCTCGCTCGGCGCGATCGTCCTCGCGGACACCCGCCGGCTCGCCGACTGCTTCGCGGCGGTCGACTACTTCGAACGGCGCGAGATCCCGTTCGTCGTCGCGGTCAACTGCTTCGACGGCGCGGACCGGCACCCCGTGGTCACCGTCCGGCAGGCGCTCGACCTCGACCCGGAGGTGCCGGTGCTGCTGTGCGACGCGCGCGACCGCGAGTCCGTCAAGGACGTACTGGTCGGAGTGGTGGAGCACGCGATGACCCTGGCCCGCGCCCGACGCCTGAGCCTCACGGCCGAGGCCGGGGCCTGACGTGGAGGCGGCCCGTACCCCCGCCGACTGGGGTACGGGCCGCAGCTCTCATGGGGGGTTCGCGGTCCCGGTCGCCGCGCGGGACTGTGGAGCGAGTGTGAACCCGCCACGGTCCACCGTCAAGCGTTGCCGCACCCCCGGTCCCGCCCACGGCCCCGCGGCCCCCCACCCACCTCACCCCCGACCGCCCGGCGCTCGGAGGGCGCTTGGTGTCCCAGCTCCCCCGCTTTCGGCGGGGGATGGTCCTCCGCTTCGCTCCGGACTGTGGTGGGTATGGTTCGCCACCCGTACGCGCCCCGGCCGGACCGGCACGCACCGCCCCGCCCGTCCCGGCCCAGCGGCAGCGCCCCGCGTCACCGTACGGCGATCACCGCCGACCCGTGCCCGAACAGCCCCTGGTTCGCCGTGATGCCCGCCCGGGCCCCCGGTACCTGCCGATCACCCGCCGTCCCGCGCAGCTGCCACGTCAGCTCGCACACCTGCGCGATCGCCTGCGCCGGCACCGCCTCGCCGAAGGAGGCCAGCCCGCCGCTCGTGTTCACGGGGATCCGCCCGCCGAGCGCGGTCGCCCCCTCCCGTACGAGCTTCGCGCCCTCGCCCTCCCCGCACAGCCCGATGTCCTCGTACCACTCCAGCTCCAGGGCCGTGGAGAGGTCGTACACCTCCGCCAGCGAGAGGTCGTCCGGCCCGAGCCCCGCCTCCTCGTACGCGGCGCGCGCGATCGACGAGCGGAAGGAACCGGCCGCCGGCTCCACCGCCACCACCGAATCGGTCGCGATGTCCGGCAGGTCCAGCACCGTCCGCGGGTACGTCGGCGTCACCGTCGAGACGGCCCGGATCCGCACCGGATCGCTCACCCCCCGCGCCCGGGCGAAGTCCATGCTGCTCAGTACCAGCGCCGCGCCCCCGTCGGAGGTGGCGCAGATGTCGAGCAGCCGCAGCGGATCGGCGACGATCGCGGAGGCCGCGACCTCCTCCGCGGTGACGGCCCGCCGGTAGCGGGCGTTCGGGTTGAGCACGCCGGCCGCCGCGTTCTTCACCTTGACCTGCGCGAAGTCCTCCGCGGTGTCCCCGTGCACGGCCATCCGGCGGCGCGCGTACAGCGCGAAGTACGCCGGGTTCGTCGCGCCGAGCACCCGGAAGCGCAGCCAGTCCGGATCGTCCGGCCGGTCGCCCCCGGCCGGGGCGAAGAACCCCTTGGGCGCCGCGTCCGCCCCCACGACCAGGACCACGTCCGCCAGCCCGGCCAGGATCTGCGAGCGGGCCGCCCCGATCGCCTGCGCCCCGGACGCGCAGGCCGCGTACACGCTGGTCACCCGCGCGCCCTGCCAGCCCAGCGCCCGCGCGAAGGTCGCTCCGGCGACATAGCCCGGATACCCGGACCGCACGGTGTCGGCGCCGACGATCGACTCCACGTCCGTCCAGTCCAGCCCGGCGTCGTCCAGCGCCGCCCGTGCGGCGGCCCGTCCGTACTCGACGAAACTGCGGCCCCATTTGCCCCAGGGGTGCATCCCCGCCCCGAGAACGGCCACGTCGCCGGCGCTCACGCGGCCTCTCCCACCGGCTTGAACTGCCAGGTGGTCCAGGCGGTGCCGGTGTCCGCGTCCTCGTTCAGCACGCCGCCCACCACCTCGACCTCCATCCCGACCGCCAGATCGGCGACGCCGACCCCCGGCGCGGCCTGGCCCAGTACGACCATCCCCTCGACCTCCAGCTCCACGGCGACGAGCGTGTACGGCTCCCAGGGCGCGTCCGGGTCGGACACGTACGGGGCGGGCGGCCGGTACCGCCCGTCCGTGTAGGACCAGACCCTCCCGCGGGCCGACAGCGGCACCTCGGCGAGCTCCCCGCCGCCCGGGCAGCGCGGATTGCGGCAGTACGCGTCCTCGCGCGGGAAGAACACCGCCGTGCAGGCCGTGCAGCGGGTGCCGAGCAGCCTGAAGCCGCCGCCCGCCGCGTCCTCGGTGAACCACCCGGTCACCACGGGTGTGCGTGTGCGTGCCAAGATCCCTCCCATGCAGCAGAACTGACGCATCGTCAGAAGTCTGTCACGGCAGGACCGACCCGGTCACCGGTTCTGGGCGAGCCACTTCCGCGCGATCTCGCCGAGCTCCGCGTCCCGTCCCGCCAGCATCATCCGGATCATCTGCGCGTCCCCGCGCAGCGACCACAGGGGATGCCCGAAGGTGGCCGGGTTGTTCCTCTCGATCAGGAAATGCGCGGGCCAGGCCGTCCCGTACCCCACGAGCGGCAGGGCGGCAAGGTACCGCCCGCGCCGGCGCGCCACCCCGTACGCGGTCAGGACGAGCCCGGTGAGCGTGCCGCCGAGGTGGATCCAGCGGGTGGCGGCTCGGGAGTGCATGGCGACGTAGTACGGCCAGAATTCATCGTACGAGCTGAAAGTCATGCGGGCACGGTACTCACGGCCGGCCCGGGGCGACAGCGACGGGAGCCGGCGTACGAGTCCGGGCGGCCTCGGGGGCGCCGTGACCTCCGGCGCACCCCTCCGGCGCCGGTACCGTCCGACTCCCGCAACGGCCGCCATCGCCAAGCCCCTTGGCATACCATCGCCCGCATGCCGGCACAGCTGAGGGACTCGCACTGCTCCACCTGCGGAGCGACGTACTCCACCCGTACGTGGCCCCGCGCCTGCGACGCCTGCGGGGCCGTCGCCTACCGCAACCCGCTCCCGGTGGCCATCGCCCTCCTCCCCGTCGAGGACGAGAACGGCACCGGCCTGGTGGTCATCACCCGCACCATCGAACCGGCCCTCGGCGGCATCGCGCTGCCCGGCGGCTTCATCGACTTCGGCGAGGACTGGCGCGAAGCGGTCGTGCGCGAACTCCGGGAGGAGACCGGCATCACGCTCCCCGCCGCCGAGGTCGCCCTGGCCGACGCCATGAGCTCCCCGGCGGGCCACCTCCTCCTCTTCGGCCTCCTCCCGCCCCGCCCGGCCGCCACCCTCCCCGCCTCGAAGCCGACGGACGAAACCACGGGCTGGCACGTCCTCCACACCCCGGCCCAACTGGCCTTCCCCCTCCACACCCGAGCGGTGGCGTCCTGGTTCAACGGCAAGTACACCTGACCCCCCGCCCACACAGCCCCTCCCAACCCCTGGCCCGCGATTCCGGCCCCGGCCCGTCACATCCGGCCTCGACCGGCAGAATCCAGCTTCGCGGGGCCCGCGTTTCCGGCCCCGGCCCGGCACATCCAGCCTCGGCCCGTCACATCCGGCCTCGACCGGCAGAATCCAGCTTCGCGGGCCCGCGTCTCCAGCCCCGACCGGCAGAATCCAGCCTCGCCGGCGATTGAGGCGCGGGGTCCGGGGCGGAGCCCCGGGTATGGACCCGCACCCGCCGACCCACCCCGCGCGGGGCGCGGGGCGCGGGGTGCGGGGCGAAGCCCCGGCCCGCACCCGCACCCGCACCCGCACCCGCACCGCCCGCCCCGGCCCCGCCCCAAGGGCCCCGCCTAAACCCCCCGCACCACCACCCCCGGCACGACGTCCCCCGCCTCGTCCTCCACGACCACCGCGTCGCCGACCCACCGCACGGTGTACCGCTCGACCGTCCCCGGCTCGAACCCCGGCCCCGGATCCCGGATCACCACCCCGCCCCCCGTACGCCCCCGCGCCGGCGCCCACACCTCCAGCTGCACCCCGTCGCCGGAGGCGCACCGCACCGGAACCACCGCCCCCGCCCGCGCCAGCACCGGGATCCGCCCCCGCGGGGCGTCCAGCAGCACCTGCCCCGGACCCTCGTGCGCCGCCCCCGTCGCCGTGTCGTACCAGCGCCCCCGCGGCAACCGCACCGCCCGCCGGTCCGCCCCGCACTCCAGCACCGGCGCCACGAGCAGCGCGTCGCCCAGCAGGAACGCGTCCTCGCAGTTCCGCAGCCGCCGGTCCTCCGGGTTCCCCCACCACAGCGGCCGCACGTACGGAGCCCCCGTCCGCCGCGCGAGGTGCGCCAGCGTCACGAAGTACGGCCGCAGCCGCTCCCGTTCCGCCAGCAGCACCCGCGCCTGCTCCTCCACCTCCGCCCCGAACTCCCACGGCTCCCGCCGCCCCGCCCAGATCGCCGAGTGCGTCCGGAACAGCGGCAGGTACGCCCCCAGTTGCAGCCACCGCAGGTACAACTCCGGCGACGGCGAGCCCCCGAAGCCCCCCACATCCGGCCCCGAGTACGGCACCCCGCAGAGCCCCAGCCCCAACACCAGTGCCAGCGAGGCCCGCAGCCCGTCCCAGGTGCTCTCCACGTCGCCGGACCACGTGCCCCCGTACCGCTGCATCCCCGCCCACCCCGACCGGGAGAACAGGAACGGCCGCTCGGCCGGCCGCAGCCGCAGCAGCCCCTCCCAGCCCGCCCGCGCCATCGTGAGGGCGTACACGTTGTGCCCCTCCCGGTGGTCGCCGCCCGCACCGTCCATCGAGTGCCGGGCCGACCTCGGCAGCGTGGCGTCCCCGAACGGAGCGAAGGACACCGGCTCGTTCATGTCGTGCCAGAACCCGGCGAAACCCCGCGCGAGCCTCTCCGCGTACATCCCGCCCCACCACTCCCGCACCGCCGGATCCGTGAAGTCCGGGTACACGCACTCACCCGGCCACACCTCACCGCGCACCTCCTGCCCCCGCGCGTCCCGTACGAACGCACCCCCGGTCCCCACCGACTGCCCGGCGGCATGCACCGGATCGCCCGCCTTCACCGCCGGATCCACGATCGAGACGAGCCGCACCCCCTGCTCCCGCAGCTCCTGGGCGAGCCCGGCCAGATCCGGGAACCGCTCCTCGTCCACCGTGAACACCCGGTGCCCGTCGTAGTGGTCGATGTCCAGGTGCACGGCCGACAACGGCAGCCCGCGCGACACGTACCCGGACACCACCCTGCGCACCTCGGCCGTGCTCCCGAACCCCCACCGCGCGTGCTGGTAGCCCAGCGCCCACTCCGGCGGCACCGCCGCGGAACCCGTCAGCCCCGACCAGCCCTGCGCGACCCGCGCCGGCGGCCCCACCAGCACCCAGCACCTGAGCGGCCCGCCCTCCATGCGCAGCTCGCTCGACCCCGGACGGTCCACCCCCGACCCCGCGCCATCCTCGCCCTCGCGCAGCACCACCCGCCCGTCCCACGAGTTGTCGTGGAACACCAGGTGCGTGCCCGCGTCCGCGACCACCATCTGCACCGGCATCGTCAGGTACAGCGGATCCACCCCCGGGCCGAAGCCGCCCTTCGGATCCGTGTTCCACAGCCGGTACGTCCCGTCGCGCAGCCGCGGCCCCGCCGCCCGCCCGCCCAGCCCGAAGAACCGCGCGTCCGCCGGCACCTCGCTGCGCTGCACCCACCTGGCCCCACCCATCCTGGGGTCCACCGGCTCCCACCACCGGGGCGGGGACTCCCGGCGCAGGACCGTCCCGCCCGGAGTGCGCACCTCTATCGCCCCGTGCCGGGACACCGCCACCGTCACCCGCTCGGACACCACGCGCCAGCCGCCCCCGGTGTCCGGCTCCAGCACCGCCCTCGGATCGGGCTCCGGCCCGCTGCCCACCACCGCGTACGAGGGCGTCGGCCCGGCACCGTCCCAGCTCCAGAACACCGCCCCGCCCGCCATGACCCGCACCACCAGCTCCGAGCGCGCGAACCGCAGCACGCCCCCGCCCGGGAGCGGCTCCGTGTCCGACAGCGACCCGGGCACCCGCGCCCGCTCCGCGCCCCGGGGCTGCAGGCCCACCGCGTCCGCGCGCCGGCGCCGCCAGGCCCCGAGCCAGGCGCGCCTCCCGCGCTCCGAACCGATGTCCTGCACCACACGCACCAGATCACGACCGTTCATGCCGATCACCCTGCCACCGGCCCCCGGTCCAGGGGGCCGCGTTCAACTGCCGTTCACCCGGCGGAGAGGGTCGCGCCGCAGCTGACAGCCCTGGTGCGGATCTCGATCACGTGGCATCGTCCCTGTGGGCCGACGCGCACCCACCCCCCGCGCGCAGGCACCGTACGCAACGCACACCACGCGCGAGCCGCAGACTTGACCGGGAGCCGACCCATGACCTCAGCCACGCAGCCGGAACCCCTCTGGGCCCCGGGCCCCGACCGGATCGCCGCGGCCCGGATCACCGCCTTCCAGGCCTGGGCCGCCGAGCGCCACGGAGCCCCCGCCGACGGCGGCTACCCGGCCCTGCACCGCTGGTCCGTCGACGAACTCGACACCTTCTGGCAGGCCGTCGCCGAGTGGTTCGACGTCCGCTTCACCACGCCCTACGAAGCCGTCCTCGCGGACCGCTCCATGCCCGGCGCACGCTGGTTCCCCGGCGCCACCCTCAACTACGCCGAGCACGCCCTGCGCGCCGGCGAGGACCCGGCCCGCGCCGACGACGCCGCGCTGCTGTACGTGGACGAGACCCACGAGCCCGTCCCCGTCACCTGGGCCGGGCTCCGCCGCCAGGTCGGCTCCCTCGCCGCCGAGCTGCGCGCCCTCGGCGTCCGCCCCGGCGACCGGGTCAGCGGCTACCTCCCCAACATCCCCGAAGCGACCGTGGCCCTGCTCGCGACCGCCGCCGTCGGCGGGGTCTGGACCTCCTGCGCCCCCGACTTCGGCGCCCGCAGCGTCCTCGACCGCTTCCAGCAGGTGGAGCCGGTCGTCCTGTTCACCGTCGACGGCTACCGCTACGGCGGCAAGGAGCACGACCGCCGGGAGACCGTCGCCGAGCTCCGTGCGGACCTGCCCTCCCTGCGCGCCGTCGTCCACATCCCGCTCCTCGGCACCCCGGCCCCCGAGGGGGCCCTCACCTGGTCGGACCTGACCTCCGCCGACACCGAGCCCGTCTTCGAAGCCGTCCCGTTCGACCACCCGCTCTGGGTCCTGTACTCCTCCGGGACGACCGGCCTCCCCAAGGCGATCGTCCAGTCCCAGGGCGGCATCCTCCTCGAGCACCTCAAGCAGCTCGGCCTGCACTGCGACCTCGGCCCCGAGGACCGCTTCTTCTGGTACACCTCGACCGGCTGGATGATGTGGAACTTCCTCGTCTCCGGCCTGCTCACCGGTACGACGGTCGTCCTGTACGACGGCAGCCCCGGCTACCCCGACACCGGCGCCCAGTGGCGCATCGCCGAGCGCACCGGAGCCACGCTGTACGGCACCTCCGCCGCCTACGTGATGGCCTGCCGCAAGGCCGGCGTCCACCCGGGCCGGGACTTCGACCTCTCCGCCGTCAAGTGCGTGGCCACCACCGGCTCCCCGCTCCCGCCCGACGGCTTCCGCTGGCTCCACGACGAGGTGGCCGAGGACCTGTGGATCGCCTCCGTCAGCGGCGGCACGGACGTCTGCAGCTGCTTCGCCGGAGCCGTCCCCACCCTCCCCGTCCACATCGGGGAGCTCCAGGCGGCCTGTCTCGGCACGGACCTCCAGGCCTGGGACCCGTCCGGCAAGCCCCTCCTGGGCGAGGTCGGCGAACTCGTCGTCACCAACCCCATGCCGTCCATGCCGATCCACTTCTGGAACGACCCGGACGGCAGCCGCTACCGCGACAGCTACTTCGAGATGTTCCCGGGCGCCTGGCGCCACGGCGACTGGATCACCATCACCGACCACGGCTCGGTGGTCATCCACGGCCGCTCCGACTCCACCCTCAACCGGCAGGGAGTCCGGATGGGCTCCGCCGACATCTACGAGGCCGTCGAGCGCCTCCCCGAGATCAAGGAATCCCTGGTCATCGGCCTGGAGGAGCCGAACGGCGGCTACTGGATGCCGCTCTTCGTCCACCTCGCCCCCGGCGCCGCCCTCGATGACGACCTCCGCGCCCGGATCAAGGGGACCATCCGCGAGGAGCTCTCCCCGCGCCACGTCCCCGACGAGATCATCGAGGTCCCCGCCATCCCGCACACCCTCACCGGCAAGCGCATCGAGGTCCCCGTCAAGCGGCTGCTCCAGGGCACGCCCCTGGCGAAGGCGGTCAACCCGGGATCCGTCGACAACCTCGACCTCCTCCACTTCTACGAGGAGCTGGCCCGCACCCGCACCCGCACCCGCGGCTGAGCCCCCGAGCCACGATCACGGCCACTGTCAGTGGCCGTGATTACTCTGAGTGAGCAAGTGATCGCATCACTCAGGGGGAGCCCAGCCATGCCACGCAAGAACGACACCCACCGCCGCCGCGCCCTGCGCCGCGAAGCCCCCAGCACCGTCGGCCTCCTGGCCGACTCCGGGGACTTCGCGGCCATGAGCGGCTACCGCAGCTTCACCTTCGACCACCGCGACGACTACGCGGACTACCTCCGCCACGTCGAGACCCTGCTCCGCTCCCTCGCGGCGCAGGGCATCCACACCACGGTCGCCCTCTTCGACCCCGAGGAGTACGCCGAGTACTGCGAGGAGCACGGCCTCGACCCGGACACCGCCGAGACGCGCACCCGCTTCACCGCCGAGCTCGCCGGTCACGGCAACGGACTGCCCTACACCGGCCAGCCCATCGACGAACTCCTCCCGCTCCTCGTGGACGAAGCCGTCCGGCAGGCCACCTGGGAGTACGCCACCACCCTCCTCGCCGAGGTCGGCACCTGCGCGGACTGCGGCGAGGACATCGGCCACGCCTCCTTCGATCGCGCCACGGACACGGTCAAACGCCTCGTGGCCGGCGCCGGACCGGGCATCCACCACTTCGTCTGCAGCGTCCCCACCGAGGCGGAACAACTCGTCGCCGTGCTCCACGCCCGGTCCGCCGACGACCCGGGATCCGCACCCCGCATCGAGGGCCGCGAAGGCCTCGACTTCGTGACGGTCCTGGCAGCGGGGCTCGCCCTCGGCGGCCCCGGGGGACTGGTCCTGCGCAGCTCCGCCGAGGGACACCGGGACCGGGTCCACGGCTGGCGGCTCGACCGCGGCCGTCTCGTCGCCCTCTCGGCCGCGGCCGTCTTCAACGCCTACTGCACCGACGCCGACACGGGTGAACCCGTCGCCCCCGAACCGGGCGTCGAGTACTGCCCGGGCTTCGAGGTGGACGACCCCGGCCCCCACCACTGACACCGGCCGACACCGGCGCACAACCAAAAAGGGCCGAGGGGCCCTCGCCACCGGCGAAGGCCCCTCGACTCCCACTCACACTCCCGGCACATACTCCCGGCCTACTCGCCGGAGAGCACCGCCTGCGCGGCCACACGGGCCTCCTCGGCGGTGTCCGCCGCCCGAGCGGCGGCCGCGGCCCGCTCGCACTGGGCGAACGTGTACTTGGCGAGCGTCGCCCGCACGTACGGAATCGAAGCGGCACCCATCGACAGAGAGGTGACACCCAGACCGGTCAGCACACAGGCCAGCAGCGGGTCCGAAGCCGCCTCGCCACAGACGCCACAGCTCTTTCCCTCCGCCTTGGCGGCCTCGGCCGACATCGCGATCAGGTCGAGCAGGGCCGGCTGCCACGGGTCCTGCAGCCGCGACACCGCACCCACCTGGCGGTCA
Source organism: Streptomyces sp. NPDC053432 (assembly GCF_055585365.1). NCBI lineage: Bacteria > Bacillati > Actinomycetota > Actinomycetes > Kitasatosporales > Streptomycetaceae > Streptomyces > Streptomyces sp. NPDC053432. The sequence continues at coordinate 69,264 of NZ_JBVJKF010000032.1, forward strand.
GCGGCGAAGGCGTACTGCGCGAGGTCGTTCGTGCCCAGCGAGAGGAACTCGACCTCCTGCAGGATCGACCGAGCCCGCAGCGCGGCGGAGGGGATCTCCACCATCGCGCCGAACTTGGCCTTCAGACCGGCCTCACGGCAAGCGTCCGCGAACGCCTTCGCGTCGGTGCGGTCGGCCACCATCGGGGCCATGACCTCGAGGTAGACGGGCAGACCCTCGGCGGCCCTGGCCAGCGCGGTGAGCTGCGTACGCAGCACGTCCGGATGGTCCAGGAGGGAGCGCAGACCACGCACACCCAGCGCCGGGTTCGGCTCGTCCGCCGGGGTCAGGAAGTCCAGCGGCTTGTCGGCGCCCGCGTCGAGCACGCGCACGACGACCCGCCCCTCCGGGAACGCCTCGAGCACCTTCCGGTAGGACTCGACCTGCTTCTCCTCGGACGGCGCCTTCTTGCTGTCGTCCAGGAAGAGGAACTCGGTGCGGAACAGGCCCACACCCTCGGCCCCGGCCTCCACGGCCGCCGGTACGTCCGCCGGACCGCCCACATTGGCCAGCAGCGGCACCTTGTGCCCGTCGGAGGTCGCACCGGGACCGGAAGAGGCGGCCAGCGCGGCCTTGCGTTCCGCGGCCGCGGCTTCCAGCTCGGCCCGCTTGTCGTCACTCGGCTCGACGAACAGATCACCGGTGCTGCCGTCCACGGCGATGACCGTGCCCTCGGCGATCTCACAGGCACCGGGCAGCGCCACGATCGCCGGCACGCCCAGGGCCCGGGCGAGGATCGCGCTGTGGCTGGTCGGGCCACCCTCCTCGGTCACGAAACCGAGCACCAGCGCGGGGTCCAGCAGAGCCGTGTCCGCGGGGGCCAGGTCCCGCGCGATGAGCACATAGGGCTGGTCGCTGTCCGGCACGCCCGGCATCGGCACACCGAGCAGCCGCGCGACGATGCGGTTGCGCACGTCGTCCAGGTCGGCCACCCGGCCGGCCATGTACTCGCCGGCCCCCGCCAGCAGATCGCGGTAGGCGGCGAACGCGTCGTACACACCGCGCTCGGCGGTGCTGCCGACGGCGATCCGCCGGTCGACGTCCGCCATCAGCTCGGGGTCCTCGGCGATCATCGCCTGGGCCTCGAGCACGTGCTGTGCCTCGCCACCGGCCAGCTGGCCACGCGCGATCAGGTCGGCCGCCACGGCACTCACTGCCTTGCGGGCGCGCCCCTGTTCCCGCTCCGCCTCGTCCGCCGTGATCTGCCGGGCCGGCGGTTCCAGGACCGCCGTACCCATGTGCCGTACCTCGCCGATCGCCACACCGTGGCTCACGCCGACGCCTCGCAGCGTTGTCTCCATTTCACCCGTCTCCGATTGAGCGGCGGGCCGAGCCGCCGCGGTGGATGTCCGACCCGCCGGTGCGGGGGACAGGTCACTTCCAGCTGAAGAGCGCGTCTCCGGCCTTGAGCTCCCCGTCCTCGACCACGTCGGCGAGGGACTCGACGGATGCCTCCAGCGCCACGACCGGGCAGATTGGAGACTTGCCGGCCTGCTCGACGGCCAGCGGGTTCCAGCGGACGACGGCCTGACCACGGGTCACGGTGTCGCCCTTGTTCACGAGCAGCTCGAAGCCCTCGCCGTTGAGCTGAACGGTGTCGATCCCGAGGTGCGTGAGCACGCCGTGCCCATCGCCGTCGACGACCACGTACGCGTGCGGGTGCAGGGAGACGACCACACCGTCGACGGGGGACACCGCCTCCGAGGGCTCGCGCACGGGATCAATAGCGGTGCCCGGACCCACCATCGCGCCGGAGAACACCGGATCCGGCACTGCGGCGAGTCCGATGGCGCGCCCGGCGAGTGGGGACGTCACGCTGGTCATGGGGGCCTCCCAGGGGGTGGGCTTCTTCGTGTCGCCGTCACTACCTGTTGCGAACGGCGTACTCTTCAGAAGGATATGTCAGAGGATGTTCGGATTCGCCCGATGTTGGTCCCGGTCCGGACTGGTCCTTGGGCCTGGAGACTAGTGGACTAGACCGGTGGACTAGACCATACGCCTGAATCGATTTGCTTGGGCACCAAGGGGCCTGTACTGTCGTGACTCCCGCCACGACGCTTCGTGTGAACTTCTCGCGAACGTCTGATGGACGGGACTCCTCCTCTTCAGTACTGATCTCGATCTCTGCACTGATTCCCGCGCGCTTTTTCGGCAAACGGCGAATGGTCAGGGAGACGGAAAATCGCTGATAGAGTCGGAAACGCCGGAAGGGAAAACGCGAAAGCGAAGACCCGGAAAGCGAGCGAGAAAGACTCTGATAGAGTCTGAAACGCAAGAACG
>NZ_JBVJKF010000033.1:0-65199 GCF_055585365.1 Streptomyces sp. NPDC053432
CACCCATCCTCCCGGCCTGACTCAACGAGCCAGACCCTCGATGGGGGTCAACATTCATCCGCCGCCAACGGTCCACTTTTCACCCGTCACCGACAGTCTCCGGGGCACAGTCCCGACTGGCTGTCTGTTCTGCTGGTTGATGGCCATGGTGAAGCGGGGGTGGGCAGGGATGGATACGGCGTTGCTCGGCGTGATCTGCGGTTTCGCTGGTACCGTGCTAGGAGCGGTGGTGGCCTATTTCGGCCCGCTTCAGTTGGAGCGGCGGCGAGCGCGCAGCGAACACGAAATACGGACTGAAGACCGAATCACTGTGGACATCGGTCGATACGTTGCCGCGCGAGTAGTCGCTGACCAGTGGCTGGATCCCCTACGCAGGGCACACCAAGCGGCGATGGAGCGCCGCCTAGACCTTGATCGGTTCGATGGAGACGCCGCGCGTCACTCTGACGAACTGCGTCTGAGGCTTGCGGAACTCGCTCACCTCGGTGTCGCCGACACCGGAACGGGCGACATGTTTCGTTCGCTTCGCCGAGCGACCCATGAGGTTAGGCGGTTTGCGGTCGACGGGGACGACGTCAGGATCAACGACGCCGACGGCAGAGGGGATGCCTCCCGCCGTTGCGTACATTCCTGCCAATATGACCGTAATCACTGGGCCATGCTCGTGCTGGACGAGCTCAGCCGTCGCACGGGGTATGACTTCTCCCCGCGACAGGGGCGAACGGGTCAAGAAGCTGTTTCATAGCTGGCCGCCGACGGACGTGGGCGGAGTACGGTGACCGGCAGGCCGAGGTCGAGTCGCTTGTCCATGTTCAATCGGCGGCTGACTCGTCTTCGTCCTCGTCCACCTCAGGCAGCCCGGAGGATGGCGCGGATGTCTTCCGCCACCGGCGGGGCGAAGGCGGCCAGGAGGTGCGGGTTGAGCGAGGGCGAGAAGGAGAGCATCAGCTCGCCGCGGTCCTCGCCGTCCTCACACAGGGCGTGGTCCTCGACCAGCAGGACGGTGTCCAGCCCGAGGCCGTCCATCGGGTTGTAGGTGGGCGAGCGCTGTCCTGGCCGGGCCTGTTCCCGCTCCAGCGCCGTGCGGACGACCGTTGCACATGGGCCGTCGAAGAGTTCGTGGAGGCGGGAATTGCGCAGACCCAGCCCGTCGTTGAGCGGGGAGGTCAGCGAAGTGAAGGCCCCGGGGCGCCGTGACCCCCGGGGCCTTCGTCTTGACGTTGGCGACACCCTGCACGTTGGCACAGGTTCAGCTGCCTCGGCCTCAGGGCGTCCCTTCGTTGTCGGGGTGGCGCTCGTGGAGCTGCATGTGCAGCGGGTGCGGTCGCAGGGTTGCGCGGGCCTGGGGCCGGGTCGTGCTCCCTGGCGGGAGGTCGAGTTGCCAGCGGGCCGTGATCGTGGCGAGGGTGAGGGTGGCCTCCTGCATGCCGAACGTGTCTCCCATGCATTTGCGGGCCCCGGCGCCGAACGGGGTGAAGGCTCCGCGAGGCAGGGTAGCGGCTTGCTCGGGTTCCCACCGGTCGGGATCGAAGCGTTCGGGGTCGCAGTAGAGGTCGGCGCGGTGGTGGATCAGGTAGGGGCTGTACAGCAGGGTCGTGCCTGCCGGCAGGGGATGGCCGGCCAGCTGGGTGTCTTCGGTGACGGTGCGGGTGACCATCCACGCAGGTGGGAACAGGCGCAGCGTCTCGGTGAGGACCTGGTGGGTGTAGGGCAGATGGGGCAGGTCGTCGTGGGTCGCGGTTCGTCCGGCGAGCACGGTGTCGACCTCGGTGTGCAGCCGCTGCCGTGCCTGGGGGTGGCCGGTGAGGAGGTAGAGGGCCCAGGCGACCAGGGCGGCGCTGGTCTCGGTTCCCGCGATGATGAAGTTGAGGAGCTGGTCGCGGATCTCCCGGTCGTCGAGGGTGTCGCCGTTCTCGTCGCGGGAGGCGATCAAGGCTGCCAGCATGCCGCCACGGTCGGGTTGGCCGCGGCGTTGGGTGGCGATAAGCCGGTAGACCAGCTGGTCGAGCTGTTGGACGGCGTGGCGGAAGCGGCGGCTGCTCGGGGTGGGAACCCATTTGAGGCCGGGCGGGGTGAGCATGCCCCAGAACATTCCCTCGAGGACGGCGGCGAGGCTTCGTCCGGTGGCGGCGGTCTCCTCGGGTCCGAGGTCGGCGGCGAACAGGCATCGTGCGGTGACTCGGGCGGTGACCGCGTCCAGCGCCTCGAGGACATCGAGCATCTGCCCGTCGTGCCAAGGCCGGATCGCCGCGGCGGTTTCCTCGGCCATGACGGCGGCGTAGTCAGGCAGCTTGTGGGGGTGGAAGGCAGGTTGCACCAGGCGGCGCTGCCGGCGGTGGGGTGCGTGGGTACAGGTGCCCACGCCGTCGCCTGCCGCGAGGCGGGCCTGCTCCCAGAAGGGGCCGCCCTTGTCGAAGACGCGCGCGTTGCGCAGCACGGTGTCGGCCAAGGCGGGGTGGCACACCACGTGCGCGGTGCGGGGGCCGAACCCGATCGAGACGAGGTCACCGTGTGCGGGCAGGGACCGCAGGAACTCCAGGGGGTGGCGTGCCAACGGCAGCAGGTGCCCCAGCAGCGGCAGCCGGCCTGGCGCCGATCCCACGGTCATCGCCGGTGTGCCGGTCTCTTCGCTGGTGGTCATGGCGGCTCCCGAGGGGTGTGGGGTGGGTTATTGAGCTGTCCAGCCGCCGTCGACGGCCAGGGCGTGTCCGGTGACGACGGAAGACGCGTCCGAGCACAGCCACGCGGCTGCCTCGGCGATCTCCTCGGGCTCGGCGAACCGGCCGATCGGCTGGTGAGCCAGGAGCTGCTCCTCGGAGAGGAGGCCCTGGCGGACAGCGGCTTCCACCATCGGGGTGCGGACCACGCCTGGGCACAGGGCGTTGACGCGGATGCCCTGCCGGGCGTACTCCAGGGCGGCGGAGCGGGTCAGGCCGATCACCCCGTGCTTGGCGGCGGTGTAGGCCGACATGCCTGCCGGGGTGCCGACGAGGCCGCCCACGGAGGCGGTGTTGACGATGGAACCTGCGCCGTGGACGAGCATCTGTGCGATCTCGCTGCGCATGCACAGCCAGACCCCGGTGAGGTTCGTGTCCACGACCTCGTGCCAGTTTTCCTGGGTGGACTGGTGCACGGGGGCGGGTTGGCCGTCGATGCCGGCGTTGTTGACGGCGCAGTCCAGCCGGCCGAAGCGTTCGATGGTGGCCTGGAGAAGGGCTGCGACGTCTTCGGCGGAGCGCACGTCCGCCCGCGTGAAGAGTGCGTGGCCGCCCTTGGCTGTCACGGCGGCGGCGACGCGGTTGCCGTCCTCGGTGTTGATGTCGGCGAGGGACACCGCGGCTCCGTGGGCGGCGAAGACCGCGGCGGTGGCGGCGCCGATTCCCGATGCTGCCCCGGTGATCAGAGCGACTTTCCCGGTGAGCAGGGGCATGGGTGCACGCTGTCCTTTCCTGGGGTTCACTGTGATCGGTCCGCCGGGGTCGGCTCGGGCCGTGCGGTGGGCAGGTCTGGCCGGTCGCGGTCGGGGTCGCGGGGCACGTGCGCGTAGCGGGGTGTGAGGTAGTGCCAGCGGCAGTTGGACGCCGTCCAGTTCCGCAGGTCGCGTAGACGCTGTTCGATCGCGCCCATCTGCCGGGCGGGCAGGTCTTGGCGGCGCCAGTGGGCGAGGTAGTCGAATTCGACGTCGAGGTATTCCTCAATGGCGTCGGCGAGCATCTTCCTGGCGCGTTCGACCGACTCCTCGACGGTGAGGTTCTCGTGCTGGGCGAGGACCTTCAGCAGGTTGGGGACGGGGTCGTTGCGGCTGAGTTCGCGCTCGTAGGAGTGGGGGTCGTTGATCGCGATGATCGTGTGGATGACCGCCAGGTGCAGGGCGGCCAGACGCGGGTCGTCCAGGGCGGGTTGAGGCAGTTCGGCCCGGTCCGTGCTGAAGCGCTCCGACCAGTCGTAGAGCACGTACATCCCGCTCGAGATCGCGCGAGCCTGGAGGTAGTCCGGAAGGGTCGGCATACCGTGCTGGGCGACGACGACCGGCTCCCAGGTGTGATGATTGTCCAGGAATGCCGTCCAGTTGCCCCGGTGCCGTGCAATCCAGGCATCCGACATCCCGGTCGTGAGCCGGCTCCAGACGTCGCGGAAGGCGGCGACAACCGGGTCCTTTGTCTCGGGTCGCGCGTCGTCCATGACCTTGATCATCGCCTCGCAGCGGGCGGCGATCCCCGCCACCGTGTGCCGGGGGTTGCTCCCGCTGTCCTCGTCCTCGATCGCGAACATGACGCCCATCGCGTCGCAGGACAGCAGCAGGTCCTCCGCACTCGCGGCGGGGTAGGCGGCGGCCATCAACTCGGGGATTCTCGCCATCTCGTAGCCGACCATGTGCGCGTCGTCGACCAGGTCGAAGGTGCGCATCCACTGTCTCGCCCGCGGGACGACCTCCGCCAGACGCGGGTTCAAGCGGTATCGGAAAGGGGTGGTGAAGTCGGGGACGAAGGGCATGACGCACTCCTCACTGGGCTTTGCTCTGCCCTGCCGGAAGGGCGAGGGCCTTCGTACGCCGCCACCGCCGATGGGCAGGTGCCGGCGGTACGCCAAGGGCCTGGTCGGGTCTGGGATGGGTGTCGCGAAACGGACGGGCACACGCCGAGCGCGGCGGGGTCGGCGCCGTGCTGTGCACCGGGCGCGCCACGCAGGCACGGGGCGCGGTCACCAGGCGCGCCGCATGGCGGTCTCGGTCAGCGCGCGCAGGGCCGTGCGGACCGGTGGCGGGATGACGGCAGCCTCCAGCGCCTTGACTGCCAGGTCATGCCTCTCACGGATCATGGCCTCCACCCGGCCAGGAGCACCTGTTGCAGCCAGGACGCCCCGCACACGGTCGGCCTCGTCGTCCTCGAGGCTCGGTCGGCCGATGTGCTGCTCCAGCAGGGCCCGCTGCGTACTGTCGGCATGTTCGAAGGCCAGGGCCAGCAGCACCGTAGGCCGGCCCTCGCGCAGATCGTCCAGAACCGGCTTGCCAGTGGTGGCCGGATCGCCGAAGACGCCGAGCAGGTCATCGCGTAGCTGGAACGATTCACCGGCCGGCAGGGCGTAGTCGCTGAGGGCCTTGCGCAGCTTTTGTGGTGCGCCGGCCAGAACGGCACCTAGGTGCAGGGGGCGTTCGAAGGTGTACTTCGCCGTCTTGTAGCGGGCGATCTCCAGCGCCGCCTCGACGCTCGCGCGAGGTCCTGGAGTGGTGACGTCGAGGAACTGGCCGCGGACGATCTCGTGCCTCATCGCCGACATCAGCTCCCACGCCTCGACGAGACGTTCCGGCGGCAGCCCGGCTGTGCGCAGCAGGTCGTCAGACCAGGTCAGGGCCAGGTCGCCGGCCAGGATCGCGGCTCCCATGCCTGCCCGTTCGGCGGCAGGAGAATCGTTTCCTCCATGGTGGGCGGTGAAGGCGCGGTGGATTGTCGGATGGCCGCGGCGGCGGTCGCTGTCGTCCATGACGTCGTCATGGATCAGGGCGAAGGCGTGGAACAGCTCCAGCGCGGCCGCCACCCGCCACACCGCCCGCGGCGGCGGGCTCTGACCGCCGGCCGCGTACCAGCCCAACACGCACAGCACCGGGCGCAGGCGCTTGCCGCCCCCCGCCACGAAACCGGCAACCGCCCGTTCCAGCTCCATCCCGTCCGGCCGCGCACGCGCCTGGCGAAGCCGCGCCCCGCAAAACTCCTCCAGGGTGCGGTCAACGCTCTCGCGCACCGCTCTCAGGTCGAGATCGTCCAAGACGGGCTCCACGGCGGTTCTCGGCACCACGCACCTCACCGGGGGGTAGGGGAATCTCGCCCAACTGCTCCCCCTCCCCGCACCCCTCGACCCACCCGGCACGGGGCGCAACGGAAGCACCGACAGCGCACGCGCGGCGCATCAGAGCGCGCATCAGGGCGCTCACACCTCCATGCCGCGCGCCCCGCGAAATCCGGACGGCCAGTGCTCACAGGCCCGGGCATGGCAGGCCAGTGGACGCCCATGCCCAGTCGGGCGCATCAGCCTTCCCTTCTGCCGGGAGGCGCGCACCCCTGTGGTCCACGCCGGCTATGCCGGAGCAGCGCCGACTACACCGGCCGAGCTCGTCGCCGCGGATATCCCACTCGGCCCCGACCAGGCCGCCGACCGTCCGCGGGTGAGGAGGGTGGAGTTCGACTGGATGGTCAGCTCACGTGGATCCGAGCCACCGAGTGGATCAAGGTGCAGTACGGCACCTCGTGGGCCGGAGCGGTTCAGGCCCCGCTCTACCGCACCGCCGACGTCACACCCTCCCTGGCGCGCACCCCGAGATCGACTGGGGGAACTCCGCCGGGCCGAAAAGGGCCGACATTCGCCGCTCGCCGCGCTGCACCCGAAGGCGAAGGCGGCGTCGGTGCAGGGGACGGGCAGGCGAAAGGGGCCGCCGGCCGCCCCTTCTTGGTGCGCCGGGGGGGCAGGCGGGGGTGGAGGAGGTCAGGACGGGGTGATCGACATGGTGGTGCTCGATGTCGATGCCGTACGCGCCGCCCCCGCCTCCCAGACGAGCCGGCCGACCGTCTCGGCCGCAACACTCCTGTGCCGGCCTTCATGGGTTCGTATCGGTCGCTTCTTTCAGGCCCGAGAAGCGGGGGTGACGGGACGGTACTGGGGCGGCGGCGGGATGAGCGGGCGTGAGGGATCGATTCGCCACGGCGTGTGACGAACGGCTGTGCCAGGCGGGGGCTGGAAAGCTGGTTTCGTGATCAAGACTGAGGATCTGGCGCACGAGACCGTTCGCGACTTCGTGCAGGCGTTCAACGATCAGGACAGGGACGGTCTCCGCGAGATCGCCGCCCCCCACTTCACCTCCAATGCCGGCGATCTGCGGGACCTGCAGTCCCAGTGCACGGCCTTCGTCGCCGTCGAAGAGAAGAACGAAGGACTCACCCTTGACGGATTCGCCTCCAACGGGTTTCACCCCGCGCCGATGCGGTGGGAGTTCACCGTCGACTACGGCCGGGTTGAGCAGCTGAGGATCACCACGGACGTTCCCGTCTCGTCCGGCGCGATGCACGAGGTGATGACCGAGCTGAGGGAGAACATCCCGGCGCGGGCTACCGCTACCCGGTTCGCCCAGGCCCGCGACAGCGGCGGACGCACCCATCCCAAGGGCACGGCCCGGCGCATGCGCCTGGGGGATCACCTGTTCGTGCACAAGTGGGACACGGGCGCGGGCGGGAGCATCGACTGGATCGTCACGTCGGAGAAGGCCGACGACGATGTCTACCGGTCCGTGCGCAGCCCGTCTTCCGGAAACCACGACGACCGCGGCGGCGGGCCCCAGAAGATCGCCAGCGTCGACTCCCACATGGAGCTGGAGCTCGGCTGGGACGGCGACGGCTACCAGAAGGCCGCCGTCTCCTACTGGGCCAAGCCCTACTACTGGGACTCGGCGTGGCACGCGGAAAACCTCACCCTGGTCGAGCGGTACGTTCCCCAGATCACCGGGACGCTGACACTGAAAGGCCCCGACGGTGCGCCCATCTGCAGCGAGGAGATCACCATGAAGGGCAGCAAAGGCCCCTACCGGCTCGTCTTCTCCCGGGAATTCGACCTCAGCGCCCTGGCACCCGGCCCCTACACGCTGTCCTTCACCGATGCGGCCAAGAAGGGCGGCACCTGGGCCGACCGAGGAGGGGACTGGGTCAAGCTGAAGGACCACATCATCACCTTCACCGTCGGCGCCTGACCGGATTCGGGGCTGTCCGGCCTCTGACGCGCTGCCGCTTGCGGCGCTCCTCCCGAAGGGAACCCGGTGGTCTCGGAGAGGGTCCGGAGTCGGCGGGGCAGGGCCCCGGTGGCCAGGACGCTGCTGCACGCGTTGCGGGTGGTGAGTGGGACGGAGCACGCGGTCGTGCCGGCGCCGTGCGGCTGAGTGCTCGGTTCGGTGTGGGCCGGCGACAAGAGCGCCGATGCGGCTGACAGGTCCTTCCGGGAAGGGCCTGTCAGCCATGCCGGGCTCGTCGTCGGGCTGGATGCTGTTGCCCGCGGCGGACCCGGCAGGGAGGGGTGGTCGCGGTGTCCGTGCTGGTCGCTCTACTGGGCCTCGGGTGGCTTTCTCTCGCGCCGGCGGCCTGATGCGGGGCGTTGCCTGGATCGCGTGCCGGCGAGGACCGAAGCGACGAGGAAGACGGCACCGGGGATGTAGGCCCAGCGGGCGGGGACGAAGACGGCGGCGAGGAAGAAGGCCGCGCCTGTCGCAGTGAGGGCGGCCTGGATCAGCGGGGTGCGGGCGGGGGGCCGGTCGCCGGAGACCATGGCGGGATTCCCTTGTGAGGGTGGTGGGGGGCTGTAGCCGGTGGGGGCGGCCGCAGTCATGCGGGGATACAGGTGCGAGGGGAGTTGTCAGCGGCGGCCGATGACTTTCGCGAAGAGGGCCAGGGAGACAGTGCCGGTCTTCTTGGCGGCTGTTCCCACCGGGCCCCAGCTGCCGATGCTCTGGCCGTAGTTGGCGGTCAGGGCGGCCCCGGAAGCGGCGTTCTTGGGGTCCGACATGTCGGTGCCGCTGGCCATTTCCACCACCAGGGGGACCTGGGTGGAAAGGTTGACCGAGCCCTGGAGGACCTTGCCCGCGATCTTTCCGCTGGACTCGGATGCCTTGAGGAGTTTGGCGCCCTTGGTGCCGATGTAGTCGAAGACCTTCGTGGCCTCCGCGGCCTCGGCGACCGCCGCGGAGCCCCTGCCGACGCCGCCGGTGACGGCGAGGAACTCGCGCCCGGCGGCCTTGGCGATCACACTCGCCTTCTGGGCGGCCCTTGCGCCGGTGCCGATCGTCTTCACTGCGGCCCGCCCGGCCTTCATCCCCTTGGCGACCGCCCCCACCCCGGGAAGAGCGGCCAGGGCATCGGCACCGAGGCCGACGAAGGTCGCTTCGTCCCAGTCGCCCTTGATCGCCGCGTCCACGGTGTGGGCGCCCAGTGAGGCGATGGCGGTGACGGCGGCGACCGGTCCGGCGATCGGGGTCAGGACCGGGATGAGCGCGAGCACGCCGGCGACGGCGGACACGATTCCCAGGATGTCACCGAAAAGCCCCCAAAACCCTCCATAGCCTTCCGCGGCTGCCTTACGGGCCGCTTCCGCCTTCAGGTACTCGAACTCCTGGCCACGCGTAACCACGACCCGGGTGAACTCGCGGTCCGTGAGCAGGCACTGCAGCTGCAGCTCGGCCTGCAGGGCCAGCGCCATGTCCACCAAGTCGTACAGAACAGGATCCTTGATCCATTCCCGGGGGTAGCCGTTGTCCTTGAGTCGGAAGTAGATCCCGCGGCCCGAGTAGCCGCCCATGGCCAGGGAGGGAATCTCACCCAGGTAGCGCGCGACCGCGGGATGCTGGAAGGCGATCACACCGGCCACGGCGGGAAAGCCGGTGCTTCTCCCGAACGACTCCTGCTCCTCCATCCACTGCTTGCGATCAGCCATGGCCCGCTGCTCCTCCTCACCGGTGAGGTGGGCGAACCTCTCAAGCACCTTCTCGGGCTGCGCCTCCGCGCGGACCCGCTTCACCTCACCGGTCAGGAACTCCTTGAAGTCGTCCAGTGCCTGCTGGTTCCGCTCGTCGGTAAAGGTGTAGTGCCAGACCTCCCCTTCGAGGCGCTGGAGAGCGTTGAGGACCTGGTCGCGCTGGAAGACGTACAGCCGCAGGAGCTGGTCGATGCGGTACTGCTCCTCGGGACCCAGGGCCTGGGGATCCCAGCCCCAGACCTTCATCGCCGCCCCGGCGTTCTTGGTGTACATGTTCAGTTCGCTCTGGACATTGGCGACGATCTTGTCGCCGCCCGGATCGAAGCCCAGCCTGTCCAGGGGCAGGCTGATGTTGTACTCGATGTGCATGAGTGTCCTGTCTCCTGCTCAGGCCGTGGTGTCGGCGGTGTCGGCGGTGTCGAAGGTGATGGTGCGGCACACCTCGGCGAGGATCTGGACGCAGGAGTCCCACTCGGCAAGGTTCTCGGTGGCGATGGCAAAGTCGGCCATCGCCAGCCGGCCCGGGATCGGCACGAACGTGTGCAGCTGGCGCACCACGGTCGGGCCTCCGCCGTCGGTGAGCAGGTTCACCGGCTTCTCCACCTTGCGCTCCTCGGTCAGCAGCACGGCGGGACCGGCGGCCAGGCGCACCACTCCGACCTCGGCGTCCGGGTAGACCGCGCCCATGGTGCGTGCCAGACGGTGCACGGTGTGCTCGTTCGACAGCTCGCTCGGGCGCGCGGTCACGGTCAGGATCGCCGAGGACAGCTTCTCCTGCGGCTTCTCCTTGCTCGGGCCGTACAGCAGCGTGCCCGCGTAGACCGCGCCGGCCGCCGACAAGAGCTCGTACATCGACTGCTGCGCCAGGACCGCGTGGGCGAGCTCCTCCTGTGACGGCTTGGGATCGACCGTGTTGAGCCGCTCGATCAGCCGGTTGGTGTTGGTCTCCGCCGAGACGGAGAAATCGATGTCCGTGAACGCCTCGGGGACATCGAAACTCATCGGCAGATCGATACTGGTCCGCGACATGGCAGGCGGTACTCCTCCGCTGAGACGAGAGCCGCACCGGCGTATGGCCGGCGGCCCACACACCATGATCAACCAGACAACACTCACAACCCCGGCAATACGGGCGACCCCCGCTTGGCGCTGGCGCAAAAGCGCCCACCCACAAGCGGCTTCCGCACCCCCGGCCTCGCTCAGCAGCGGCCGCACCGAAACAAGTCGACCGGATCCCAGCTCACCCACCCGGCCCAAAACCTCCCCGGCAGTCCAGAAGCACGAGCGACCAGGAGGATGGCGCCGGCCGGCCGGGCTCGGGGTGAAACCCGCACGGCCCGCACAGCCACCGCCACAAAGGACACGCCCACCCACCCCGGGCGGGGCGCCGAAGGTTTCGAAAGGGGCTCCGGGCTGTCCCGCGCAACGCCACTTGACGTCCTGCAGGCACGGGCCACGATGCAGAGCCGGACGCAGGGGTCACATCGCGGCAGCCCTACCCGGACTAGCGGAAGCGTCCCCTCTCGATGAGCTGCTGTGCGGTGCTCTGCGGGACCTCGGCGTAGGAGTCGAACTGCATCCAATGGAGTGCGCGCTCCGATGCGACGGAACGGAGGTCATTGGTGTAGCCGAACATCTCCTGCAAAGGCACGGTGGCCTTGATGATTTTGGTGTCGGTCTGGTCTTGTGTGGCTTGGAGATGGCCGCGGCGGCGAGTGAGGTCGCTGGTGACGGCGTCCGCGTGCTCCTTGGGCGTGGTGATCTCGACGGACATGATCGGTTCCAGGAACATGGGCGATGCCTTCTTGACGGCTTGCCTGAGGGCCCGCGCTCCAGCGATGTCGTAGGCGGGCTTGGAGGACTCACCTTGACGGTACGAACCGTCGAGCAGGATGACGCGGAGACCGGTCCACCAGAAGCCGCTGTCGCCGAGGCTGGACTGCATGGTCTGCCGGCAGCCGGCATCGACGGAGGCGATGTGGGCGTCCGGGATGCGGCCATCAGGCACCCGGTTCACAAACTCGTACGAGGTGGCGTTGTCCTCAGTCGGCTCAACGGAGATCTCCACGCGAGCGAACTGCTCGCTTCCACCCCCGCTCGGCTGGAAGGTGTACTCGATGTTCTCAATCTTCTGGCGGATGGTCTGGCGGAAGACGACCTGGCTGCTGCCCACGTTGACCTCGACCCCGAACTCCCGCTTAAGCCGGTCGACACAGATTTCTACGTCCAGCTCGCTCGGGCCGACGATGACGATCTGATCACTCTCTTCATCCTCCTGGGCATGAATGGGCTGTACTTCCGCCAGGCGCTGGATGGCCGCCTGCAGCTTCTTGTGGTGGCCCGGCGTCTTGGGTTCAACGGCGACCTGGACTACGGGCTCCGAGCCCGCGGCACGTCCAGACGGGCCGAGCTCGGCTTCCCTGGATTCCTGCATTTCCATCACCTCTCGTTGTGGTCGTGGGACTGCAAGCACAGCTCAACGATCACGACCAGAGGGCAGGGCACGCCACGAGGAAGCCGAAGAGGAACTCACCTGGACGTGTGATCGCGTCCCCGGCTCTCTGCCGACCGCCACCGCAACTGCACCTGCACGGGTCTCGACTCCCCGTGATCGGACATCAGCTGATCGTGCCCGGCCTTCCCTTGGTGGTCTCGGCCGGCTCGGCGAGACGCAAACGGGAGGTGACGTGTGCAGCCGCATCTACGCAGCCGCGGGACGGGAAGGCTACCGGACAGCCGCCCGCCGCACGGCACCCCCCGTATCCCTGTGCGAGCAGGGTCGTTGAGCCGTGGGCTGCCGGAAGGACCGGCGGCCTCAGAAGGGCGGTGGCATGGACAGTCGCGAGGTAGTGAGGCGGCCTGATCTGCGGGAGCTGACCGAACAGCAGTGGCAGAACTTCGTCACCGCCGTGCGCGCGCTCGAGTCCGGCACCCCCAACCGGTACGCCCACTTCGTGCACGCCCACAACAACGTCGGGAGCGGCGCCCACGGAAGTCCCGGCTTCTTTCCCTGGCACCGTTACTACCTTGCCCAGTTCGAGAAGGCCCTCCAGAAGATCGATCCCACGGTCGCCCTTCCGTACTGGGACTGCACCCGCGACTCGCAGGCACCCGAGCGCTCCTACGTCTTCGACGCCGACTCCGTCACCTACTTCGGCGGCAACGGCGGTGAAGACGGCAAGGGCGGCAGCCTGTTCAACGGTCCCTTTGCCCACTGGCGCTCCGTCCTCAGGGCGGGTGAGGTGATCCGCGATTTCGCGCAGGGAAAAACCATTCCCTCGTGGACCTCTCCCGAGATCCTTGAGACCTACCTCAATCAGAAGCAGCCGTACGACGCTTTCCGCGAGCGCATCGAATCCACCCTGCACGCCAGGGTGCACGTCGGCATCGGGGGCCAGCTCGGTGACATGTCGTACCCCTATGCTCCCAACGACCCCATCTACTGGGTAACAGCGTGCTTCCTAGACCTCGTATGGGCCGAGTGGCAGCAGCGGCACCCCGACCGCGCCGGCGACTATCCCACCGACCCGGACACCACACTCCTCGCCCAGTACGCAGTCCCGGTCTCCACCACCTTCGACACTCGGGCCCTCGGCTACACCTACGACCGCTGGACACTCAACTAGCGGGCCGCCCCGAGGCCGGCTGGCGTGCCGCGACATGACTGGCTGCGGGTGATTCGCCTGGCCATCAAGGCGCTCTCAGCCCACGTATCCAGCGACTCTGAATGCCTGCCCCACCTGCCCCGGCAGACTCTTGCCGAAGCGGTGTACGTCTCCCCCGGCCAGCCAGGAGCACTACAGCCAGCGCCGTCCGTCGGCTTCGTTGACCGCCGTTCAATAGAGCAGGGCCGCGGACTGGGTGACCGCCCGCTGATGGCCCGCGGTGGTGTAGGCGAGGTTTACCACGCTGCGGCGGATTCCGGGCCGACGCAGCGGGGTGACGCGGTGCGCGGTGGTGTCGCTGCGCAGGAGGTAGGCGTCGCCGGGGCCGTGGCGGGCGGTCCGGACCGCGGGGGTGTCCAAGGCATCGAGGGTCGGGGCGTGGGGGGCGTACTCGAGCAGGCCGCCGTCGGCGGTCTCGGCCGGGGCGTCGGCGAAGAGGACGAGGGCCAGGGGGTAGTCGTCGGTGTGGGCGCCGTGGGTGTCACCGGGGCGGTGGAGGATGTTCACGACGTACCGTTCCAGCGGATCGCGTACCGGTACGGCGTCGATTCCGGCGATCCGTGCAAGCAGCGTGATCAGCCGCGGGTCCTGGTACAGGTCTGTGATCAGCTGGGATTCCCGGGCGATGACGTGTCCGCCCAGGACGGTCATGTGACGTGGTGAATCGCCCATGCAGGCCATGGTCAGATCCCGGCGGGTCGCGAGCTTCTCCAGCCGCGTCACCTCCGCCCGCAGCCGAGCCAGGCCGGCCGCTGGCAGCAACCCCGGCAGCGGCAGATATCCGCCAGAACAAAAACGCTCGCGCAGGTCAGCTGTGTATTCAGGCAAGGACAGCACATCACAGCCCTACCCCCATCCGCCGTCCCCGCCTCCGTGCAAGGACCCGATTGGACCAGACGGACCCCGAGACAACGCAACGGGAAGTTCGGCACACTCGGGTGGACCGTCGACTCGCAACGCCACCACACCCACCTAGCCCAGCTCCTGAACGCCGGCGCCCGCCCGGCCGACCTCATGCCCGGCGTTACCCGACACGGCGAGGAGGCTGCCTGTGGCGGTGAGTTCTTCGACGGTGCCGTCGGCGCGGCGGATCAGGGCGGGGGATGGCCGACGGTGGCGTAGCGGCCCAGCAACCGGATCCCGTCCGGGGCGGGCCGGAACCCATCTCGATGACGCCAGTTCCACCGCACCCAGGTTTCACCGCGAATCACACACCTGCCGTGAACAGCAGGAACAAGAAGCCTCGCGCCAGGAGAACCTATGCGGCCTCACGGGCAACCACACGCGGCTTACGGCGTAGGAGGGGCCGCACCGCACCGGGCGCCACCGGGTGTTCCACAGCCGCCTATCGCGGCGGTGTGATCACCATGTCGATCCGCTTGCGGTCCGGGGCAGCACCAGCAGTGGCGACCATGGTCTTCAAGTTCACCACGACCTTGTCGCCTTCGGTGGTGCTGTCGCACCACTCGACCTTCGCCCGGTCGGTCAGGGTGATCATGTCCTTCTGGGCGTGGTACTGGATGGTCACGCCCCAGCCCTTGGCCTTCTCCAGACGCTGCGCGTTGACCTGGAACTCCCAGTAGGCGAGGCTTCCCGTGCTGGTGATGACGTCGATGTCGCCGTCGGAGGCCCGGGTCACAGTCACCGTGTTGCCCTTCAGCATGAAGCTCCCCTGGGTGATGATGACGTCCCCGGTGTACGTCGCCACGCCTTGTTTGTCGTCCAGGTGCGCGTTGTCGGCCTGGATGCGAATCGGCTGATCACGGTCGGTTTCCATGTCGCTCCTCTGAGGGGTGATCACACATTTCGGGACGATACCCCGTCCGGGCCCGTGGCCGGCTGGCCACGGGCCCGGACGTGTCAGACCCTAGGCCGCCGCCCCGCACCCGCCGAGCTGCCCGGGCTACGGCACGCCTTCTGGCTGGCCATGGCGGCAGCGCTCCGCGCGGCCGGCCTGACCGTGAAGGAGCGGGGCGACGAAGGGCTGCTGGTCGTCTTCGACAGCGCCACCGACGCCTCCTGAGAGGCGGTGATGGGGATCTCGAATTTGCCTCAGATCCGCTCTTCGCCTCAGTTGGTTCACGAAGTGAACCAACTGAGGACAGCGGTGAGCGAAGTCGAGTATGACTGGTGGCTCTTCGACCCGTGTCAGACCCGTGGGTGATGATCGGGGCATGCTGCAAGCGCGAGATGAACATGGTCGGCGGGTGGGGAACCCGAAGTCGTCAGCGTTGAGCCGGATGGTGGCGAACCTCGGCCGGGGCAACGCCTTCGTCATCGTCGAGCGCATCGACGATGAGGCGGATGGTGACTGGTATGTCCAGGTGTGGCTGAGGGACGACAACACCTACCAGCTGGAGTTCCGCGATGGGACCGCGGCGGAGCACTACCAGACCCGGACGATCTCCCAGGAGAAGGTGATCGCCGCCTTGAGCGGCTGGGCAGAAGGACGTCCGGAGTGGAGGGACGCCTTCATGTGGAACAACATCAGCACCTTTTTTGCGGACGCAGACTGACCCCGCCGTCCGGAGGGCCGACGGGGTCAGTGACCTGCATCTGTTCAGCTGCGGCGCATCGGGATGACGTCCCGGTTCGCCATCGGGATGGTGGGTCGTGCGGCTTCGGGAGTGGCCAGCAGAGCGACGATGGTGACGGGCTTGTCGCAGTGCGGGCAGTTCCGGACAGCCGTGGGCGCGAGGGGTGTCGGGTCCGGTGATGCCGGGGTCATCGTTTCGCCTTCACCGGCGCCTGAGCATATGAGCTCCCGCCGCGCTGTCGTGGCGAAACTGCGGCAGGCTCCAGCCCTGCCTCATGACAGGGGCCGGGCACGCCGTTCGCGTCTGCGGCCGGCGGACCCAGAGATCTTCGGCGTCACAGCCGTCAAGTGCGCCCAGAGCTGGAACGAGACGTGCAGGATGACGGGGCCGTGACGAACTTCGCCACCCGGAATACGGTCCCGCTCCCCTTCTGAGTGCTGCCTTCTGCGGGGTCGCTGCGGGGGGGGGTCCTGTGTCAGCGAACCTTGAGCGCGTGCCATCAAGCTTTGACCTCAGACTGGCCCTGCTGAGCTGTAGTTACGATTGCACGCCTCGTTCCCAGCGGTACCTGGTCGAGCTGCTCGGGTTCACCCCGGGCGAGATGACGTGCGCTCTGTCGCCTCTGGAAACCGGCCAGCCGACAGCCGGCTTCCAAGGGGCAATGACTTTGGCGCCGCCCACAGCAGAGACCGTCTGCAGTTGCCGACGTCGAAGTGGGCGTTGACGACGGTGAGCCGAGGGGGAGCAGCCGAGCGCACGGGGGTGGTGCCGGGCAGTCTGTCAGACGATGGTGTAGGTGCAGTTGGTCGTGAGCTTGTTGGGGTCTTCGATGGTGCGGAAGGCGCCGTAGGCGAGGTCGAGGATGCGGCCGTGCACGAAGGGCCCCCGGTCGTTGACGCGTACCTCGACAGACTTGCCGTTGTCAGTGTTGGTCACCTTGATGACCGTCCCGAAGGGAAGTGTCTTGTGCGCTGTGGTCATGGCGAACCGGTCGAAGACCTCCCCGCTTGAGGTGAGCTGGCCGGGCCGGAATTCGCCTTCCGCGCCGTACCAGCTGGCGATGCCGGTTTCCGTCACGCCTTCAGTGGCCGATCCCATGGTCGTGTCCCTTCCGATTCCTGTTGCGGGAAATGGTGCGCGTACCGGGTGCGGCTCGCATCACCTCGGCAGCAGCATGATCACGTACGGGACCCCGCGACGGGCGCCGACGGGAAAAATTGGCGTAAAACGCCCCACAGCGCGGCAGAGACCGGATGGCCCGCGTTCCCACGCGCCAGCCGGCCTTCCCGACGCTACTGATCGCCGGTGCGGACCGCGCTCTCGCGGCGGCCCGCCACCTCGGGATAGTTGCAGGTGAGCAGCGTGGTATCCCAGTCCAGCCCGGCGGGGCAGTCGAACCGGTAGGCGGTGCCGTTGCTGCACTCCCAGTACTTCGTCGGGTCGCTGTCCTCGTAGTACTGCTGGTCGCCGGGGCACGGCTTGGTCACGTACTGCGTGTGCCCGCCCTCCTGCACACCGGGCTGCGGGTCGGCCGCCGCGGCCTGCGGCACCGACACCGCGACGACGGCCAGGCCGGCCATCACGGACACGACGAATGCGCGCCGCACCGTCTGCTTCACCAACATCCGGACTTCCCCTCGCTTCGGGCCCATCGGCCGGACACCCGCGACCGGGGCCCAGCCCAGGGCAAGATCAACCACCAGGTCCAACGACGCGCTGGCCCGCCGGGACACGGGAGACGAGGGTTGGCGGGCGACGTCGGGCATCTGCATCGGGCGGCCGCCATCACGTTCACGGCCGACCGGGTACCGGCACGGTGGAGGGATGAGCCCTGACCTGCGCGTCATCGTCTACCCGCCGGACGCCGAGGGCGGGCGCCGCGTCCGCGTCGACGGCGAAATCCTCGGCCGTGCCATCGGCCCCGGCGATCTTCTGGAGTTCCTGCGCCGGGCCGGCCTCGATCCGGACGACGTCCGCCTTGACGATGCGCTGCTGATCGAGTGGCGCGGCGGCGGGCCGGCCGTATGGAGTCCGGACAGTGACGGGTCCTGACCGTCGTCACGGTCTGTTCCGAACAGAACTCAGCCAACGTTCAGCTGGATCAGGTGATCTTTCGGCGCTTCGCCAGCCCAGCACAGCCAGGGTCTCGATCATGTCGTTGCCCACTCGTTCACTGGCAGGAGCACCGCATGACCACCACCGAATACATCAACACCGACTACCCGGTGCCGACCTACCGGTTCGTTCTCGACATCGACGGGGACGGCAAGACCGACGGCTACTTCTCCTCGGTCTCGGGGCTGGAACTCGGCGTGGAGACGATCGAGTACAAGGACGGCACTGGCCAGTTCTTCCAGATGCCTGGCCAGCGGCAGGCCCTGAACATCACCCTGCGCAAGGGCGCGATCCCGAAGGACAGCCCGCTGTTCGCCTGGCTCTACACCGTCAGCCAGAACGCGGTCGAGAAGAAGGACTGCACAATCTCCCTGACCGACGACAGCGGCTCCAACCAGCTCGTCACCTGGAACATCACCAACGCATTCCCTGTGAAGCTGTCCGGGCAGAACCTCGACGGCTCGACCGGCGAAGGCGCGGTCGAAGAGGTGACTCTCAAGGCCGAGCGGCTGACCGTAGCGTTCCACTGACCCCTCAAAGGGCAGCGGTGCGGGCCGCCACCCGGCCAGGGTGGCGGCCCGCACTGCTGCTCCGGGTCAGACCGTGGGTGAGCCCGCGTACTCGTGACGCCCGTAGCCCCGGCCGTCGCCGTGCCAGTCCAGGAACAGGATCGAGTCGGCCAGGGCACGGGGGCCGGCCCGGTGGCTGATCGTCGGGGTGCGGTAGTGGCCGTTGTAGTTGCCACTCGACGTGCTGTCCTCCAGCCGGGCCTCCAGGCCGGGGAAGTCGCGCTCGATCACCACGGGGTCAGTGCCGTCCCGGGACAGCTTGATCTGCAAGCGGATCTTGGCCCCGTCGAAGATCGTCGGGTCGTCCACCTCACGGAAGGCGGTGCCGTCCCACTTCGCCTCGGCGTAGGCGTACACGGTGCTCCCGGAGCGGGCCGCGCACGTCTTCACCGTGATCTTCCAGTTGTCCGGCCACGGCCCGTCATAGCTGCTGTCGTCGATGTCCTGGGTGCTGGACGCGCACTTGTAGGCCGGGGCGGCCGTGGCCCCGGGTGCGCCCGGGGCCACCACCGCGGCCACAGCCAGCGCGGCCAATAGGGCCGTCTGCTTAATGGTCTTCATGAACGGTCAAGCCCGGTAGGACCGACAACGACACGGCCGGTCCACGATTCCACCCCCGACGAGGGACGCAGCCGCTCAGAAGGGAACGATGGACCCAATCGACGGCCTCTTGATCTTCTTCCGGGCGTCGAGCAGCGCGTGGCCGTTGTCCTAGCCGGGACGAGCGAACTAGTCAATCAGCGGGTACCCCTCCAGGTTCACGCCCAGCAGCCCGAGGCTCGTCATCGACGGCGCCCCGCCCAGGATTCCGCCCGGCAGCGCACCCGACAGCACCGGGACCGGCAGGACATCGGCAGGACCGGGAGCGGCCGCATAGGCCCCGGTTGCCGGGACGACAGCAGCAAGGGCGGCAAGGACGCCAGCCGCAGCGATGGTTCGAATGTTGATCATGCATTGGTCAACGATCAACTCAGGTCCGCGTCACCACGCCGCCGCGCACCCCGCCATCCAGTCCAGGACGTCACGGCGGCGGGCGTCCTCGCCGAGGATGGCGAGCATGTCCGCCCGGGGCTCGGCCATCTCCCGAGCGCCCGCGGGGTCCTGGTCACGGAAGAGCCGCCAGACGGCATGACGACGAACAGACCGGGAGAACGAACGCCGAACCGACCGTGACCGCGCCGACGACTGGAGGTGCCTCCGGCGGACCCACCCCAAGGGAGAGCCCCAGCCAGGTCATCCCGTCGTGACCGCAACCGACACGTGATCGTTTCATCGGGCATGACCACCACAGCGAAGCGCGCCACCGCGACAGTCGCCTTCCTCGCTGCGACCCTCGCCACAGCAACCCCCGCCGCCACCGCCCACACCCAACCAGCCGGCCACGCCCAAGCCGCACCCACCGGGCTCGTCCCGGCACCCATCGGGGACGGCCTCTTCGGGGGCGGCATCGGGGACGGCGCGGCCAATACCGTCGGGGGCCTTGCGAACACTGCCGGAAACATCATCGACTGCGTCCTCCCCATCTTCGGCGGCGGCTGCGGGGGCTACCGCCGCCCGTGGATCATGCCCCAGCCCAACCCCAGCATCATCGTCTACCCCCCAGGACATCCGCTCTAAAAGGGAAGCCTCTAAGGCACAACCCCGCCCCGGCCGGCGTCACGTCGGCCGGGGAAGGGCCCGCCCCCAGTCGACAGAGCACCGACCGGGAAACTGGGCCCATGATCGAACGTCGCACCCTGGGCACCGGCCCGCGCCCCGCAACTCCCCCCACGCCACCGACCACACCCCGCCGGCCCCGCCTCGCAGCCGAACCCGCCGATCCGGCCGATGCGGCCCCCGCGAGCGCGCCCCGCGTCCGAGGCCGGCGCACCCTCGGCACGGGCACGGAAATCGTCGGGGGCTGATCTCCCGACACGGCGGCGGGCCGCTTGTCTGCTTGGGGCGGCCCGGCGGTACTGCTGCCCCCAGAGCGCTCTGGGCGCCGGGCCTCACCCACGCACGCCATATCGGCGCGGGCTGCACCCGACCCTAGCCCGGTCCAGCCGACGGCTGACCCCCGCAGGCCGAAATCGCCTCTACGGGCGCCCAAGCCACGATGCCCCCACCCGAGGGTGAGGGCATCGTGGGGTGGACGGGGACGAGAACGTACAACCGATCCCTCGCCTACTCGGAATCGGCAAAGTACTCGGAATCGGCCGAGTACTTCGAGTTACCTTCCGGCATCCCGATGTCCCTTGTTTCGGCCCCGGAGCACGCCAGGTTGTAGGAGTCGGCAGAGGAGCCAGAAGACCCATCCAACTGGGCCGCGTCGAGGCGATGACACCGGGGCTCGGGACTGTCGGCATGCGCAAGTGTGGTGAGCATGCCCAGGGACGCGGCGGCCCCAAGGGTGACGGTGGCAAGTGCGCGCTTGGTGTTGTAGCTCATGCTCGGCCAACGATCTTGACCCGTATACGTCACCCTGGCGCGTGCGGGTGTATACCGCCCAGGCAGCACACACGCGCCGCGCAGCGGCTGGAACGCGCCCGCAGCGCGGCTACCCGGCCCGGCCCGAGCGGGTTTCTTCTCATCAGCCCCATCAGCCGAACGGACATGGGGCAGTGCCACATCGACGGCAGGGACGGCGGGCGCGGCCGATGCAGCGGCCGGGGCGAGGAGCAGTGTGGCGCCGGCCAGGGCCAGGGCCAGGGCGAGAGTGCGTGTGTTCATGATCAGCTAAACGGCGGTGCGCGGACGCCAGTCACGCGGAACCGTCCACCGCCGGACGTCCCCGGCGGAACCGGGGGCCGCCCTACGTCATCCGCCGGACCCGCCGCAGGCATGCCGTGGCCCGTCATAGCGCCGGGTGGGCGCGGTAGACACCCACGGGCGGCACGCCCCGGTCCTTGCCCAAGGCGCCCCGTCCACGATCTCTTCCAGGAACTCGCCACGGCGCCTAGGGTGACCGGCATGCGGACGACCATCGAGGCACTGGCCGCGCAGGCTGAAGCACAGATCCGCGACCAGTCGTGGACCCTGACCCCGGCCGACCGCAGCATCGCCGCGAACGCCTCCGCCGACCTGCGCACCGCCATCGGCACACCACACACGCAGGAAGCCCTGCCCGCAGTCGAACGGCTGGCCCACCTGCGGGAAGCACTCGCCGTCCTGGCCGTCGCCCTCGCCGGCGTCCACGGACGCCTCGCCTGGTTCCTGGGAGCCGCGACCACCGCCCTCACCCCCGTCCTGCACTGGCGGGCCCTGCCCGACGACCACGGCCCCACCTTCGGCGCCGTCCTGCCCGCCCCCGAGCAGTACACCGACGCCGAAGAAGCCATCCGCCGCCTATCCGACACCCTCACCCACATCACCACGGCTTGATCCCCGCTCATCAGCGCGGGATCAGGTGCCCCCAGTGGAAGCATGGACGATCAAGACAACAACGACCCCCAGCTCGAGGCACAACCGTGTCGGCCAGGCGCACCACCAGCGGGGACGGGTAGATCCCGACCACTTCGCCGCGCGCCTGCCGGTCGGCGTCGAACACCGCCTCGCCGATGCTGTACCGGCGGCGGCGGGCGGTCACCGGTGCCCCGCCGCCGCGCAACGCTTCATGAGGACCTGCATGTCGGTAACGACCGTGCCGCGCAGGGAGCCGGTGGCGGTGTCGCGGCGGTGAACCCTTGTGACCGGCGACGGGCCGGGATCCGCCTCCGCGCGGACCCGCCCGGGTCTCTTGCTCAGGATTCCTTGCCGGCCAAGATCCGGTCGGCAAGGTGGTGCGGACACGCCGTTGCATGCCACGTGACCGTCAGCTGCCCGTTGTGGGCCGCCAGGGTGGGTACAGCCCCCTCCCCGGGGCGTGCCCGGCAGTGGGAGCACACGATGATGCGCGGTGGAAGTACAGACACCGACCCGCCGCCCTCTCCCGGATTGCCGGAAAGCTGCCCGATCGGTACACGTCTATCAAACCTGCGCCCGATCCGCGCCGGTACCCGCGGGTACAGCGAAGAACCGCCACGCGCCCCCGGCCCGGTCGGCCGCGCCGTTCTGCGCTGGCCTCGGGCAATCGGAGTGGCCATGCTCATATTCAGGGGCCCACTCGGAGCGCCGTGCGAGGGGCACACAGTTGATTGCATCTGATGCCGGCAGCAAGGTAGCTGGCCTCCACCCGCGGGTTCCGGAATGGCCCTACTGGCCTCCCGGCCAGGTCCGATGGTCCCCGGCAGACAACGCGCGTGGGGCGTTCGGCGCACTTGGAGTGATCCAGCGGACGAGGGCTGCGTGGGTTTCGTCGTCGAGTGACGACAGGATGTAGATGGCTTCCAGGTCGCCGGGGAGTGGGGAGATACCGGCGGCGGTCAGAGCCGCTTGCAGGTCCAGTCTCCGACGGTCCATGGGCGTCATGGACCAGCCCGGGCTTGGATCGGACGGCGGGTGGTGAGCCTCCGCATGGCCTTCCCCGGCCGGAGAACACTGCCAGTCCGTGTCACCTGGACGGCTCTGCGCCGGGGCGGCGTGGACGGTCGGCAGGTCGATGTCTAAGCCGGGGAAACGGTAGGGGTCCAGGTCCAACTGAGGGATCGTGACCTCGGACGGATCACAGTTCCATGGCTCCACAAAAAGACCTTCCTGGATCGGCTGCTTCCACATCAGCTCTGGGCACCGCTGCAGCCGCGGTGGGGCCCGCCAGGGCCGGGCCCGTCCCGTCAAACACAGGTAACGGCCAGGCCGACGGGGGCGCGATCCGAGCCCTCTCGGGCCCTGTCTCGTCCCACCACTCGCACTCCCCCGCCCCCGCACGACATGCCAGGCGACTTGGCGGGGCCGCGCCGGTCGGGCCGTTGGGGTGGGGTGTTGCGTGCCGCGGCTGCTTGCCGCGGCACGCCGCTGCTGCTGGTGGCCGGCAGTCACGGCCCCCGACGGTGTGACTGCCGGGCCGGATCAGCGGTGGTCGCGGTGTCCGTGGCGGCCCCAGGTCTCGGTGTCCACGACGCGGCCGCGGTCGTCGCGAAGGGTCGCGGTGTCGCGCTCGTCCCAGATCTGGTGGCGGCGGCCCTGGTAGACGTCGCGGTGGGTGTCGCGGCCGTAGCCGGTGTGGACCTTGACACTGGAGTGTCCCTCGAGACGCAGCCCGGCGAAGCGGTAGCGGTTGCCGTCACGGTCGGTGAGGGTGAAGCCGTGGAGGTTGACGGAGTGCCGGCCGGTGTTCTCCACCTCGACCCACTCACGGTTCAGGGCCCGGTTGTCGCGCCCGCGGCCGCCGGGCTGGACGTCGCCGATGACGATCGAGGCGTACGCGCCGCGGTGGTCACGCCGGTCGTCGTCGTGGGCGACGGCCGGAACGGCGGCCGCCCCGATCAGTGCGCCGGCGGCCAGGACCGCGGCGACGGTACGGCGGGTGGCGAGGGAAGCTGACATGCAGATGACTCCTTCAACGATCAACCGGCCCGGCCTCGTGCCGGCCGGGCGGGCTCCGTGCGGTTCCCGGCGTCCTGCCGAGGACCCACACCCTGACCCGCACCCGCCATCAACCGCCACAACCCATGACGGCCGTTTCCTAATGCGGACATATCCGCAACTCTCCCTTGCAAACTGCAAGCGTCAATAGCCAATTGACACCGTCCCACCGCCGAGCCGGAACAGCCCCGCCCATATCACAAAGAGGATTACCAGCCGGATAAGCAGCTCATTCGCGCCAGCTGTTGGTGTGCGCCGAATGCGCATGCAGCTCCGTAACAAGCGCTTCCATCGCTTACTCGAACCGATTCCGCCACACCGCGCAGACGTACGGGCGTAGCGGCTTCCGACCGACACCGGGCACCCAGGGGCGGGCGCATCAGAGAAGCGTCGCCCCGACCAACGAGCAGGACCCGATCGTGTCCGGGGTGACCGGAGTCAGGGCGAACCGGCCGGTTCCCTGCATCGTCCGCCAGTAGGCGGCGGGGGGACGTACAGGAGCCGACGGAGCGGGCGCTGCAGAGGAGATGACGTCAACCGGGTCTTCGCCGTGTGCGGTGGCGGTCAGCCGGAACCGTCCCGTGGCGCCTGCCGTGCCGCGCACCAGCAGCGAGGCCGCGCCTGCCCCGGCGGGAACGGTGATCTTGTCGTGGGCGAGCAGCTACGCGACGATGTCGGCCCGGTCGGACTCCGGGTGTACCTCCGTCCCGCCGGTCGGGGCGGGGAAGTCGGGGTGGCGGCGGCGCCAGTTGACCACCGCTGCCCGCCCCACCCCGACGCTGCGGCCCGCACTCGCGATCCGGTGCCGCCCGCCATGACCTGGTCGCCGACGCGCAGTTCGGTGGGCGGGCAGTCCACCACCCTGCGCCCCGGGCGGGACCCGGACGACCGCTTCCCCCTCACGCGCAGCAGGCCGCTTGTCCGCCGGCTCACAGGCCGCGGCGCGCGCGATTTATTGGAAGCCGCCCTCGTCAACCAGGCGCACCGCCAGCGGGGACAAGTAGGTGCCGACTACCTCGCCGCGTGTCTGCCGGCCACGCGAGGGTCAGGGGTGGAGGTAGTCGCCCAGATAGCGGCGGGCCTCGGCCTCACTGGTGCCAAGCGCGGTTGCTACCTGTTCGATCGCCACCTCCTGGGCCGCGAGCTCATGCACCGCGTCCTGCCCGGCCTCGGCGACGACGTACCGGAGATCGGCAAGCGCCTTGAGCGCGACCAGTGGTTCCCCGAAGGCCAGGCCGTCGAGACGGGAGACCAGTGCGGTGAGGAGCTCCATGAGATCTGCGGGCAGCTGGACGGCCGCGTCCCGGACGACCGACAGGTGCGCCTCGTAGTCGGCGACCGGCCCGGACACGTCGATGTCCGCCTCGTACAGCGGCTTGTCGCCCGGGAGGAGAGTCCAGTCGAGCGGGTACTCGGCCACCCCACGCCAGCCGCACGAACAGCTCCCCCGCAGCGCTACGGCCCGGGGCCGGCCGTACCTGCCGTCGTAAGCGTGCCACTCGGACGACGACGGCATATTCGGACCGCTGCCCACATCGAAGTAGACCGGGCCCGGCTCGGCGCCACCGGCCAGCAGCACCCCCACCGATCCCTCGTGCGCGGCCCCCAACGCCTCCAGCACCCTGTCCACGACCAGCTCCTTCCCGCGATGCACGGCCGGGCCAGCCGAGTAGGCCGGTCCAAGGCCCTCAGACTGCCCTGGCAGGGGCGCAAGCATCCTGAGATCCACCAAATGCGGTACGGGCGGGACCGCGCGTCGGCCGGCCATTGCGTCCACTCCAGCTGGGCTGGGGCCCAGCAGGTCGAGCGCCTCGCCCTCCCCGCGCGCCTCGGCGGTCGAGCTGGGGGCCGGCAGGGGCCAATGCAGTTGCCTTTGAGCCGCGGGGATCGTTGCCCCGCATGTGACGGGGTGGAGGCCAGCGGGTGCGGATCGGGATCCTGACGAAGGTGTTCACCGCTGAGCTGGTGGACGCGGCGATAGCCAAGCACGACCGAGCCGAACGGCGGCGACCCGAGCAACCGCCGAGCCGGAAGACCGGTACTCAGGGGAACCCGAGCCTCGTCACCGCCTAAGGAGTAGGTGACGAGGGACCGAGAATGACGATCGGCTCCTCGGCTCGGGCCCGGGCGAGAGCAGTGGCGGCCTCTACCTCGTCGCGGGTCCCACGACGGCGCCAAGGGCCGCAGCGCGCCGGGGCTGCGGGCTCAGGTCAGCCGAGCCAGTCTCGGAATCGGGCGTGGGATGGTCCGCATGTGCCGTCGGCCAAGGCGTCCTCGTAAGCCTGCCTGGCTGCGGCTTCCCTCTCTTCCGCCGAAGTGCCGGCGGACGTGAGGGACCCTGAGCCGACTGCGTAGGTCGCGCATCGTGGATCGACCGGCTGAACGGCGTACCACCCGAAGGCGACGACGGCGGCCAGCGTGGCCAAGGTGATGAAGCGGCGTCTGGGTGTGTGGAAGAACGGGTTGGTCACCTATGGATGGTACGGAGCGTGTCTGACCTGCCGGCCCGCGCCCTGCTCCGTCACAGACAGGGCGACGATCCCCCGCAACTCAAAGGCAACTGCATTGGCCAGCAGGGGCAGCTGCTTCTCAAAACCGTCCGCCGACGGCCATGCAGAACCGAGCCTCAAAGCCAGGCCGCCGCCTCACTCAAGGCCGCCCTGCGCGGCATGTGCATCGCAGCCGGCTCCCCCACCCCCGACGAGATCTGCTACCAGCACCTGACACTCAGCCCCCGCCGGGTCGCGCGCGCCCTGGTGAGCGAACGGCCCGAGCGGGACCTGGCCGACTGGCCGTTCGTCGCCGCCCTGGCCACCGCCCTGCGCGGGCAGCCCGACGACGTACGCCCCCTGTGGCACGCGCCACCCTCGTCGAATGCGGGCCACTCCCCGCCCGCCTCGGCAAACGGCATCCCTTCACCGACACCGTCACCGTCACCGACCTCGAAAACGCCTCGACCTCCACCACCACAAACCCGGCACCCTCCCCCGCCACACCACCTACCTCCACCAGCGCACCGCTGGCCGCATCGGCAGCCTCACCCGACTCATCCGACAAGCCGCCATCACCGCCATCCACAACGGCACCGAACGCATCACCAAAACCACCCTGGACACGGTCCGTCTCGACCACCATGCCGAAACCACACACCAGCCCAAAACCCGCCGATCAGGCCCCTGAGCAGCCTTAGGACAGAAGTAGCCCTGAGCTCATCTATTCACTCTTCAACCCAGTACCTGTCTCGGGCAGGACCAGCAGCCGTCCTCAACACGGTCTTTCCGCCGCCTCGAGGACACGTGCATCAGAAAGCTGCAATCAGCGGGTCCCGAACCACCAGATCAGCGTGGCGACCCCAGACGATCCGGCCGCAGCGCCAGCTCCGCGTACGGCGGCGAACAATGCCGTACGGCCGAGACGGCGCATTGTGCGCCTCTTCATTCGATCGTTTCGGTTCATTCCGATGCCCCCTTGGAGATCGTTGCCCGGCTCCGCTTGCCGGGCGCTGACCTGAGGTTCCAGCCCAAACAAGGCTGGCGTCCGAAAGGGAGGACGCTCCGGACGAACGGCCTCTAGGCTCGCAGGTCAACGAGGTGTCCGCCTGGGTAGCTGCGGACACGACGGACAGCCACCGGGAGCACGGATGCCGGATCCGGCGCAGGAACTGAACGAGCAGCTGCGTGCCCTCGAGGGGCGGCCAAAGCGTGCACGGAAGGCTGCAGGGCTGCCGTGGTCGAGGCGGGAGGCCGCGCGCTCGACGATACGCACGCCGTACGCAGTCACCGTCAGGTTCCAAGCGATCAGCGGCTGGCTTGCCGTTCCACCGGCGCGCGCGACGGTGCCCAGCCCCAGCAGTAGCGAGCACCTCCTCGCCCTGGTTCATGTCTGGAGTGACTGGGTTGGGGAAAAGCTGAACGAGCGGTACTGGCGGAACCTCCTGGAGGAAGCGCAGCCGTCAATGGCAAGAAGCAGCCAGCAGCTCGCCTCGCCGACGGACCATCGGCCGACTGCAGACGGTCAGGAAGCAACGGCGGATGCGGAACGCACGAAGGCACTGGGGCTCGCAGGTCGGCGTTCTCTCGCACGACGGCTTACTCGGTTGAGTGGTACGCCAGCAGATCGGCGGGACGATGTTCTCGAATGGCTTATTGCTCAGGAGCAGGCATTTGTGGAGGTTCCCCTCGGGAGCGTGCGGGTTCTGGTGGCGCCCATGGGTGCAGGCAAGAGCGAGGAAGCGGAGCATTGGTGGTGCGCGGGGTTGATACGGGCGCAGGCGGATGCAACTGTGGCGGTGCCGGTGTGGCTGGAGGCGCGGGACCTGGAGCAGCGTCAGCTGGAAGCGGCCCTGAGTGGAGATCTGGAGCGGGAATGCCGGATCGTCATTGACGATCTGGATCGGCTGAGTCCGTGGGATGCTCATGAGGTGCTGGCCCAGGCAAGGCGGCTTGTTCTGACATGGCCTCGGCTCAGTGTTCTCGCAACGACTCGGCCGGGGGCGGGTGAGGTGGACGAGCGCGAGCATATCGAGGTCGCGCCATGGCCTCATCAGCGCGGTCTGGAGTTGCTCCGCCTCATCGTGGGTGACCTGGCCTTCCACGCCGTCAAAGAACACGAAGCCCGGCAGCTCCTTACGAGTCCCCTCCTAGTCCACGCGTTGGCAAGCCGGTTGCGTGCCGGCGGTGACGCAAATGTGTCGACGCAGGAATTGCTCGCTGGTCTGGCAAGCTCCGTTCTCCGACAGCAGCGGCGGCCGGTCAAGGACGAGGTGTGGGGCGGCCTCGTACGACTCGCCGCCCTGGTCATGGACTCAGCCGGACAAGTCCGGGCCTCCTCGTTCGGGCGGGACAAGGACGTCTGGGAGTTGGAGGAGACTGGGCTGGTAGTCCGGGACGACGGCCAGCTTCGTTTTGCTCTGCCACTGTTCGAGCAGCACTTCGCCGCGCAGGCACTCCAAGATGGCATCACCCAGCTTGAAGAGGCTGCAGCCCCTGAGAGCTTCCCTCGCTGGCGCTACGCGGTCGCCTTCGCGATCGACACTGCTGCGACGGACAAGGCGGTGGAGTTCATGTCACGTCTCGTACGAGCAAACGCTGCCGCAGCGTCATGGGTACTCGACGAGGTCTCGCCAGCCGGGCAGCGAGCACACCAGGTAGGCAGCAAGCACCAAGACTCCAGCCAGGAGTCAACACTCGTGGCAGGTAGATGGCTCAGGGAAGCCATGCAGGCCTGGACCGACGGTCTCGGCAACCTGCCATCCCAGCTGACGCGTCAACACCGAAGCGTGCTGGAACCGTGGGGGATCCGGCTCGAAGGCGACTTCATGCTGCTTGCCGTAGGTCGCGAAGGTGTGCTTGAGGCGGATCTCGTAGCACGTCCGGACCTTCAGTTCGGCGCCGGCCTGCAGTCAGAGTTTCACAGCATCGAAGGCTTCACCCTGCCTAAGGATGACCTCTCGAGATGGACCTGGGCACGCAATCGGCTGCGTACGGCTCTGTCGCTCCGCATCCAGCGGAGGCTACTGCCCGTGCCATCCGGCTCCCCGCTCGCGGCCGAGCGGATCCAGTTTCTCGCTCGTCGAGTCCTCTCCGGCCGCCGGCTCCCGCAAGGCGCTCCGATACCTGTCCGTGAGCTCCGGCTGGAGGTGCAGACAATGCTGAAGCAAGTTGAGATCAGCCAGTGGTGCACCTGGCGGACAGCGGGCGACACCATCGACTCCGACGACGTCCGCTGGCTCCACACCGAGCTCCAGCACATCCGCGATGAGACCCTCGCCGCTCCATACCCGCCCGCGGATCAAAGAACGGGGGCTCGGTTCGTCTGGCAGGCCTACTCCCCTGAGCTGACGTGGTCCATCGCAACCACCGTCCTGCAGAATGCGCTCATCGGATATCAGCAACTCGTAGAGGCGAACTTCCCCCGGTTCGGGCACGCACTGGCCCTATACAGCATCATGCCGGCCCGCGCCGATGGCCTCGTGATCACGCCAAGCCCGGACGAGACCGCCGATTTTCCCCCGATCCTGGAGTACACGCTCCACACGGACAGCACGGCACGTGACTGCTACAAACCCGTGGTGAACCTCGACCTGATTCAAGAACCTGACGTACCACCCAGGCAGTGGACGCACCTGGCCCAGGGCACATCAGCTGCATTCCGAGTGCCCGAAGTCAGCCAGGAAACAATCATCCTGCGCCATGAACGGCCGGCCACAAACCTCGCCTACAGCTGGCTCGCACGCGACCTGCACGCAATCGGCTGGCTGGAAAACGGTTCCCCCTACTTCGGGTAGCAGACGGCGAGCATCGAGGAGTGTTGCCCTGGGAACCGACAGCGGAGGAAGACAGCGCTCCGCACCTCACCCCCGAACCCGCAACCCGACTGTCCGATCCCCCCGACCTGCAGAAACAACCCGAGAGGCCAAAATCGCGCTCGGCTCTTTAGACGCAGACGACATCTGCGACACCCGGTTGGTTCTCAACCAAGCTGCAACACTCCCAGACCAAGCCGCGGCTGGCGTCACACAAGCCGTTCTCGACCAACCTGCAACACCCCAGCTCGCCAGGACCCACACCTCGCAAGTGCTCTCCCCCTCAGCGACAGGACTCCGTCTACGTCCTGCGGGAGAAGAACGGCTTCTACGAGGTCGAGCTCCACGGCGACTCGGAGACCGGCCTCAAGTGGGGGACGAAAGGGTGGATCACCAAGCACGTGAAGCCTCACGTATGCATGACGCTCGACTAGTTCACCGTGAGGAGGCCGAGGTCGAGTCGGCATCTATCATGCCTCTGGCCTGCCTGATCGCGTCCGCCATCAAGGGAACGTCGCCTCGCACGGTCCCTCAATCGGGGTCGAAGCCCGCCAGCAGTACCACTAACGCGAAGGCGGGGCGTTCCGGGCAGGTCAAGCGCCGCGACCGGCTCGAGCGCCGTACCGTTCGAAACTCTCCCCGCACTCGGCATCGACTGGGCCAGGCATTGGCAGCCTGACCCTCCCCGCCAAGGTCGGCCGCCGGCCGGGACAGCACGCCGGAAACCCTGACGGCCGCCTCCGTACGCACCATCGTCCGACTGGATAGGGAGACACGATGTCCATCCTCCTGGATGACTCTCGCTACAGTTGGAACAGATATGGCGTACGCCCCAACCCGGCGGACCTCTCCCGCGCACGCGGGAAGGTCCGCTGAGCACCACCAGCGCTGCTCGGTGGGTCGTCATCCTCGCGTGCGCGGGGAGCGGTCCGTGAAGCCGAGTGGGCTACCCAGGGGGTGGCGTACGCCGTGGAGGAGACGGCCTTCGCCTGGAAGCAGGTGGACCGTCGCCACAACAAGGAGCGGCCTCTGCCCGGCCTGGCAAAAGACAGGGCAGAGACCGCTGGGTGACACGCGCACCATCACCCGAACAGTGCTGCAACACTGCCGGGACGGCGCCTCCTGATGCTGATGCATCAGGAGGCGCTCGGCGTTCTACAGGTGGCTGCCGAGGTACTCGTACAGCCACACCACGAACTGGATGAACCAGTGCGCGGCCTCACCAGCGAGACCGGCCAGGAAGGCCGAGATCGCACCGGCGAGCAGCAGGTGCATGGTGCTGCTCTCACCCCCGGGCTTCGGCGCCACGTCCTCCGACTTCTCGGACGGCGTTTCGTCTTTACCGGGCATGGGAGCCCTCCATTCGGATCGGTGTGCAACGGGTGACACGCCGGCCCAACGGACCGCGAAGAACCGGCGCTTCAGGAGCTGCACACACACCCGAACGAGTGGAAGCCAGAGTATCGACCCCGCACGGGCCAACCCCAATCCGCAGACCGCGCAAGCGTGTTGCGCCTCCCTGCGGCCGACCGGGACTTCTCGTAGAAAACTGCACGTCAGGACACGTCCTTGGGCCAGCAGTAAGAGCTGCTGCCGTCGCCGCCCCTTGTTCCAACTCAAGGAGTGAACTTTTTCGCGCCCTAGACGCCTGACCTGCGTGTTTCCAAGTTGCTCGGAGTGGAATCCGGAGCTACACCAACGCGTACGCGAGGGGAAAATTCACCCCTGCGGGGGCGCCCAGGGCCGGCCACACGACAGCGCGGGCCGCCACCGTGTGGTGGCAGCCCGCGCCGGGGGTCGGTCAGAGAGCCTGCTCCCGCCCTCGAAGGCGCCCCAGCCAGGATGCCCACCAGCGGCCTGAGGCGTCCTGGCGTTGCGGCGGTCAGGGCCGGGTGAGGAGGGCCAAGGCCAGTGAACAGACTCCGAAGGCGGCCAGCGTCAGGCCGATGACGCGCCGGCGCAGGCGGGCATAGCGGTGGCTGTACTCCTGGCGTAGTTCCGTGGCCCTCGCGACGGTTGCTGCGAGCATCTCGCGGCGCAGGCGCAGGTGATGCTGGGCGAAGCGGTCGCTGATCTCGTCCTGCTCGCGGGGGCCGAGCCAGGTGAGGGCGTCGGCGAACGCGCGGCCCTCCTCGCGTGCCTCGCGGAGGGCGGCCTGGCTCATCAGGTACCCCTCGATCCTTGCCAGCCCGGCCGCCGCTTCCTCCGGGCGTTCGGTCATCGCCGCCTCCTACCGGGGCTGCTCCGGGTTCTTGCCGCGCAGGGACCCTCGGGGGGCGGAGGCCCTGTCCTGGTCAACGACATCGCGCTTGTGGTCCTCCCGGTAGTCCAGCGCGGCGATCTCCGGGTAATGGAGGTCGAAGGCCGGGGACTCGGACCGCACGCGCGGCAAGGTGAGGAAGTTGTGCCGTGGCGGCGGGCAGGAGGTGGCCCATTCCAGGGAGCGGCCGAAGCCCCACGGGTCGTCCACCTCCACTCGAGGCGCGAACTTGGCCGTCTTCCACACGTTGTAGAAGAACGGCAACGTGGAGAGGCCGAGCAGGAAGGCACCGATGGAGGAGAGGGTGTTGAGCGCGGTGAAACCGTCGACGGCGAGGTAGTCCGCGTACCGGCGGGGCATGCCCTCGGCACCGAGCCAGTGCTGGACCAGGAAGGTCATGTGGAAGCCGATGAAGAGGGTCCAGAAGTGGATCTTCCCCAGACGCTCGTCGAGCATGGTGCCGGTCATCTTCGGCCACCAGAAGTAGAACCCGGCGAACATGGCGAAGACGACCGTTCCGAAGACCACGTAGTGGAAGTGCGCCACCACGAAGTAGGAGTCGGTGACGTGGAAGTCCAGGGGCGGGGAGGCCAGGATGATGCCGGTCAGGCCGCCGAAGAGGAACGTCACGAGGAAGCCGACCGACCAGAGCATCGGCGTCTCGAACGAGATGGACCCCCTCCACATCGTGCCGATCCAGTTGAAGAACTTCACCCCGGTGGGTACCGCGATCAGGAACGTCATGAAGGAGAAGAACGGCAGCAGCACGGCCCCGGTGGCGAACATGTGGTGCGCCCACACGGTGACCGACAGCCCGGAGATCGCGATCGTGGCGCCGATCAGGCCGAGGTAGCCGAACAGCGGCTTGCGGGAGAAGACGGGGAAGATCTCGGTGACGATCCCGAAGAACGGCAGGGCGATGATGTAGACCTCGGGATGCCCGAAGAACCAGAACAGGTGCTGCCACAGCAGCGCGCCGCCGTTGGCCGGGTTGAACACCTGCGCGCCGAAGCGCCGGTCGGCCTCCAGGACCAGCAGGGCCGCCGCGAGGACGGGGAACGCGAAGAGCACCAGCACCGAGGTGAGCAGGATGTTCCAGGTGAAGATCGACATCCGGAACATCGTCATGCCGGGCATGCGCATGCAGATGATCGTCGTGATGAAGTTGACCGCGCCGAGGATCGTGCCGAACCCGGACATCGCCAGGCCCATGATCCACATGTCGCCCCCGACGTAGGGGGTGCGTTTGCCGCTGCTGAGCGGCGTGTAGGCCGTCCAGCCGAAGTCGGCCGTTCCCTGCGTGGTGAACAGGCTGGACACCACGATGATCCCGCCGAACAGGAACAGCCAGAACGACAGCATGTTCAGACGCGGGAAGGCCACGTCGGGCGCCCCGATCTGCAAGGGCATGATGGCGTTGGCGAACCCGGCGAAGGTCGGTGTCGCGAAGAACAGCAGCATGATCGTGCCGTGCAGCGTGAACACCTGGTTGTACTGCTCGTTGGAGACGATCTGCATGCCCGGCCGGGCCAGCTCCGCGCGCAGCAGCAGCGCGAGGATGCCGCCGATGACGAAGAAGCCGAACGAGGCGATCAGGTAGAGGTGGCCGATCTTCTTGTGGTCGGTGGTCGTCAGCCAGGTCACCACCACGCTTCCCCAGGAACGGCCCCGTACGGGGATCGGCGTCACGGGCTCGGTCGACGTCGCCATGGACGGTTCCCTTGTTCGAGGGCACACGGACGGATCACGCGCCGCTACCCGGCCAGGGCCTTACGCGCGGCTTACACATCTACTACGGAAAGTGACCGCTAGCTATCAAGGAGGCTGGTCGGTGACCCGCTTGGCCCACTGCTGGCTCCGAGCCGTTCCCATCGCTTCGTCACAGCCACAGGGGGACGTTCCCCGGTCTGGGGCAATGACACGGTCGTACGGCTGGAGGAAGTCTGGGACACCCCCCAACTTGCAGTACCCGCTGACCGGCCGGAAGCGGTTCACGCCCCTCTACGCCAGCGCGGAACCCGCGACGTCCGCTGCTCCACCCGACGCACCCTCACCCTCACCGCCCAGGCCGAAGCCACCGCGCACGGCTTCCACACTGCCCTGGAAGAGATGGCCGCGAGCGTACGCACGACCGCCGGCGTCGCTCTCCGCCCGGAGCCCGTCCTCGTGTAACCGGACCCGCTCACGGAACGCTTGCCTCGCCGCGTCAGACCCCCACCCTGCGGATACCTCGTGCACCCGGGAGACGAGCCGGGCAGCCACGGCAGCGGCCCTGATGTTCTTCTGGGCACCTGTCTGACGCAGCTCGTCAACATCCGCCGCCCGGCAGGGCGCCGCGGCGGTCCACGCCGCCCCTCGATCGGTTGCGCGGCACCTCGATGTAGTCGGGCCCGTGATCCAAACAGAGCCTGGCTAACGCGCGACGCGGTAGCGGATGTGGGTCACCTCGGGGGTGGCGACCGTGCGGTCGGGGACCAGGCCCATCGACGGGTCGACCCCGTGGAGGAGGCGGGTTCCGGAGCCGAGGACCAGCGCGGCCAGGGGGATCTCCAGCTCGTCGAGGAGGCCGGCGGCGAGGTATGCCCGTACGGTCTCGGCGCCTCCCGAGATCTGGACGTCCTTGGCCCCGGCCGCCGCCCGCGCCCGGTCCACAGCGGCTCGCGGGCCGTCCGTGACGAAGTGGAACGTCGTCCCTCCCCCGCGGACCCACGGGGCGCGCGGTGTGTGGGTGAGGACGAAGACCGGGGCCCGGAACGGCGGCGGGTCCGGCCAGCCGGCCTCTCCCTCAGCGAACATCCGGTGGCCCATCACATACGCGCCCGCGCGGGCCAAGGCCTCTTCCACCACCTCGGCGGACGCGTTGCGCTCGCCGCCGCCGGGAAGGCTCTGGCGTTCGCGCCAGGCCTCGACCGAGTAGAGCCAGCGGTGGATCTTCATGCCGCCGTCGCCCAGCGGGTTGCCCGGGCCGGCGTTCGGGCCGGCGATGAAGCCGTCGAGGGACATGCCGCTGGATGCGAAACCGTGCTCGTGCGAAGACCCCGTCTCAGGCGAAGAATGTTGTCAGCAGCGGAGCCAGGGCGGCCGGGTCGACGTCGTGGGTCTGCCCCTCCAGGGTGGCGTGGCCGGCCGTCGGCAGCAGCTCGGCCAGGGCCCGGGCGCCGGCTTGGAGCGAGGGGTCGCTCGCGCCGCCGCCGACTGCCAGCACGGGAATCCGTACCGAAGCCCAGCGGTCCGCCGAAAGCGGGCGGCCCGACATGGTGTCGCCCATGACGGCGCCGTCGTACGGCAGGGTGTGCGCCACCGAGCAGAGCCGCTCCCAGGTCGCGGCGTCCGCGCGCATCGGAGCGAGGTACTCCGCGGGGATGCCCACGGCGGCGGTCATGAACACCTCGACGGCCCCGCCGCGGTCGCCCCGCGCGAGCGCGCCGCGCAGGCGGTCGAGGTAGTCCGCGGGGAGCGGCGGACGGGCATCGTCGAGGACGAACGGCGGCTCGTAGAGGGCGAGCGCGGTCATCGAGACACCGTGGGCAGCCGCCTCCAGGGCGAGCACTGCGCCCGAGGACATGCCCATCACGCCGGCGGTTGCGCCGACCGCGTCGATGACGGCCGCCAGGTCCTCGAACTCGCGGGCCACCTCGTACGGCGCGGTGTCGCCGCTGTCGCCGCGGCCGCGCCGGTCGTACGTCACCACCGTGAACCGGTCGGCGAGGAGGCGGGCGAGTTCGACCCACTTGGCGTCGTCGCGGACCTGGAAGGCGCCGCCGACCAGGACGAGGGCCGGGCCCGCGCCGATCCGGTCGAACGCGATGACGGTCCCGTCGCGGGATACAACCTTCTGCACGGCAAACCCCCATGAACAGTTATGTGGACGGCGTCCACTTTCTGTCCGTAGGCTATACCTATAAGTAGACGCTGTCCACATCTGAGGGAGGAAGCGAATGTCCTCGAAGCCACCGGGCACCGAACCGCCTGCCAAGCGCAGCACGTACCGGCATGGAAACCTGCGCAACGCCCTGCTCGACGCGGCGCTGGAACTGGCCCGCGAGGGCGGGCCCGATGCCGTCTCGCTGCGCGAGGTCACCCGGCGCGCCGGGGTCTCGCCCAATGCCGCCTACCGGCACTTCGCCGACCGGGGTGCCCTGGTCCACGGGGTCTCCCAGGCCGCCATGGCCCAGGTCGCGCTCATGATGGAGGCAGAAATCGCCCGGGCAGCCCCCGCCGCCAGCGCCGACGACGACCCCGCCGGACACGCTCGCGCACGGTTCCGCGCCGTCGGGACGGGCTACATCCGCTTCGCCGTGACCGAGCCGGGCCTGTTCCGCACCGCCTTCCACGTCCCGGCCGACATGGCCTACGCCACGGACACCACCGCGGCCGGGGCAGGCGGGCTCACCCCGTTCGAACTGCTGGGCACCGCGCTGGACGGCCTCGTGGAAACCGGCCTGCTGCCCGCCGAACGCCGCCCGGGCGCAGAATTCCTCGCCTGGTCGGCAGTCCACGGCCTGGCGGTACTGACGATCGACGGCCCACTACGCGGCATCACCCCGCAACAGGCCCACGACGCCGGGCAGGACGTGATCGCGATGATCGAACGCGGCCTCTAGTCTTCCGAGTCAGGAATACCGACGACCGGGCTGCAGCCGCCGTGCTCCAGACATACGGAGGGCCGGGCCAGGCCGCGCTCGACTCCGTAGCACTCCAAGGCATCGACCCGGTCGTCGCCATCGCCCACCTCGAAGCGACCGCAACAAGCTGCACCCCTCGCGGGCGACGTGACGCTGACCCTCTTCCGAGGGCGCGACCAGGGGCCGGAGTCGGAGCGGGCCGCGGCCGGTACACCGCGCCCCGGTACAGAGTGACCACCCTGGCCATGCCGCCGAGGAACGTCAGCACGAAGTCCGCCTCCACCAGCCCGAGGCAGCCCGCCCGCCGCGATCAGGGCACCGGCCAGCAGCAGGCCCCCGGCCGCGATCCGGTCCCGGTCGGACAGCGCCCACCAGGCCGCCCGCCCCCCACTCCGCCCACGCGTCGATACCCACCGCCCGGGGGCCCCGGCCGTCACCGGCCCCGTCCCAGGCTCGAGGTCTGGGCGGCCGTCTGCCAGTGCGCCGGCACCGCAGGCGCGGCCTGGCCAGGGGCCGCGCCGGTGGGGTTGTGGTGGAACAGAAACAGGCAGCGGAGGCGGAGACGCGGGGACCGTCGGGAACCGGAGCGCCAGGCGGGGTGGTCAGGACGCGCAACGTGGCGCCGACCATGCGGCCCGCCAGTTCACCGGGCGAACCCTGCTGCCATGCGGTGCTGCCCCCCCCCCAGCCCGGCCAGGCGGTCGCGCAGTCCCTGCTCTTCCTCCAAGCCGCGGGCGGTGGGTCGGCTGTCTGGGTTATATGTGCTCGATCCGGGCTCGTACCGATCGCAGAAGAGAAAACGACTTTTGATGCCCTTCGACTGGACCGGGAGACGAGCACCCTGCGGGACCGCAGGAAAAACCGCCTCTGAAATCGGGCAGTTGGGCACTACCGTCGGTGCGATGACAACACGATCCATGCCGGCAGGACAGCCAGTGACCCTGACCGATGCACCGATGCGTCAGGCCCGTAACTCCGCCGCCTTTTGGGCCGCGACCGGCCGAAGCCGGGGCCACGCGGTCATCCGCCGCCGCGGGTTCGTCGCGGTCGACGGCGACCTGCGCGCCGGCCTGCGGATCCTGATCCAGGAGCCGGACCTCGACCCGGACGAGCTGGCCGAAGTGAGCGAGCTGGTACGCCGCGCCCCGGGGCCGGCAAACGTCGAGGATCCGTTCAGCTCGACCGACCTGAGCCACCTGAACCTGCGCAGCTGGCAGATGCCGGTCATGCTGCGGCCCCCCGGCCCGGTCGGTGAACCGGCATTGGAGGTGGTCTGGGCACGGCGGACCGAGGACCTCCAAGCCGCCGAGCGGATCGTGATCGAAGGCTTCGAGCTGGCCGGATTCGAGCCGTACCGCCCCGGCGAGCTGTTCCCGGCGGCGCTGATCGAGCACCCGGGCGTGGACGTGTTCGTCGCCAGGCACGACGGCGTGCCCGTGGGAGCCGGCGTCAGCGTCGTGGACGACGGCATCGGCAGCCACTACTGGATCGCGACGTCCCAGTCCTTCCGGTCGCGCGGCGTGGGACGGGCCGTCATGCTCGGCTCCCTCGCGCCCCTCGCGGACCTCCCGCTCACGCTCACCGCGTCGAAGCTGGGCAGACCGCTGTACGAGTCGCTGGGCTACACCGTCGCGGCCCCCTCGACCTGGTGGGCCTCGCACTGATGCCGACACCGCCGCGCTAGGTCGTGTCCGATGGGTCGCGTGACTCCGACTCTGGTGGATCGTTGCGGTCAACGTGGGGCGGAGTGATCTTTCGGATGAGGAATGGGCTCGGCTGGAACCTCATTTGCCGAGGAATGTGGGTCGGGGTGGGCGGTGGCAGTGTCACCGCCGGGTGATCAACGGGGTCCTCTTTCGGCAGCGGACTGGTCTGCCGTGGCGGGATCTGCCGTCCCGTTTCGGGAAGTGGAAGACAGTTCACGACCGTCATCGCAGGTGGTCAGCGGACGGCACGTGGGAGAAGATCCTGCGAGCCTCGAAGAGGGCGGGGGCGAGCGCGTCGGGGTGGACGGGGCCGAGGGTGGTGAGCGGAAGTGACCGGTTGGGGTCAGTGATGGTTGTCGTCGCCCGCCTCGCACGAGCACTTCGCGCCGTCCATCAGGTTGTCCAGGTCTGCGACGGCCGTGATCGTGGTGATCGGCGGTTCCGGTTCGCAGACCGGACGCGTGAAGTACGGCAGGTCACCGGGGAGGGGGCCTTTCGGGGAGAGTTCGACCATGACGGCGGTTCCGCCTTCACCAGCCCGAGATGCCCCCGCCCGCCACCAGCCCGCCGCAACCAGAGCGCCAGCCAACAGCAGGCCCTGGGCGTCGGCTGTTACCAGCCGGTCGGCAGCACGCCCTCGCAGTAGCTGCCGTAGCCCGCATAGCCGTCGGTACCCAAGCGGACCAGCCAACCGCCGGTCCGGCGGCCTACGACACCATCAACCTCGAGTGGGGTGTCGCTGGCCTTCAGCCTCCGCTGCATCTCCCTGACCGCCGCCTCCGTCTTCGGACCCCAGTAGCTGTCCTCACGGAGCCCGGCGTAGTACATGTTGTTGTGATTGAGGATGTGCTGCACGCACCACACACCCGCACCCGACTCGGCATAGCCGTAGCCGACGTAGCTGGCGTTGTAGTTGGCGCTGGCGGTGCCAGCGGTGGCGCCGACGGCCAGTACAGTCCCCGCTGCCATGATGCCTATGCGAGTCGCGGTCTTCTTACGCACGTCAAGGACCTCTCGGTTCTGTACAGCTCCCCCTGAGCCGTTAGTTGAACCATAGATCACTTTAGTCAACTACCGTCCATCCAATAGGCATTGAGTAGGTAATAGGTTTGCGCGGCCGCGAAGCCGGCACCGCTACCCTTCTCCAGGCCTCGCGACGCCGCCACAATCGCCGCGCTTCTGCGCACCCGCCTCGATAGGCCCGACAGCTTGGTGTGGTGGAGGGCTACCAGGCCCCGCTGCGGCGGCGGGCCGAGAACAGGATCACCTGCCCGTACAACACCGAGGCCAAGGTCGCGCCACCAAGGTGTTCCCCCTCTGCCGGTAGGTACACCTGCAGCGTAAGGCCCTGCGCCCCGTCTG
Source organism: Streptomyces sp. NPDC053432 (assembly GCF_055585365.1). Lineage (NCBI taxonomy): Bacteria > Bacillati > Actinomycetota > Actinomycetes > Kitasatosporales > Streptomycetaceae > Streptomyces > Streptomyces sp. NPDC053432. Next base: position 40,087 of record NZ_JBVJKF010000033.1, read on the forward strand.
CCGATCGGTCCGCTGTGGCGATCTCGCGCAGGGTCGTGGTGAAGGCCTGGAGGGCCGCGGTGGCGCGGTCGGTGGCCCACAGCACGCCGTAGTCGATGGTGGGTGCGTCCCGGAACGGTACGAAGACGATGCCCGGTCGGGGCCTCGGCGGACGTCGTCGGGGAACTGACCGCACTCAAGGAGAACGGGGCACACGTGCTCCTGTTCGGCGGCTCCACGCTCGCCACTCACCCGGCCGAGCACCACCTGGTTGTAGCGGGCGGCCAGTTTGTCGAAGCGGGTGGCGATCGCGCGGAACTGCTTCAGGCGGCCGAAGCAGCGTTCGACCACGTTGCGGGCCTTGTAGAGCTCACGGTCGAAGGCCGGCGGTCTGCCGCCGGCCTGTCCGCGCCGCAGCCGGTTGGCCTTCTGGTCCGCCCGCTCCGGGATCACCGCCCGGATGCCCCGCCTGCGCAGGACCCGGCGGATCGCCCGGGACGAGTACGCCTTGTCCGCGATGACCGCGTCGGGCTTGCGGCGGGGGCGCCCGACGCCGGTCCGGGGAACCCTCAAAGCTCCCAGAACGGCGTCGAAGACGGTCGAGTCATTGACGTTGCCCGCAGTGACGACAACGGCCAGAGGCAGGCCTCGGCCGTCGCAGGCGAGATGGACCTTGGTGGTCAGCCCGCCGCGGGACCTGCCCAGCGCCTGGCCAGCCGCCTCACGTGCCGGATCTTCCAGTTCGTCCCCCGCCGCCGCCCCCTTTTGCGGGCACCGGCGGCGTGCTGGTGAGCCCGGCTGATCGTGGAGTCGACCGACACGGTCCACTCCACGGCTCCGACGGAGTCGTCGCGGACTTGGACCTGTTCGAGCAGGCGGGCCCAGGTGCCGTCCGCCTCCCAGCGGGCGAACCGTTCATAGGCCGTCTGCCAAGGCCCGTAGCGTTCCGGCAGGTCACGCCACGGGGCACCGGTCCGCAACCGCCACAACACCCCGTTGATGACCTGCCGATGATCCCGCCACGGTCGTCCACGTCCATCAACACCAGGCAGCAGGGGTGCTATCCGCTCCCACGCCACATCCGTCAGCTCACCACGACCCACCACAAGATCAATTATCAGACAGTGCCTAGACCCTCCGATAGTGCCGGAACGGTCCCCGCGGGTCCTCGGCGTCGACGAGTTCGCCTTCCGCAGAGGCCGCACCTACGGCACCATCCTGGTCGACGTCGAGGCTGGCCGCGTCGTGGACGTCCTGCCCGACCGCACATCCGAGACCTTCGCCGCCTGGCTGCGTGAACATCCCGGCGCCGAGATCATCTGCCGCGACCGGGCCACGGCATACACCCGAGCGATCAAGGAAGCAGCCCCCAACGCAGTGGAAGTCGCCGACCGCTGGCACCTGCTGCAGAACCTTGCCGCCGCGGTCGAGAAGACCTGCCACCAACACCGCACCTGCCTGCGCAAACGAGCCGACGAAGAGACCGCCGGGATACCCGAGGCGCCCCCGCTGATGAAGCTCCCGCTGCACGAGCTGCCACGGACGCCGATCCTCGAACGGACCCGCCACCGCCACGCCGACGTGCACAAACTCGTCGCGGCAGGCTGGACCGTCAGCGCGATCGCCCGCCGTCTGAAACTCGACCGCAAGACCGTCCGACGGTTCCGCGACACCGACCTCGACCAGCTCCTTGCCTCCGCCTATGAACGCCGCCCGGAGGGAGTACTGGAGCCGTTCAAGCCGTACTTGAACACCCGCTTCACCGAAAGCCTCGGCCACGTCAGCGGCAGCCGCCTGTTTCTGGAGATCCGCGAACGCGGCTACCGCGGCAGCCGCCAAGTCGTCCGCAAACACCTCGCTGCCCTCCGCGCCGGCAACGCCGAACCCGTCCGAGCCGACCTCCCCAGCCCCCGCAAGATCACCAGCTGGATCATGCGACCACAGGACACCCTCCCACCCGATCTCTCCCGCCGCTTGCTGGACGTGCGGATCGCCTGCCCCGACATCGCCCGAGCCTGCGACCTCGCCCGCGCCTTCGCCGAACTCCTTCGGAACCGGCGCGGCTTCCTCCTAACCGAGTGGATCCGCCAGGCCGAACAGGACGCACCCAAGCCCATCAGCGGCTTCGCTGGCTTCCTCCGCGGCGACCTCGACGCCGTCACCGCTGGCCTGACCTTGCACTGGAGCTCAGGAGTCGTCGAAGGCCACGTCAACCGCGTGAAAACACTCAAGAGAGCCATGTACGGCCGGGCCTCATTCCAACTGCTCCGGATACGCATCCTTACCCGCCCGTGATCTTCACGGGGTTCAAGCCGAGCAGCGTCAGGAGAGCTGTGTGGGCTAGAAGGGCGGATGCCAGTCATGCCAGTTCGGCGCGTAGCCAGGCGGGGGCCAGTGCTCTGAATGACCGGGGTACATCCACTGACGGCCCACCCACTCACATTCCGGGATCGCGCCTTCCCAGTCGTCGGTGCAGCGGTCCGCCCAGGCCCGGCCCACCATGACCGGCCGGGTCACCACGCTTCCGGCGGCCTCTTGTACCCGCACGACCAGACCGAGCCCGTTGGCTCCAGGGTTTCCCCGCGGACCGTACCTCACATCGAGCACCCCACAATCGTGAGCATGCAGGAGGAACCGCTCCAGATCGGCCGGAACGCAAGCGGTCAACTCTCGTCCCCAGAGCGTCACCTGGGGGCCATGCACTGGGTCGACCGCGACGCAGAACAGCAGGCCGTCGGCGAAGTAGGCATACACGGCAGGCTGCGCAGGCCCAGTACCGAACTCCACACCCAGGATTTCCCGAAACGATGGGTCAGCCTGGAACCGACGCAGTTCGGCCATGCCCGGCAGCACCGCGGCGACCTCAGTGATAGGCATGCCGAAGCACAGCGGCCCGACGCCTTCCAGGGGCATCAATTCCCAGTCGACCCGCGCTGGCCTCTTCCCAGCACCTTGAGACTCTGCTGCCGCCATCTGTTCACCCGCCCCCGCCCACGCACCGAGCCTCCCCGCTTCCCGGCGATCTACATCACCCTGGCATTACACCAGGCTCAAGATCGTTCACGGAACTCCGGTCAGAGCCAAAATTCGAGATCCGCATCAGCGTTCCAGTGCCGGAAGCTGGTGCACTGATAGCCGGTCCGGTCCTCCACCGCCAGCTGCAGCGCGGAGACTGCCACCCCCATCGGGAGTACTTGCGGCACCGCGGCCGGAGAGTCGGCGGCGTGTGCGGTCGTGGAGGGAAGGGACAGGGCAAGGGCAGCGGCGGCCGCGAGGGCAGCCCGCGAGATCGTGATCATCACGAGGCGGTTGTATCTGCCGCAGCACCGTCAGCGACAGCACGAAAGGGTCGTTTCACCCGCGAGAGGCGCACTGTTCACCGGCGAAACGGCACTTCAAGCCCTCCCAGAGGCGCTGCGGCCCTACAGGGATCCGTGCCGGTTCCTGCCCCGTGCGCCCATAGCCGTTCGACAAGCCGCACACCACGGAGCCCGGCCTGGTGATGGCTGGACATCACCGGCGGGGATGACCGCGTCGCAAGCGTCCCGGGCGGTCCGGGGGCTCAGGCCTGCGCCGGGATCCCGGTAGGGAGCGCGGGCCCGTCGGTAGCCGCCCACGGGTAGGTCATCCTGATGCACCCGCGAGTGTGCGCAGCGTTCGGGTGAGTCTGTGGATCAAGGAGCTGACGGTGTGCCGGGCGCGTGGGGTGTCGGCGTGGAGGGTGTTCAGGTGGAGTCCGTGGTGGTTGCGGTGGAACCAGAAGAAGGTTCCGTTGGAGGCCGGATACCACAGGTGGACTCGTGCAGTGTGCGTTGACGGGGTGTCGGCCCCGGGTGCGGTGCGGAAGTCGAGGTAGGAGAAGAAGTGGGCGGGGCGGTGGTCGGTGGCGGTGTCGCCCGCGCGGCTGAGGAGCTGCTGTGCGCGTGCGGAGTGAACGGCGGCATGTCGGCGTCCGGCTTCGTACCCGTGGCGTGCTTCGGCGATCAGGGTGTCGGTGGAGGCTCGGTGGGGGGCGGCGATCTCGATGGGGACGGCGTTGACGAACCAGCCGATGGAGTGCGCGTACTGGTCTGGTCCGCGCCGGTTGACCGGCATGAGGGCGCGGTAGGTGTCGGGGCCGCCTTCGTCACGGACTGAGGCGGCCGTCGCGGCGAGGAGTCCGGTGAGCAGGTTTCCGCCGGACGCTCGGCACGCTGTCTCCACCCGTTGCGTCAGGTGGCCGGGCAGCAGGCTGTGGGTGCGGTTGACCGACGTGTAGGAGCGGTCCGGCTCGACGCCGAGGTCGAGGGGGAAGGTGGGGAGGAACGGGGCTCCGTCGGTGGTGAAGTCTCGCCAGTGCCGCAGTTGTTCGTCGGTGGCGCGTAGTGCGCGGTTGTAGGTGCGTTCCTGTTGTGCGAAGTCCAGGTAGCTGCCGGCGTGCGTCGGGTCAGGCTGTCGGTTGTGGGTGAGGTCTTCGTAGGCGCGGGTGAGCTCTGCGACGGTGATCGGGGCGGACAGGACGTCGGCCACCAGGTGGTCGTATACGACGTGGACCGTGGTCGAGTTTTCACGGACGACGGCTCCCATGACGACCAGGGGGCCCGTGATCGGGTTCACCTGCCGCAGAAGCCGGTGCAGGTGGGCGCGAGTGGAGGCGCGTGAGGGGAGTGGTCGTGCCTGGACGGGTTCGAGGCGTGTGTCCGTGGGTGCACAGACGCGGACGGAGACACCCCATGCGGTGGGGAGGCAGTGGGTGCGCAGGACCTCGTGACGGTGTGCCAGGTGCAGGAGGGCGGCTTCGAGTGCGGGCAGGTCGAGGAGGCCGGGCAGCTCGAAGCTGCAGGCGATGGCGAAAGTGGTCGGCCGGTTCGCCTGGTGCGCGGACCAGGCTGAGGCGAGGTGAACGGCCTGGCTGTAGCCGGTGGGGCGCCGGGGAGCCGGTGCGGTGGGGGCGTCGGGGAAGGTGAGGTGCCAGGTGTGGGCGTGGCCTGGCTCGATCTCGGCCTCTTCTGCCGGCAGCTGGATCACGTGGCGCCTTTGGTGGTGATGCTGCCCGTGCACACCGGCACGTGCTGGTAACCGCTTTCGATCAGTACTCCCTGTCGGCGCAGGGCGGTTTCCGCGGTGGTGAGCCGGAGATCGGGAAACCGGTGGAACAGTGCGGTGAGCGCTTCGGTGGCCTGCAGGCGGGCAAGGGGCGCGCCGGGGCAGTAGTGGGGGCCGAGGCCGAACGACAGGTGGCCGGTGTGCCGGTTCAGGTGCGCTGTGGCGGGTTGCGGGAAGGCGGCCGGGTCGCGGTTGGCGGCCGCCAGCGCGATCAGCACGACGGATCCTCGGGGAATGACGGTGGTCTCGAGGGTGACGTCGTCTAGGGCGAAGCGCCAGACGGAGACCGGGAAGGGGCTGGTGATGCGGAGCAGTTCCTCGGTGACGTAGCGTGCGGTGGCTTCGTCGCGGAGGGCGTGGCGCAGTGCGGGGCTGCGCATGATTTCGATCGCTCCGGAGGCGATCAGTGTGGTGGTGGGTGAGATGCCGCCGGAGAAGAGGCCCCAGGCCACGGAGAGGAGCTCTTCGGTGGAAAGGCGTCCTTGGGTGTGGGCGTGGGTGAGGTGGGTGAGGAGGTCGTCGGCGGGGTGGCGCCGTTTGTGGCCGACGATACAAGTCCACAGGCCGAACAGTTCGGTCCTGGCCCGATGCACGGTGGGGTGTTCGGGGTCGTGGGCCCTGATCATTTCCAGGGTCAGGTGGGTCAGCTGCTGCCGCGCTGCGGCCGGGATCCCCAGGATCGCCGCGGTGACCCGTACGGCGAGCGGGCGGGCGTAGTCGGTGACCAGGTCCGGGCGGGTGGTGGCGGCCAGGTCGTCCAGGAGCTCGGCGCAGGTCTGCGCGATGAACGGCTTCCATCGCTGCGCGGCCGTGCGGGACAGCAGGGGGGCGAGGATCTTGCGCAGGCGGTGGTGGTCTGTGCCGTCGCTGTTGAGGAGGTGGCGGCCTTCGGCGGAGAAGATGTCGTCGGGGTAGCGGCGGCCGCCGAAGCCTTGACGGGGGTCGGGCAATCGGCGCATGTCGTGGGCCAGGCGTGGATCCGTCAGGGCCTGTCGTGCCTGGGTGGCGCCGGTGATCAGCCAGGCGACGAGGTCGCCGGGCAGCACGACCTGTTGGACGGGAGCCTGCTCCCGCAGGTCTCTGAAGGCCGTGGTCGCGTCCCAGGACGAAGGGTCGCCGGTCACCAGCCTTGGGTGGGGGCATGACCGGGCAGCGGGGATGCGGTGCATGCCCTGAGGGCTGACGGACGTCATGTTCGCTGGTGGGTTCCTTGTCCCGAGGGCGCGGGGTCAGGTGGCGGTGAGGGTGACGGGGAGGGCTGTCACACCGCGGATGGTGGCGGTGATGTCCTTGTGCCGGACCGCCCCGTTGGGTGCGATGCTGCGGGTCCGGGCGAGCAGCCGGCCGAGAGCGAGTGAGGCTTCCAGCCGGGCGAGCGGCGCGCCGAGGCAGTAGTGGATGCCTGCGCCGAAGCTCAGGTGCGGGTTGGGTGCGCGCTCCAGATCGAGCTGGTCGGGGCGGGCGAATGCGCGAGGGTCGTGGTTGGCCGATCCGATCAGCAGGGCCACCGGTGTCCCCGGGAGCAGCGGTGTGGCCGCGATCACTGTCGGGCGCTGCACGGTGCGGAAGGTGATCTGGATCGAGGAGTCGTAGCGCAGCAGTTCGTTCATGGCGCGGTCGTCGAGCTGTCCGCTACCGGACCTGTGCCGTGCGGCGGCGAGTTGGTCGGGGTGGCGCAGCAGGGCGAGGGCGCCGTTGGTGATGATGTTGGCGGTGGTCTCGTAGCCGGCCATCAGCAGCAGGGCGCACATCGGAAGCAGGTCGTGGCGGGAAAGCGTGGCCCCGGAGTCGGCTTCGGTGATCAGGGCGCTGAGCGCGTCGGGGCCGGGGTGGCGACGGCGCTCGTTGATCTTCCGGTGCAGGTAGGCGACGAATCCGGCGGCCGCTAGGTGGGCGGAGGCCAGGTCGTGCTCGGCGAGGGCGTAAGGCGGGTCGAGGAGCCGGGCGATCGGCGGGGTCTGTTCACGGATCCACGGCTGTTCCTCTTCGGGCAGTGCGAACAGGCCGCAGACCACACGGAGAGAAAGTGGGTAGGCGAAGTCGTCGAGGAGGTCCACGTGTTGCTTCTCCAGCGCGACGTCGAGCAGACCGTCAACGAAGGTGGCGATCTTGGGGGCCAGTGCGGTGATGGCGGCCGGACTGAAGAAGCGTGAGGCGATGCGCCGCAGCGGCCCGTGGTCGGGCGGGTCCATGCCCAGGAAGGAGAAGATCCGGTTCGGTGCGGTGAGCGGCCCGTGCCCCAGCCGGCTGTCCCGCAAGGCCTGCGACACCTCCGCATGACGGGTCACCACCGTCAGGCCGTGCGGTCCCTCGCACAGCGCGGCGGTTTTACGCGCCGTCGCGTAACGGGCGTACGGGTCGGCATGGAGGTCGGGGTCGAACGGGTCGAAGTACGACCGTACCGCGAGCCCGGGGGCCGGTTGCGGGTTCAATGCTCAGGTCCTTCACGCGGGGGCTTCACGGGCGCACAGGGCGTCGGGTGTGGCAGCGCCCCGGCGGAGGCGCTGCCACGTCCGAGGGGGGTCAGGGCGTGTAGGTGACCGTGCCCTTCTGTGTGCTGATGATCTCTCCGGTCGGGTCGCCACCGGTGTGGACGGACTGGCCGGTGGCGGAGACGGAGTAGCCGGCGAACCGGGTGCTGTCGGCGTCGTTGACGCCCTTGATCACGAGTTGCAGGACACCGTTCTCGGCGGGCTTCACAGAGAAGTCGGTGAATGTGCCCGTGGTCACCGTGCCGTCGGCCCAGTCCACCCGGCTGCGGAATACGGGGGTGGCGCCCGTCGGGGGTACATCCAGTGAGGGCAGCGTGCCGCTGAACGTGCTCTCGCCCTCCAGGTAGGGCTCTCCCTGCGCGTCACTGCAGATGACGGTCCCCGTTCCCTCGAAGCGCGCCTGGCCTGGGATCCCCACCTGGGGGGTTTCGACCATGCTGATCGAAGTGGTCTCGCAGGTGACGGGCTCAAGCGCCGCAGCAGTTGCGAAGGCGGTCGGCGTCAGGACCGTCAGCCCGACGCACAGGGCTGCGGCCAGGGCGGTGACGGTCGGCAGGCGCCGGGCGGAGCGGGCCGTCTTGGGAGAGGGACGCATGGGTTCCTTCCATTCGTTCTGTGAGGTGTCCGGGCGGGTGTGAGGGCTGGTGGACCGGCCGGGGCAGGCCGGCCTGGCGAGGGTTCGCCGTGGGGCCAGGGGCTGGGGTCAGGGATCGAGCACGACGGGGAGGCTGGTCCAGCCGCGCACGTTTACGCGGCCGTTGGGATCGGGAGCACCGCAGGGGACCATGCGGGGGAAGCGCCGCAGCACGGCCGGGAGTAGGAGAGATGCTTCCAGTTTTGCCAGCTGTGCACCCAGGCAGTAGTGGGGGCCGCTGCCGAAGGACAGCAGTCGGCTCGCGGGGCGCTGCGGATCGAACGTGTCCGGATCGGGGAACTGCTGGGGGTCGCGGTTGGCATCGCAGATCCACGCCATGACTTCCTGGCCCGCCGGTACGCGCACTCCGCCGACGGTCACCTCGTGCAGGGCGATACGGGTGATCAGCCCGATGGGCGCGGCGAGGCGCAGGGCCTCGTTGACTGCGGCGTTGACGGCGTGTTCCTCGCCCGCTGCCACCGGGGCGCGTGTCGGTGAGGTCATCAGGCCGCTGAGGGCGTGGTCGAGGAGGGTCACGGTGGTGTCGAAGCCGCCGGCCAGCGCCAGGGCGAGCGCGGATGCCGCCTCGCCGTCGTCGAGGGAGCCGGCGACCAGCGAGGCGAGGTCGTCCGTCGGCGCGAGGCGCCGCTGGGCCACCAGGTTGTCGAGGTATGGCTGCAGGGTCCTTGCGGCGCGGTCTGCACGCATCACTGTGAGCGGTCCGGTGGCGGGGTCGAGGAGGGCCAGGAGCGGTTGCACCAGTTCGTAAAGGCGGGGACCGTCCTGGGCGGGGATGCCGACGAGAGCGCATCCGGTGCTGCGCGTGACCGGGAGCGTCAGCAGCTCATGCAGATCGACGACGTCCCCGCGTGCCCGCTTGGCCAGGACGTCCAGCTGGTCCTCGACGGTGGTACGCACGACTTCGCCAAGCGTCCGTAGCCGGGCCGGCCTGAACGCGGGCGACATGACCTTCCGCAGCCGCTGGTGGCTTGCCCCGTTGTGGAACAACATGTGGGTGCCGAACAACCGCATGCCCGCGCTCTGCCGCCAGCCCGGGAGATGCGCGTCGAACCATTCAGCGTCCTTGACCGCGAACGCCGGGTCCCGGGCGATGACCGCGACATCGGCATACCGGCTGAAGACCATGACGTTCCGCCCGACCGGCGGGCGGGGAGCCGCGTGGGCAGCGGGGAGCGGGGGTACGGCGTGCGCTCCGTGCCGGTGCCCTGTGCCGTCCTGGAGCCGGTGCGCGGTGTTCTGCACGTGGATTCTCCCCGTTGCGGTGCGACAACCTCGAGTCCGACGGCGTGGAATCAGGACGCTCTGCGAAACGACCTCTGACCTGGAAGGACACGTACTTGCGGCGCAGATCCTCCCGATGGCTCACATCGCATCGCGTGCGGCTGCCGGTCCCCTCACGCACCGGCAGGGCTGACGCGGTCTTGGTGGTACGGGGGTCAGAGGGCGCCGAACACGAGCGCCGCGTTCTGCCCGCCGAAGGCGGAGGATGTCGACAGCGCGCGGCTGACGGCCACGCTGCGGGGGGTGCCGGTGACGATGTCCAGTTCCCTGCCGGGGTCCTGCTCGTCGACATTGGCTGTCGGGGGGACCGACTGCCGCTCCAGTGCCAGCACGGTGACCGCGGCCTCGATGGCTCCGGCCGCGCCCATCGTGTGGCCGATGATGCTCTTCGTCGCCGTCACCGGGGGCACGTGGTCGTGGAAGACCCGCCGGAGCATGACGGCCTCCGCGGCGTCACCGAGCACGGTCGAGGTGCCGTGGGCGTTGACGTGGCCGATGTCGCCCGGTGTGCATCCGGCGTCGGCCAGAGCCTGCCGCACGGCATGCTCCGCGCCTGCTCCTTCCGGGTGCGGGGCTGTCGGGTGGTAGGCGTCGGCGGAGGCTCCGTATCCGCACAGCAGCGCGCGGATGCGGGCCCCGCGGGCCCGCACGTGGTCGAGCCGTTCGAGAACGAGAACGGCTGCTCCTTCGCCGAGGACGAAGCCGTCGCGGTCACGGTCGAAGGGACGCGATGCCAGGGATGGCCGGTCGGTTCGCTGGGACAGCGCCCCCATCTGGGCGAAGCAGACGGCGCTCATGCGCGACCACGACTCACTGCCGCCGGCCAGGACGACGTCGCACATGCCGCCCAGGAGCATGCCCCGGGCCACGCCGAGAGCGGTGCTGCCGGAGGCGCAAGCGCTGGAAACCGTGAAGTTCGGCCCCCGCGCCCCGGTGTCCAGGGCGATCTCCCCGGCGACCATGTTCGGGACACTGCGCGGGAGAGCGAGCGGGGAGACGGCGGTGGGCCGGTCCTGGCCGAGGCGGGTGAACTCGGCGACATAGGTTCGCAGGCTGTTCGAACCCACGCCGATCACGACGCCGACCCGCTCGGCAGGACCGTCTTCGATACGCAGCTCCGCGTCCTGTACCGCGCGGCGGGCCGCCGCGAGCCCCAGATGCGCGAACCGGTCCAGGCGGCGGGTGAGCCGCCCGCCGAGTTCGGTCAAGGGATCGAAGTCCGGTACGTCGCAGGAGATGTCGACCGCAAGGCCCTCGAATTCCGGGTTCTTCGCGGTCAGGGAACGCCCCGCGCTCAGGTTCTTCCACGTCGTCTCGGTGTCGCAGCCCGCGGGCGTGAGCAGACCGATGCCGGTGACGGCCACCGCCTCACCCATCGGCCCTCCCCGAGAACCGGGCCGCGCCGGGGCCGAACCGGCGGACGGGCCCGGCGGCGAGCACCGTACGGACACGGTCCGTTGTCATTGTGCCAGGACGCACGCGATCGTCCGGGCCACCTGGTCCAGGGGGGCGGACCGGGAAACGTCGTTGACCAAAGTGGCGGTTTCCACGCCGGTGCGTTCCTGCAGGACCACACCCAGCTCCATCAGGGCCAAGGAATCCAGGCCCAGTTCGTCCAGGGTCGTCGTCGGGGTCAGCACGTCGTCCGGGAAGGCGAACAACTCCTGGAGAAGAGCCCGAAGACTCTCCGTGCCGAAATCCACGACCGTCTTCTCCGCCATCGTCTCTCGTTCCTCCGCCCACGGTGTTTCCACGGGCCAAACGACACCTGACGCAGGACGGTTACCGCCCGCACGGGTGCACAACGAAGATTCACTGTGCACCCGTGCAGACCGTGTGGAGCCGATGGCCAAGCTCGGCGGCTGCGTGCCGAAGACGCTGGATCGGCCCGATCGCGCAGATCGCGGGCGGCGGGCAGGGAAAGGCCCCCTCCGAGACAGTGCGCCCCAGACGGTTCGGCAGGTGGCTCAGGAAGGCGGACGGGTTCGCAGGCCGGCCGTGATGCCCCCCGTCCACCGCCAGGGCGTGGCCTGTGATGAACGCGGCTTTCTCCGAGCAGAGCCAGGCTGCGGCCTCGGCGATTTCCTCGCCTCACCCGACACCGGCCAATGCCTCGCACACACGTGACCTCGGCAGGACTCGACCAGATGTGGCCGGCCGCCCGGCGCGCGCGGTGCGGGCTATGGCCGACGAAGGGCGCCGATGCGGCGGCTGCGGCGTGCTCAGCGCGACGGGGACAACGGCCTGGCCAGCCGGTCGGTCCCGCCACTTTCGGCGCCGCCTCAGCGAGCAGCCAGGGCGCTATGGGCAGAATCGAGGGCCTGTCGCCGCAGTCCGCCGGTCAGCAGGAGTTCGGTGGCGGCCAGGATGTCTTCGTCTGTGAGGGTCTGTTTGTTCAGCTTTTCCGCCAGGTGGCCGGCGTGCTGGGCGAGGTCCTCGACGAAGGCGCTGGCGATGCCCTCGAGCACGCTCACCGTGGCGGCGGAGGCCGCGGCCTGCCGGGCCCTGAGAACGCCCTTGACCGCAGGCCCGTACTGGTGCGCGCCGGCCACTGCGCTGCTCTTGAGCCGCCGAGCGCTGCTGGCGCCCGCACGGGCGCCAGCAGCGCTCGGCGCGGCCTGGGCGGTGGCATTGGTCCTGGCGACGGCGACGTCCTGGGAGCCGCCGTGGCGGATCATCCACTGGGAGCCGGACTGCTTGAGGTCCGCGTCCAGGGAGATCGCCTTGGCCACGTGCCTGGGGAGGATCTTTTTCCTGGCCTCCGCCTCGGCCACATGCCGGGCGCCTTCGACGATGTTGGCCAGGACCTGCTGCGCCACCGCTCCCGCGGCCGCCGCCCCCGAGACGGAGACACGCAGACGAGTCCGGTTCTTGAGAGCCCGCTTGAGCAACGACGGCTTGAACCCCCTGGCCACGCCTCCGGCCGGTTTTGGCACGGACACCACGGGCAACGATCCTCGGGCCATCACGCCACTTCCCTGCTGGAACGGGGCCCGCCTGTATGCGCGGACCGGTGCCACTCATCCTGTCCCCACCCGGCAAGATCAAAGCCGACCGACTCCAGCCACCACCCGAGCGGCCCGCATGTTCCGCACCCTGGAGACCTCAACGGTTGCCGGCCTGCCGTAGTCGAAGCCGGAAGCCGTCGATGTCCTCAGCCACAAACGCCACGACCCCGGGCCGGCGTCCGCCGCCGGGACCAAACCCGAACCGGCCGCCCACCGCCACGCCGCCACCGGGACCCGCAGCCGCCCCGCACCTGCACCACGTCGTAGTTCTGACGCCTCTCGCCCATGCCGAAACACACCCCAAACGCACACCGTGCGGCCCGACCGTCGAGCCATGCCGGAAAGATGCCGAAAGATCCCGGAATATATCAAGCGGCGGAATTTCAGGGCGAGTTGCGAGCACACCGTACAAACCGCCTACGCGTACGCGAGGTCCTGCGCCACCCGGACGGGTGAACCGCGACACCCTTCAACGGCCGGTTACCGGGGCCGCCCACGCGGCCCCGGCAACCGGCAGGCGCGGCTAGCGGCGCGGCTGTCCGCCCCGCCCCCGGCGGAGCTGTGCAGCGGCCTGCACAACCGCCGTCAACGCCTGCGCCGCATCCGACCAGTCCGGCGCCCACGCGGACACCATGGCCTGCGCCACGTCCGCGGCGAGCGCCTCGGCCGCCCGACCCAGCAGTCGGCGACCACCGGTCCGGCGACGGCTCGGGGCCGGCTGCCCGGCGGGCCCGCCCGGCTCCCGCCCGGACTCCCCGCCCGTCGACTCCCCGCCCATTTCTGACGTGCTCATGTCAGATTACCCCTTACGTGAAACCTCGGATCACACCTCCAGCCGGAGGCGTGATCCGCACTGTGGAACACCGAGGGGCTAGCCGCGCAAGTCCCTCATAACCGCAGGTCAGAACGCATGTGGACGGAATTCGAGCACGCGCTACACCATCGCCCCCTTAGCGCCGCAACCCCGGCCGAAGTGACCTACAACACCCCTGGTCTGTCGTGCGCAGGGTGGATGTCAGTGGGCTGCGCAGGGTTATGGCAGTGGCGGCGCAGAGCTCGTTCACGCCGGCCATCGTCGCCCCTTGGGGGTAACACGGTTACCAGAAGCGGCCCTGGCAGAAGTCGTCGTTCGCGGCCCAGGTCCGGTAGGCCACCCCTGCCCACCCGTTCGGGTCGGCGGTCAGGTGGCTGGTGGCCATGTCCGTCAGGTGGGTCCGGACGGCGGCAGACTTCCCGGCCTTGAGCTGCTCGACGAGGTGGTGGTGGATTCCCCGGAGGGCTTGGTTGGCTTTGACGCTGTACCGCCGTCCCAGCTCCAGGAGATCGAACTGGCGGCGGACGCGGGCGGTGAGCGTGCCGCCCCAGCCAGGCGGAGGGTTGACGAAGTACGTCAGGCGGCCCGCGTCGAGGGCAGATGTGGCGAGCGTCGCGTCCAGCCAGTTCACGGTGTTGGTGTGCTCGAAGTACGGGTGCAGCAGCACGTCCTCGGCGTCCGCGGCCGCCCGGTCGTTCTTGATGTGGTTGCAGATTCCGCAGACCGGGACGAGGTTCTCGGGGGCGACGCACAGGGCTGGGTAGGTCGCCTTAGGCATGACATGGTCGAGCTGGGTCACATCGCTGTGCCGGCACAGCGGGCACAGCTCGTCCTCAGGGGCGTCCATGAGTGCGTCGTAGATGCCGCGGCCGGGCCCCTTCGTCATGCCGCTGCCGTACATGATGTCCGCGACCCGCTTGTCGGGTATGCCCTCGATCTTGAAGTTCTCCGCCTTCAGGTTGTGCAGGGTGTGTGCTTGGGCGGCGATCCGGAAGGTCGTCGCGGCCTCCTCTGCAGCGTCGACTGCGTCGCGGAGGCTGGCTCCGAGGTTCCCATTGGCCACTGTGTCGCGAGACTTGCTGGAGCAGGTCTCCCAGCTGCTCCTGGCGCTGACCGTGGGCGGGTTCAGCGGCCACATCAGAGCTCCCCTCCCTCGCAGTCGGCCAGCAGGATACGGACGAGGCCTCTGGCCTCGTCCCCGAGCTGCCCGCCGAAGTGGTTGATCACCTCTTCGTAGGCGCCGAACTCGTGGACGGCCCTTTCGACCTCGGCGTAGAAGCCGGACCTCATCACATCGAGGCCGAAGATCTCGTGGGTAAGGACGCCGACGTTCTCGCCGTACGTCTCGTATCGCGGGCGCCGAGCGCGGATGTACTGCCCGTTTCGGGTGATCTTGTAGACGCAGGTTCTAGGAACCTCCTGGAGTACGACAGGGGAGTGCGTCGCGGTCACGGCGACACCGTTGCGGTCCGTCAGAAGGTCGGACAGCGCCCGGATGAAGGAGGACAGGAGTGGGGGGTGCAGGTGAGCCTCTGGCTCGTCCAAGAGGACGAGGGTGCGTTCGGCGACCAGATCCACGAGTTCGGTGAGGGTGAGCAGGACGATGGCGTGTCCCGAGCTGAGGTCCATGAAGACGTCGCGCCACAGGCGGCCCGATCCCGTGTACAGGGCGCTGTGTCCGGGGCGCTCCCCGAAAACGACTTCGCAGTCATCGAGGACGGCGGTCTGGAAATGCCGATCGCTGTCCAGCCTCTCCAAGGCCTCCAGCCAACGGTCGTAGCGTCCCGAGGTCATGATCGACTCGAGGCTGTCGATGAACTCGTCTGCCAGCGAGCCCGGCGTGATGCCGACGTGCCTGTAGCGGGTCGTGCGAGAGGATTCCCGGAAGCCGGTGTACGTGTCGAAGGCGCTGGAGCTGACCAGTAGGACGTTGGCGAAGGTCTGCGGCTCTCCGAACTCGGTGGGGAGGTGCACGATTCTTCCTGCGGTCGCTTCGAGGAGGTCTCCGTGGTGCACGGCGGCTTGGGCTAGGGAGTGCAGGAGGGTGGTCTTCCCTTCGCCGTTGCGCCCGATGAGCACGTGGATGTTGGTGGGGGGTGCCGATTCGGGCGTGACCTCGAATTCCAGCGGTCCGCGCGTTGGGAGGGAAGGGTCTGTCTGCGGGGGGTGGTAGTCGAACCGATAGTCGGCCAGCCGTTGTCCGCCGGCTGCGATGCGGTTGAACTGGCCGACGACGGTGTGCTCGGCGACGCTGCGCAGAAGCGATAAGCGGACGGCGCTGGTCCACCGCGCGGTTGCGAACACGCCCAGATTTAAGGCGAGGTCGTTCAGGCCGTTCAGGATTTCGCGGCACATAGCCGGTCCGAGGTCCTTGATCCTCTCGTAGTACAGGTCGTCCTGGCCGAGGGAGACCCAGTCGCCGAACCTGCGCGGCAGTCCGCCTTCGTAGATGCCGGTGGGCAGTGGGCTGGGACCGGGCTCCTGGTTGAGGAGGGCGATTTTCACGCGGCCTATCTCGACCGGCAAGGTGTCGGCGCCCCGCCGGATCCAGAGGTCGAAGCTGGTCTTGTAGTGGTGGTCGTCCCACCTGTCCGGGACGAGGAGGGCGGCGCGGGGGCCGGCGTCGGAGGGGAAGGCTCTGGTGGGTTGGACGATAAACCGCACGGGTTTCTCCAGCTGGTGGCAGCACTCGAACCCCGAAGCCTATGCATCTGTGCCGACGTCGTCTCTCAGTTCTGCATCGAGTGGCACCTCGGCCGCGCCGCGCCCCTGTGCTGGGCCCCGCGGCTACCTCCAGCGTGGCATCACACACTGACGTCACTGACAAAACTCCGCGCCACGCTGACATCTACTCTGCGCCCGACACCTGGTCAGCACCGTGGTTGCCGCGCGAGCGCCGCAACCGCCAGGGGCGTGCGACCGGTTCAGCCCACAGCCGCGGCTGGGCCCGCCCCGAACCGGGGCACATCCTCGGCCGTCACGTCCAGGCGCAGCCGCTTGAAGCGCAACGGGTGGCGGAAGACCCCGCCGTGGTCGACGGCGCGGTCGACGCTGATCTCCGCGACCAGCTCGGGGCGGACCAAGACGGCGTCCAGGACGTCACGCGACCCCCACGACGCCGCGAACCGCACCCCCGTCCACGGATGACCGGGCTCGGCCGCTGCGAGGTGCTCTGCGACCTGCCGGGCCTGGTCCTGGCGCAGCAGGACTGTGCGGCCGACCGCGCGCAGCCGGCCTGTGGAGTCGTGGCGGCCGAGGATAAGGAGCTTCGGGCGGGTCAGGGTGCCGGTGACCGCGCCGATGACCGCCTCGGTGGTGTCGCGTCTTCTGATCTTGGTCCACCCCGGTACGAGGGGAGATATTTCCCATTCAGGGGCTTGATCAGGATTCCCTAACGCCGGACACGTCCGTCCAGGAATGGGACACCGGCGAACGCTGCGTGCCGGCCGCCGCCGAGCAGGTCCGCCGACTCCTGGCCGAGGGATCCCCGCCTGCATCCACTGCCGCCCCGACACCGCACTCGGAGTGCTGGAGTGACCGGGTACCGGCAGGGTGGAGGGATGAGCCCCGACCTGCGCGTGGTCGTCGGACCTGCGCGTGGTCGCCGATCCGCCGGATACCGGGGGCGGGCGCCGCGTCCGGGTCGACGGCGAAGTCCTCGGCCGCGCCCTCGGCCCCGGCGATCTTCTGGAGTTCCTGCGCGGGGCGGGTCTGGGCCCGGACGACGTTCGCCTGGACGATGCGCTGCTGATCGAGTGGCGAGGCGGCGGGCCGACTGTGTGGAGCCCGGACACTGGCGGAGCGTGAACACGGTAGTGCGGGGCCGCGCGCCCGGCGAGGGTGGGCTTCAGGGACAGAGTTGGCCACTGCCCCCGAAGCCCGCGGTCATTCCCCGCACATTGTTTTGTAGCTGTCGGCGTCGAGGAGACTGTCGAGTTCGTTCCCGTCGGAGGGCTCCAGTCGGAAGAGCCAGGCGGCGTAGGGATCCGACTTGAGCAGGTCAGGGCGGGATTCGACCTTGGTATTGACCTCGATGACCTTGCCGCCGACAGGGGCGTAGATATCCGATGCCCCCTCCGTTGACTCGATGGGGCTGACCGTCTCGCCTGCGGCGACCACCACCCCGGTCTTGGGGAGTTCGACGAAAACAACGTCGCCGAGAGCGTTCTGGGCGTGGTGGCTGATGCCGACGGTCACGGTGCCGTCAGCCTCCAGACGGACCCACTCGTGGCGCCGCGTGAATCGCACATCTGCCGGAACTTGAGACATCTCGTCCCCTATGGGTTGTGGTGGTCGCACGGAGCAAGGGCCCTGCGAGCCGCGTTCGCGGCCGTCAACGCTCTGCGAACGGGGCCAGACCCATCCTGCACTTCCACTTCCCCCTAGCGGTGGATCACCGCGCACGGCCCGCCCCGGACCGAGTCGAACTCGACGCCCTCACCGCCCCGGCACCACAGCGTGCACGGGGCGCGACCCGGCCGAAGGCGCTGCTCCCGATCCTCGCCCACGGCCAGGAGGAGAACGGGGGCCCGGCATCCAGGAGTGCGGCTGGGCGGAGACAGCCGGGGCGGGAGCCGTCGGCGCGGCCTGTCGCCGGCTCCTCCACCTGGGCAACACGTGCACTCCAGGATCGCGCACATCCCGCGCAACGGAACCGTGTGCGGCCGTAGCGCTTTCGCCGCGGCTCCCGCCTCGCGCGTACCGGAGCCCGCCACGCCCAAGTGATCATGTGAGGTAGGGGCGGGTTCCGGTGAGGTGCAGAAGCCGGTCCACGGTTCGGCTCACAGCGGTCAGCCGCAGGGACTGATGCGCCTTTCCGGCGGTGTCGGCGGCGGCCAGGAACGTGTTGAGTCCCGCACAGTCGCAGAAGGTGACCTGTCGGCAGTCGACGGTGACAGCGTCTCGGGAACCATGGACGGCGGCCAAGAGGACATCGCGTACGTCGCCGGCGTTGTGGAGATCGATCTCACCGCTGACCGTGACATGGGCCGAGCCGTGCGGTCCGGCGGTCACGGTGATCTGCAGGCGGTCGACGGCAGTGGCGACGGAGTCACGGTCTATGGTCTGAGACATCTCTGCCTCCTCTGCGGCCCGATGGATCCCCGAGGCTTCTGTCAGCATCGTCGGCACCCCCGCGATACGCGTCAAGAATTACCTGAAAAAAAGTACGTATATACAAAAACTGGGGGCATCATGGAGGTATGGGACATGCGGCAGCTCCCCGAACGCCGTGGACGTTTCTGACCAGCCACGCCCGCGTCCTGCTGACCCTCGCCCGCGATCCAGGCGCCAGGCTCCGTGACGTCGCCGAAGCCTGCGAACTGACCGAACGAAGCGTGCAGGCGATCGTCGCCGACCTCGAACACGAGGGATACCTGACCCGGGCACGCCAAGGGCGCCGCAACCACTACCGGATCACCCCGGGCGCGAAGTTCCGCCACTCCGCCGAAGCAGGCAAAGCCATCCAAGGCCTCCTCGCCCTCTTCGACGCCACCCACGCCCTCGCCCGCGAACCTCGGCCCGACCGGGCCGAGCAGACCCCGGCCCCACCCGCCTCTCAGAGCTGAACCCCTGCCCCTCAACCGGTTCCCCGGGTACGGCGCGATCGGATACCGAGAGCACGGCTCAGCCGGCCAGTGCGATCGCACGCTGGGGCACCGCAGGGGGCGCAGGCCCGTCTCCCCCTCCGGGAGCAGAGGGCAACCGGTGTGCCGGGCGCCGCGGCCGTGGCCGCGCCGAGTGCGAGGCGGGGCCGGCCTCATGGGGGTTTGGAGTCCTCGTCGACCGCGGCGCCTCGCGTCCGGCGCGCCCGCTAACAGCGACCCCTGGCACTACTACGACCTCGGCCACGCTGGTGCACCTACACGTTCACCTAGAGCAGTGCCAGCATCGCATGACCTGCGCACGCTGCGCCTTTACCTCCCCAAGGCCTCCAGCAAGGGCCAGATCCTGGAGGCCAAGAAGAACCAGAAGAAGATCGCCACCATCCCGCTCACCGACGACAAACGCGCCGCCGTAGACGACGGCCAAGCTGCCCTCGACCAGCTGCTTGAGCGGCTTACCGACGTCCAGACACCGGCCGGACCCACCCGGCGCGAGCCCGGCCTGCCTCCTGGCGCTGTACCACTACCGTTCCCTGCAACCGACGCGCGGGCCCAAAAGCCGTGCTGTCCACCCAAGCCGCTAGGTTGAGCCAACCGACTGGAAGGGGAAGCCCATGACTGAGCATCCGGATATCGCAGCACTGACCCAGGTCATGGCCCCGACCTTCGGCATTGACGAGGCCCTGGACTGGTCCTCGGTTGAAGAGCGACTGGACTGCCGACTGCCCACCGACTACAAGGCGTTCATGTCGCTCTACGGCGGTGGAGGCATCGACGACCTGCTCAGTGTCCTCCTTCCTCTGCATCAGGACGGCATCCAATGGGACCCCGGCTCCATTGAGGACGAGATCTTGGGCGCCCGCTCGACGTGGGAGCACACCCCGGCCCAAGGGCGCCCCGACCTCGACCCGGCTCACATCCTCCCCTGGGGCCAGACATCCGGACCTGATCTCCTCTGCTGGCTCACCACTGACCCCAACCCCGACCATTGGCCGGTCCTGGTCTGCGGTCGGCACACCCCCGAGCGCTGGACCCTGTTCGACTGCGGCATGGCCCGATTCCTCTTGCGGATCTTCACCGCTGACCTCGCCACGTGCCCCCTGAGCGACGCCTCGCTCTGGGGCAAGGCCTCTCCAGGATTTGTCCACTGGCGCGAGCAGCAGATCCGATGGAAAGCCGGCCGGGACCCCTTCACCAATGAACCGGACCCCTACGCCGACATGTTTTCCCGCTGAGCCGCGGCACCGCGGCTTGAGCCGCCGCGGGAACGTGACACCACAGATTCCACAGATCGCCTCAGCGCACGGTCTGCCGGCTCACGGGCCGTTGGGCCGCAGCCGGCATCGTCAGGCGGCCTGGACCCCGACGCTGTCCGGATGAACGACACGCTGCCGTTCGAGTGGCACGCGGCGGGCACGCTGGCCGCGTAAGCAGGCGCAAACCAGTTACCCCCTCCGGGAGCGCAGATCGGACAGTGTGCTGGCCTGGCGTCGCGCAGCGCCGACGGGAGACAGCTGGGCTCAGCCGGCCAGCGCAACCAGGCGCCGGTGCTCCAGCTGGTCCGCCGACCTGGCTGTGAGGTGGACCCGCACCTCCGGCAGGTACTCCTTCAAGGCGGTATACCCCGCCGTGTAAGCCTCTTCCTGCGCGCCGGCGGCCGGCAGTGTCCAGAAGACAGCAAGTGTGCGTGCCTGCGCGCACCCTCCGGGGTGGCGAAGGCCAGCTCGTGGACGACGAGCCGGGCCTGGTCCGCGGGCAGGGCGGCGATCAGCTCCTCGTGGGTCAAGTTCCCCTCCGCCTCGGACACCAGACACCGGGGACGTCGGCGAAGCGGAGGATCACCGTGTTGATCTCCCGCATCTTCAGATGATGGAGGGCCTCACGAGAGCCGTCCGAAAGAGTCGGGCTGTTCATCAGAGCCTCGCTTCGGTCAGGGCAAAAGCACCGTTCGGGCGCGGTCACCGTTCTGTTCTGGGCACATCGACGCATGGGACAGCCTCAGCGGGGCGCCACGTGGGCGCCTAATCTCCTGGCGCCGCCCCGTGCCGCGCCAGGATGGGGCCCCGTGGGTGCGGAGCCTGCGGGTGACGGGAGCGGAACATTGAGCTCTTTCAACTTGGGCTTTGGATGAGACACCCAAACAGGCTGTGACCTGCAGAACCACCCACGGCCTGTCACCCGATCGCGGGCAATCTGAAAGAGCTCATTAATCGACGTGGACGTCCAGCACCGCGGCAGCCAGATTCTGATCGGCGCCACAGGACAGCTCGACGACGGTGCCGGAGAACCGCTCCAGCGCGCGCTGGACCACCTGCCCACTGAGGGGCTGGACCTCCTGGTGGACCTGCATGCCGTTACGGCCATGGACCTCAATGGTCTGCTCCACCTCATGCACCTGCACCAGTGTGCAGAGCAGCTGGGCCTGCGGGTCCTGGTCACCGGCTGGCAGACCCAGCCCCAGCAGTGCATGGCCATCATCGCCGGCATTCCCGGGCGCCAGACGGCCACCGGCGAGCGCTACGCTCTCGGCGGTTTCCGCCGGCTCTTGGAGGAGAAGGCCCAGCGCGCCCGTGACCAAGCCGACTTCACCGACGGCTGGCTCGCACACGTCTGACGGTCGCTCGCCGCAGCAAGGGCAGTCGGCTGCCCTTGCCGGGATACGGCGAGCACATATCGGGCGGGCAAGCCCCGTGAGGGGGCAGTCAGTGGCCGAGGGCGTTCTTCAGCTGCGCCTTCGGCATCGTCGAGCGGCCCTCGATGTTGCGCTTCTTCGCCTCCTGATACAGCTCTTCCTTGGTCCGCTCCGACGAACCGCCCCCACCCGACCTCTGCCCGCCCCGCTGCGAGGCCGGCTTGCCCTGCGCCGAACTGCGGCTCGCCGTCTTGCTCTCCCCCGCCCGCGCGCGCTCCTTGTTCACCGTCCCGGACGCCATCTCCTTCGCACGGCCCTCCGACATGCCGCGCTCCTCACCGGACTCCTTGATGTGCTCGTACTGACGCTCACGCTTCGCACTGGAACCTCTGGGTATGACACATCCCTGTCTCGACACTGTCGGATCATGGTCATGCTTGAGGCCGCCGCCACACTCCGCACCTCCGGCCGGGCCAAAGGGAGCAAGCAGTCCGGTGGCGGAACGGGTGCGGACGGGGCCACTGCAGGACATTCCGGGGCCATAACCCCGGCGGAACGTACGGCCGCAGCAGCGGCTCGCGAGGAGTCGATGAACGACACCGAGGAGGGATCTGCCCGTGCAGGTCGATGGTGTCGGCGACGTCGGTGAGGAGCGGCGCGGTGTCCATGTCGAGTTCACCGGCGACGGTCAGGACCGTCCGGCCGGGGCGTCCGCAGACGCCGACTCGAGCGTGGGGTAGATGTGGTGACGCCCCGTTTCGCAAGTCGGAGCCCATTACGGTCGGCTCCCCGTATTCGGGGGGGGAGAAGGCCGTCAAGCACGCGGCATACGGCGTCGCGCACAGCCGAGCGAGACCACCCGTACCTTCCATCGACCACCGAAAGGTGATCGTCAGGTAGCGCGGGGTCCCCTCACCAGACCAGGCTGGTAACCCTTCGAACCTGTCACGGCGCCGCCCGAAACGCCAGAAGCACCGGCCCACTCAAACCGCACCCCCTCATGCCTGCGGGGCTTCATGCAAGAGCCGCCCCGTCCGCTTTCCCGAACCGGTGGGCGGCGTGTCGCGCAGAGCGGCGCGTACGGCAGCCAGGGCGTCCTCGATGTCGGCATGGACGGGCAGGGCCGGCTGGTTCGCCCTGATCAGGTAGCGCACCGCTTGGGGAGAGGTGGCCACGGCCACAGGGATGCCTGCCTGGGCCCAGTGCCGGTAGGCCCGCAGGACCACCGAGACGGCGGCCGCCGTGCCCGCCGCGGGGCCGAGAGCCAGGACCAGGCCGGCAGGCCGGTGCTCGCCCACCAGAAGTGCCCTGGTAGCCGCCGTCGGCAATCGTGCTGGTGTTGCCGACGGCAGCCATCAGCTCGGCCGCGTTCCTGACGAGGCGCTTGAGCTCACGGTGACGAAAGGTCGGGGCTAATGTCGCCTTCTTCCGGAGAATACGAGCCACTGGTTCAGTGCGGCAGCTCGCTGTTCGCATCCACGGCAGGGTCGCTGCACTGCCGCATGAGTGAGGCGCTTGATCACGTCACCCAGGCCAACCTCCTCCTCAAGAAACCTCGGCAGCTGTACACGTAGCGGCTTCTGCGGCGCGCGACGTCGGCGCCGTTCGTCGTCGTCCACTTTCCACCTCCGGGACGCGGCGAGCTTGAATCACCAGAATAGCATTGTTGGCGATAAGATCCCTGTACTTAAATACATCAATTATTGACGCTTCACGCGGCCGTTGAGGTTGCGCCCAATATGCACCTGCAGGACTATAGGGATGTGCCCGCATCTTCACTCAGAAAGGTAGGGGTCAGATATGGCGAACGTCGTGATCGACAGCGTCTATTGCGCCGAAACGACCGACGGCTCAGGCTCTGACGATCTTTACATAAAAATCGACGGCGTCCAGATTTATGGCACCGAGGAAATCGACGCGGGAGACAACAGGATCATCAACGCCGGGCGCAGTTTCGATGTGAAAGCAAAGGTCAGCCTATGGGAGTACGACAGCGGCTCCGGCGATGACCACATCGGCAGCTTCTGGGCCCATCAGAGCCAGGCCGGTCAAGGGCAGCAAGCGGTAACCTTGACGGGCGACGACTCGCATTACGACGTACACTACACCGTCACGGACTAATCGCGAGGCAACTAACACTGCAGAGCGGATGACTCCGGACGGTCCGGAGTCATCCGCTCTGCAGTGCTAGCATCAAACGCATTCGAGTTTCCCGGAAATGGGATTGAATTTAGCATTCTGTCCGGGTGAGCAGCACTTGCCCTTATCGCAGTTCTTTCCCAGAGGGCAGGGGACGTTGTTCTCGCAGCACTCACCAGGCGGGCAGCAGGCCTCGGATGCGCACGAATAGCCTGTTGGGCAACACTGCTCCTCGTATACGACCGTCGGCTCCCCACCGGGCTCGCCTCCCGGCTCGCCTCCCGGTGGCCCCTCCTTGCGTACCCTGCACGCAACCCGCCCCGGGGGGCAACAGTCATGCGCCGTTGGGAGGTACCGCCCCTCAGGACAGCAGCCCGTCGGCGTGCAGTGCTCTCCCGCGCAGCATTGGCCGCCCCCGCAGAGAACACCGGGTTTGCAGCACTTTTCGCCTAGGCAACTCTCTCCTGCTTGACAGCATCCTGCGCCGCAGGCTACGCCACCCTGAGTACAAAGAATTCCGTCTGTGCATGTGGTCTCTGGGCCTGGTGTGTAACACACACCGTTGCAGCATTGCTGGCCGGGTGGACAGCATTTGCTCGGGCCAGTAAACCCTTGCGGGCCACAGCACGTATGCCCGGGTTCACAGCATTTTCCGTCTCCGCAGCAGTCCCACCCGGGTGAACAGCAGCCGATTACCTGATGCGCTGAGGGGTATTGGTAGCCATAACAGCAGGTGGCTCCGGAGGGGCAACAGCGGCGTTGCGGGCCGAACAGGCAGAGTTCTCCCAAACAAGGTGGCGGCCCGGTGCAGCTGTGATTACATTCAGCCTGGCATTCGATCTTCTCCCAAGCGTCCTGTGGTGCGCACTCGCTCATGCAGTCGTTGTAGCAGCTGCCGGCCAGGAAGACGTGGGTGCCGGACCCTTCCCGAGGGACTGACCGGTAAGCGCTGCTCGTACGGTACAGAGAGGCATCCGCCGTAGCGGTCGGGACTGACATTGTAAACCGACCTCCTCTCGCCGTCACCGGTCGCAGTACGGAGACAGCTTCGTGACCAGGAAGGGGAACTCTTCTGTTACGTCGACTCGGACGAAGTATGTCTCTGTCACGTCGGTTGTCCGGTTGGTGTAGGAGAACACCACGTCTTGAACGCTCCTGCTGCCGCTGAGCCGCGATAGCCGTGTTTCGATTGCTGTCAGGGCAAGTCCCGATGCGAAGGCATGAGCGGTATGCGCATAGATCTGGGCGTACCGCACCGCGCAATAATTGAGGGCGCGATGCCCGTCGGATGAGCCGGCGTTGTCGGCAATCTGCATAAATCGCTCAAAGCGCTGGACCCTTCCGGCATGGCCTAGGCTCATTAAACCGTCCGTCACAGCGCCGATCCCCCGCTGACCGATGGACCGTCCGATGTTGGTCATCCGC
>NZ_JBVJKF010000034.1:0-62637 GCF_055585365.1 Streptomyces sp. NPDC053432
ACGGAACCCGCGAGGGTCTTCTTCGAAGCGGCGATACGGCGGATGACGGCGTTGGACACGGAAAAGACCTTCCGACGGGAACAGGAGCAGTCGCGGGCACACCAGAGGCATGCGTGAGCCACTCACGCGAAGGAGAGGGGTTCGTGGGCGGCGGGTGAAGCACCCGTGCCGCCCGGCGACTCACCCAGTTCTACCCACGCCCCCGACCCCTGGCAACGACCCCACCTACTAGACGCCCTCGCAGGACGCGCCCGGCAGCCTCTCCGCCGGGAGGTCGACGACGGGCCTTGCGGCACGTTCAAGGACCACTACCGCGGCTCGTATGTGACGTGGGTCCTGTGGGGCGCCTCACCGCCGGAGGCCCCGAACGTCACGGTATGCGACCGGCCGCGGACTCCCCGGGGTCGGGGGGCGCTCGATGCATCCGTACCGGCGCGCGCGCCGAACGGCCGCGCGCGGAGTTGCCGGGTCCGGAGGCCGGTGATTGCTTGGACGGGAAGGGCTCCCGGACCGCGGGGGCCGCCTCGCACCAGGAGGACCCATGAAGTTCGCGCAGATCATCGACTTCGAGACCGAGCGCGCCGACGAGATTCGCGAACTCATCCACCAGTACGAGCAGACGGCACGGGCCGAAGGCCGCAAGCTCGGCCCCACGCACCGCACCCTGCTGCGGGACCGGGCCAATCCGAACCGCTATCTCGCCGTGGTCGAGTTCGACTCCTACGAGGACGCCATGGCCAACAGCGACGCGCCGGAGACGGCCGAGCTCGCCAAGCAGCTCGCGGCCCTCTCCACGCGGCCGCCCGCCTTCACGGACTGCGACGTGGAGGAGTCCGGGGACCTGTAGGGGACGGCCGACAGCGGCCCGCGGGCCCGCCTGCCCGCGGGCGGGCCGCCCTCAGGCCACGAGTGCGTAGGTACCGCTGGCCGTGAGCCAGAGCCCGGCCAGCAGCGAGAGGGCGACGATCAGCTGGTCCTGGTGTTGCTCCAGCCAGGTCCGCAGGCCGTTCAGCCGGGCGTCGGCGGTCTCCGGGGCCCGGACGGCGTACAGCTCCATGACCATGAGGCTGAGGGTGGCCAGCAGGCAGTAGGCGGTCAGGGCGAGCCAGTCGGAGAGGGAGGAGAGGTCGGCGTCGACGGCCGTGGCGGCGCCGGCGCCGACCAGCGCCCAGGGCTGGAGCAGCCACGCGAGTGCCGCGGTCGCGCCGAGCGAGGCGTTGTCGATACGGGCCGTCCAGCCCGGCGGCTTGCGCGGGCGGGGAGGCCGGCGGAAGCGGTGGACG
The DNA here is from genome assembly GCF_055585365.1 of Streptomyces sp. NPDC053432. Taxonomy (NCBI): domain Bacteria; kingdom Bacillati; phylum Actinomycetota; class Actinomycetes; order Kitasatosporales; family Streptomycetaceae; genus Streptomyces; species Streptomyces sp. NPDC053432. The sequence continues at coordinate 1,284 of NZ_JBVJKF010000034.1, forward strand.
CCGAAGAGCACCAGGCCGACGCCGAACGCCAGCTTCGCCGCGTCCGCGGCGGTCGACGGCGTGCTGTGGTGGGCGGGCGGCGTCCCGCCGGTCAGCAGCACGACGCAGGCGATCACCACGACCAGGTTGGCCAGCCAGGACAGCAGGAACGTGAGGCCCTTGCGCACGCCGCGGCGCGATCCGAGCAGCAGGATGAAACCGCTGTTGTGCAACGGGCCGAGCGTGATGGCCGTGCCGATCACGACCAGGTCGACGACCATCGGCACGGCCACTCCCGGGGTTGAAGGCCGGCCGGCTTCCCGGACGGGCGTTGTACGCGGGCGTGCACGGGCGTGCGGCATGCGCGGCGTGCCCGGCCGGCAGGGGTCCGGCGCACGCGTGGCGCCGCGTCCCGACTCTGCGGCCCCCGGCCGGGCGGGTCAAGCGGGCCACGCCGATACCCCCGAAAGCCTCTCCCCGCGGATCCCGCGGGCCGTGCCGTCGATCGCGGAGACCCGGGCCCACCTGCGGGGCCGGGCTGCCCGTGGGGCAGGATGGCAGCCCGGTCGAGTGCGCACACCCGCTCGAACGGGGCTCCGTACAGCACGATCTGACAGGTGAAGAAGTGACGACACGACACATACGCCGGCCGGCGGTCCCGCTCGCCGTCCGCCCGGACCCTCTCGCTCCGGAGGGAGTCCTGTGAGCCGGGACCTCCTCCTGCACGACTGGGTGGTGGCCGCCGTCGCGATGGCGGCGGGTGTCGCGGCCGCGTTGCTGCTGCGGGCACTCCTGCGGTGGCTGGGCGGCCACGCGAGCCGGACGGCCTGGAGCGGGGACGACATCATCGTCGACGCGCTGCGCACGCTCGCGCCCTGGGCCGCCGTCATCGGGGGCGCGGCCGTGGCGGCGTCGGCGCTGCCCCTCACCACGCGAGTCACGGGGCTCGTGAACGATTCGCTGATCGCCGTGCTCATCCTCATCGCCACGGTCTCGGCGGCCCGCGGCGTCGCGGGACTCGTGCAGTCGCTGGCGCAGTCCCGTACGGGTGTGGCCGGGTCGGCGACCATCTTCGTCAACATCGCCCGAGTCGTCGTACTGACCATGGGCGGGCTCGTCGCCCTCGAAACCATGGGCGTGTCCATCGCTCCGCTGCTCACGGCGCTCGGCGTGGGCGGTCTGGCGGTCGCCCTGGCGCTGCAGGACACCCTGGCCAACCTCTTCGCGGGCGTGCACATCCTCGCGTCGAAGACGGTGCAGCCCGGCGACTACATCCGGCTCAGCAGCGGCGAGGAGGGGTACGTCGTCGACATCAACTGGCGCAACACCGTGGTGCGCAACCTGTCGAACAACCTCGTGATCATCCCGAACGGCCGTCTCGCACGGACGAACATGACCAACTTCACCCAGCCGGAACAGAAGCTGTCGATCCTGGTCCAGGTGGGAGTCGGGTACGACAGCGACCTGGAGCACGTCGAGCGGGTCACGCTCGAGGTCGTCGACGGCGTGATGGCCGACGTGTCCGGCGGGGTCGCCGATCACGAGGCCCTCGTCCGCTTCCACACGTTCGGGGACTCCAGGATCAACTTCACGGTGATCCTGGGCGTGAGCGAGTTCAGCGACCAGTACCGGATCAAGCACGCGTTCATCAAGCGCCTGCACGAGCGGTACCGGGCCGAGGGCATCTCCATCCCCGCCCCCAGGCAGACGGTCTCGGTCGAGTCGTGGGGGGCGTCGGTCCCCCACCAGCGCGATGCCGTGTCCTCCGTGCTGACGGGGAACGGACGGGACTAGGGACCGCACGCCCCCTGCGGAATCCCCGGACCGCGCGGCGGGGGCATCACCGCATGGGGTGCCGGGTCCTCACGCACGCGGCGGCGCGGCGGCGGGCCCGCCCTTCGGCAGGGCCGTGGCCGCGAGGAGGAGGGCGGCGCCCAGGGCGCAGCTCGCCACCGTGAAGGCGCCGGGGGTGGCAGCGGCGCTGACGATGCCGGCCTCGTCCGCCGCGTCGCTGTTGATGCCGAGGACCACGGCTCCCGCGGCCGCCAGGCCGATCGCCCCGCCCAGCTGGCGGAGCGTCTGCCGGACGACGGACGCGTCGGGCCGCCGGTCGGCGGGGACCGCGCGCATCATCTCCGCGCTCAGGGCGGGAACCGGCAGACCCATCCCCAGTCCCACGAGGGCCATCCCGGGGACCAGCCAGCGGTACTCCCCCGACGGCAGCGCGGCCGTCCAGGCCACCGCACCCGTCGTGGCGGCGGTCAGGCCCAGCAGGACGGGCACCCGGATCGACCGGAAGCGGTCCAGCAGGTACCCGGACAGGAAGGTGCCCGTGGTCAGTGAGGCGACCAGGGGGATCAGGGCCGTGCCGGTGGCCGGGATCGACAGGTGCAGGGTCTGCCGCAGGAACAGCGTGCCGTGCACGATCACGATGAGCTGCGCGGCCTGCACCAGGAAGGTGAGGGACACTTCCACGGCGTACGGGCGGATGAGCAGCAGCCGCAGGTCCACGAGGGGCCGCGGGGACCGCAGGACGAGCCGCACGGTCAGGGCCAGCATCAGCGAGCCCGTCGCCAGGGCGGTGAAGGTCCCCGGATCGGTGACGCCCCGGACTCCGCACTGGTAGAGCCCCCAGACGAGCAGGCCCAGCGAGAGGATGACGGCGAGGGGCTGGCCCACGGTGAGCGCGCCGCCCCCGCCCTCCGTGCGGACGCGCGCCCGGCCGATCATCCAGAGGGTCAGCGCGCCGACGGGCACGTTGACGAGGAAGACGGACCGCCATCCGAAGCACACGATGAGGACCGCCCCCACCACGGGGCCCATGACGAAGAGGATCTGTGCCAGTCCCGCGTACGCGGCGAGTGCCCGGCCGCGTTCCCGCTCCTCGTACACGTCCGCGATCAGCGTCGTGGCCACCGGCAGCATCAGGGCGGCGCCGACGCCCTGCACGGCCCTGGCCGTGAGCAGGTACGGCTCGGCGGCGTCCCCGCCCGGCGTGAGGCCGCAGAGTCCGGAGGCGACCATGAACACGGCGGTCCCGCACCGGAAGGTGCGCAGGAGGCCGAAGCGGCGTGAGGCCATGGCTCCGACCGGTGTGAACGCGGCGGCCGCCAGGCTGTAGACGAGCACCACGGCGTGCAGGGCGAAGGTGGTGAAGCCCAGGCTCCGTGCCACCGGGTCGAGGGCGACGGCGACGACCGTCTGGTCCAACATGACCATGCCCCCCGCGCAGCCCATGGCGGCGACGACGAGGTGCGGGCGGGGAGAGGAGGGGCCTTCGGCGGAAGGACGGCGCGCGGACGACACTCGTCCCCAACGAGCGGGCGGCCCGCACGACATGGCCCGGCCGCGGGCAGGATGGGGGGCGTGAGCTTCGCCGTGCATGCCCGCCGCGTCCGTGACGAGCGCCTGAGTCCTGCCCGGCGCGGTGCCGCTCTGGGCAGTGCGATCGTCCTGTACGCCCCGTTCGGTTACCCGTACACCTACGCCTACCTGGGCCTGTTCGGGGACGTACGCCGCGACCCGCGGGCCATGGTGACGGCTCTGGAGCGGCTGGAGCGCAGCCGGGACGCGCGCACGGCCGAGTGGGCGGAGTTCGCCCGCCGCCGGACCGGCGAGAAGCGCGAGGCGCACCGGCGCACGCCGTCGGCGGCCGACCGGGCCTGGGCGGCGGCACCTCGTTGGGCCGGCCCCGACCTGCACCACGCCCACCGGGCGATGGTGTTGCGGTGGTCGTGCCTGCCGGTGCCGCCGGCCGCGGAGCTGCGCCGTGAGGGGCTGACCGGCCTGGAGCGAGCGGTGGTCGCACAGGTGGACGTCTACCTGTCGGCGGACCGGCCGAATCCGGAGGCGGGAGCGGTTCTGGGCGGCCTGCTGCCCGGTCTGCGCGAGGCGGCGGCGCGCACGCGGGGCACGCGGTCGGCGAGCCGGCTGGAAGCACGCGCCGACCAGCTGCGCATGATGGCCGAGCTCGTCCACTGGGACCGCCCCGCCTCCTGATCGTCCCGCCGGCCGTCCCGCTGCGTGCGTGAAGGGCCGGTGCGGCGCACCGGCCCTTCACGCGGCGGGCTCCCCCCGGCGGGGCGTCAGCCGGTGGCGGCCCGGAAGCCGCGCAGACGAAGGCTGTTGCCGACCACGAAGACCGAGGAGAAGGCCATGGCCGCTCCCGCGATCATCGGGTTGAGGAGGCCGGCGGCGGCGAGCGGGAGGGCGGCGACGTTGTAGGCGAAGGCCCAGAACAGGTTCGAGCGGATGGTGCCGAGGGTCTTGCGGGCGAGGCGGATGGCGTCGGCCGCGGCCCGCAGGTCTCCTCGTACGAGGGTCAGGTCGCCCGCCTCGATCGCGGCGTCGGTGCCGGTTCCCACGGCCAGGCCCAGGTCGGCCTGGGCGAGTGCCGCCGCGTCGTTGACTCCGTCGCCCACCATGGCCACGCTGCGGCCCTCGGCCTGGAGCTTCTTGACGACGTCGACCTTGTCCTGCGGCATGACCTCGGCGATGACCTGCTCGATGCCGACCTCGGCCGCGACGGCTTCGGCCACGGCGCGGTTGTCGCCGGTCAGGAGGATGGGGGTGAGGCCGAGCTCGCGCAGTCGCCGGATCGCCTCGGCGCTGGTCTCCTTGACCGCGTCGGCGACCTCCAGGACCGCGCGGGCCTCGCCGTCCCAGGCGACGGCGATCGCGGTACGGCCGGCCGCCTCGGCCCGGGCCTTGGCGCGCTCCAGGTGCACGGGCAGCTCGATGGCCCACTCGGCGAGGAGCTTGTCTCGTCCCACGAGGACGGCGTGGCCCTCCACGACGCCCTGGACGCCGAGGCCGGGGACGTTGGCGAAGTGTTCGGGGGTGGGAAGGGGGCCGGCCTCTGCGGCCGCGCCGGTGGCGACGGCCTGTGCGATGGGGTGCTCGGAGGCGTGCTCCAGGGCGCCCGCGAGGCGCAGGACTTCGGTCTCGTCGGTGTCGTCCGTGGTGTGCACGGCGAGGAGGGTCATCCTGCCGGTGGTGACGGTGCCGGTCTTGTCGAGGACGATGGTGTCGACCTTGCGGGTGGTTTCCAGGACCTCGGGGCCCTTGATGAGGATGCCGAGCTGGGCGCCGCGGCCGGTGCCGACCATGAGGGCGGTGGGGGTGGCGAGTCCCAGGGCGCAGGGGCAGGCGATGATCAGCACGGCGACGGCGGGGGTGAAGGCCGCCGTGAGTCCGGCGCCGGAGCCGAGCCAGAAGCCGAGGGTGGCCAGCGCGAGGCCGATGACGACGGGTACGAAGACCGCGGAGATCCTGTCCGCGAGCCGCTGGGCGGCGGCCTTGCCGTTCTGGGCGTCCTCGACGAGCTTCGCCATCCGGGCCAGTTGGGTGTCGGCGCCCACGCGGGTGGCCTCGACCACCAGACGGCCGCCGGCGTTCAGGGTGGCACCGGTGACGGGGTCGCCCGCGCCGACCTCGACGGGTACGGATTCGCCGGTGAGCATGGAGGCGTCCACGGCCGACGAGCCCTCGGTGACGATGCCGTCGGTGGCGATCTTCTCGCCGGGGCGGACCAGGAAGCGGTCCCCGACCTGGAGTTCGGCCGTGGGCACGGTGACCTCGCGGCCGCCGCGCAGCACCGTGACCTCCTTGGCGCCCAGTTCCATCAGCGCCTTGAGGGCGGCTCCGGCCTTGCGCTTGGACTTGGCCTCGAAGTAGCGGCCGGCCAGGATGAAGGCGGTGACTCCGGCCGCCGCCTCCAGGTAGATGTTGCCTGCTCCGTCGGTGCGGGCGATCGTGAACTCGAAGGCGTGGGTCATGCCGGGGGTGCCGGCGGTGCCGAGGAACAGCGCCCACAGCGACCACAGGAACGCGGCCGTCGTGCCCACCGAGATCAGGGTGTCCATGGTGGCCGCGCCGTGCCTGGCGTTGGTCCAGGCCGCGCGGTGGAAGGGCCAGGCCGCGTAGGTGACGACGGGCGCGGCCAGGGTCAGCGAGAGCCACTGCCAGTACTCGATCTGGAGCGCCGGGACCATCGCCATCGCGATGACGGGGAGGGCGAGGGACACGGCGGTGACGAGGCGCTGTCGCAGCGGGCGCAGTTCGTCCTGCTCCCCCGCCGGGCCGTCGGCGGCTCCGGCGTCGTCCGTACGGACCGGCGCGGGTTCCTGCGCGGTGTAGCCGGTGGCCTCGACGGTGGCGATCAGGTCCGCGACGGAGACGCCGTCCGCGTCGAAGGTGACCTTGGCCTTCTCCGTCGCGTAGTTGACGGTCGCCTCGACGCCGTCCATGCGGTTGAGCTTCTTCTCGATGCGGGCGGCGCACGAGGCGCAGGTCATGCCGCCGATGGCGAGTTCGACCTCGGCGGCGCCGACGGTGCTGGTGGTCATGGATGCTGCTCCTCGTTCGTGCGCGGGAGGGGGTGGGGGCCGGGGCCCGGGCCCCGGCCCGGGCGGGCCGTTCGCACGGCAGTCTGGGCGGGCCCCGGCGCGGGGGCGGTCGGGCCGGCCGTCAGGCGGCGCGGCCGGTGAGCTCGTAGCCGGCGCCGTCGATCGCCGCCGCGACGGCCTCGTCGTCGGGCTCGCCGACGGTGGTCACCGTGACGAGACCGCCGTCCACGTCCACGTCGACGGAGACGACGCCGTCGAGCGCGGTGACCGGCTTGGCGATGGCCGCCCGGCAGTGTCCGCAGGTCATGCCCGACACGCGGTAGGCGGTGCTGACGGCGGTGTCCGCGACGGCCGCGGCGGTCGCGGTGCCGGTCGCCGCGGTCCCGGCGTTCGTGCCGCAGGTGCCTTCGGGAGTACAGCAGGACATGGATCTCTCCGTTCGCTCGGATACCCAAGGGGGGTATTGATATCGACGACCACAGGTATACCCCCAGGAGGTATGGAGCGCAAGAGATCCACTCCCCTTGACTTCATACCCCAGGGGGGTATCGTGACGGACGCCCGGCAGCCGCCGCGGCATCCCACAACGCCCTTACGGGAGAGCAGACATGAACACCGGACTGAAGATCACCGCCTTCGCCGCCGCGCTCACGGCGGCCTTCGGAACCGCGTACGGAGTCGGTAAGGGGGTCGGCCCGGTGGGCACTCCGGAGAAGGCGGCGCACTCGGGTCACTCCGCGCAGGCGGGCGCACCGGGCGCGCCGGGCGCAGACGGGGACGGGCACGGCGAGCACCGTGAAGCCACGGGGCCCGCCGCCCCGGCATCCGCGCCCGGGGGCCTGCAGGTTTCGGACGCCGGATACACGCTGTCCCTGGACACGCGGCAGGTCGGACCGGGCCCCGCGGAGCTCAGGTTCTCCATCCAGGACCGGGACGGCCGCAAGGTCACGGCGTTCCGGACCGAGCACGGCAAGGAGCTGCACTTCATCGTCGCCTCGCGCGACCTCACGGTCTACCGGCACCTCCACCCGGTCCGGGCGGCGGACGGGACGTGGTCGACACCGGTGGACCTGCCCGCGGCGGGCGGCTACAAGGCCTTCGCCGACTTCACCCCGGCCGCCGACGGCGCGAAGGGCATCACCCTCGGCGCGGACCTCTCCGTGCCCGGCACGTACGCCCCCGCCCCGATGCCACCGGCCGCAGCGACGGCGGAGGCCGACGGGTACGGCGTCACGCTGGGCGGCACCCTCGACCCGGGCAGGGCGGGCGAGCTCAGGCTCACCGTCAGCAAGGACGGAAAGCCCGTCACGGACCTGGAGCCCTACCTCGGCGCGTACGGCCACCTGGTCGCCCTGCGCGACGGCGACCTCGCCTACCTCCACGTCCACCCCAACCCGGGCGGCCGCGGCCCCGAGGTCTCCTTCACCGCCACGGCCCCGAGCGCCGGCACGTACCGGCTGTTCCTGGACTTCCAGCACGGGGGCAAGGTCCGCACGGCGTCCTTCACCGTCCGCACGGGCGCATCCGCAGACGAGCCCGCAGGGCACTCCCACTGACCGGGCGCCTGCTCCGTACGGGAGGGGGAGGCCGAGTCGGGGCCGCTACCCGCCGGCGCGGGCCCCGTCGGCGGTAGGGTGCGCCCCGTGTCCGAGCATGAGCGCGATCTCATCGGTTACGGCGCCGAGCCGCCGCACGCCGCCTGGCCCGGCGGTGCGCGGGTCGCCGTCAGTCTCGTACTCAACTACGAGGAGGGCGGGGAGCAGAGCGTCCTCGAAGGGGATGCCGCCTCCGAGGGGTACCTGCACGAGGTCGTCGGCGCGCCGCCCGTGGTGGGCGGGCGCGATCTGAACGTGGAGTCGATGTTCGCCTACGGCTCGCGCGCCGGGTTCTGGCGCGTCCACCGCACCCTGGCGGCGCACGGGGCGCCGCTCACCGTCCACGCCGTGGGCCGGGCCCTGGAGCGGAACCCCGACGCGGCGCGGGCGATGGGCCGTGCGGGGTGGGAGGTGGCGGGCCACGGCTGGCGGTGGATCGACTACCGGCACGTGCCCGAGGACGTGGAGCGCACCGACATCGCGCGCTCGGTCCGGACGATCGAGCGGCTCGTCGGGCGCCGGCCCGTCGGCTGGTACACCGGACGTACGAGCGGCAGCACGCGGCGGCTCGTCGCGGAGGAGGGCGGCTTCCTCTACGACTCCGACGACTACTCCGACGACCTGCCGTACTACGTGGAGGCCGCCGGGCGGCCGCACCTCGTGCTCCCGTACAGCCTCGACACCAACGACTTCAAGTTCCTGATCGTGCACGGCTTCACCACCGCCGACGACATGCTCGCCTACCTCGTGGACGCGTTCGACGCGCTCCACGCCGAGGGCGCCGACCGTCCGCGCATGATGAGCGTCGGCATGCACTGCCGGATCATCGGCCGGCCCGGCCGCATCCGGGCCCTCGACGGTTTCCTGGAGCACGTCGCCCGGCGCGGCGGGGCGTGGGTCGCGACGCGGGAACAGATCGCGCGTCACTGGCTGGCCATGCACCCGCCGCCCCGCTGAACGCGGGCGCCGAGCACCGGTCCACGTAGTCGGCCGGCAGCGGCCCGAGGGCGTGCGGCACCGTCAGGTCGCGAGCGAGAGCCACAGGGGTGATCTGTGGTCATCCGATCGGGCAGTTCGCGATCGATGCCCATATGTCCACCCCTTGTGCGGGCCAAGCTGGTTCCTCGACACCGAGCCCGTTCGGCCTGGTCCGACGACCGTTGGGGAAGACATGAAGACATCGAAGTACGCTGCCGTCCCACTGGCCGTAGGGCTCGCCCTGACCGCGGTCACAGCCTCCGTACCGGCCACGGCCCAGCCCCGTCCGGCTACGGCGGGTCCGGCCGCGGCGGGTCCGGCTTCGGCGGCCACCCGGGTGACGCTGACCAACACGGACGACGGCCACAACGTCGTCCTGCAGCTCGGTGACGACGTCGAGGTCAGGCTCTCCAGCTACCGCGCCGACGGACTCACCTACACCTGGAGCGTTCCGGTCTCCAGCGTCCCCCTGGTGCTCCGGCGGACCGCAGGGAGCACGACACCGAACGGTGGTGCTCAGGCCGTCTTCCACGCCGAAGAACCCGGCGTCAGCACGATCACCGCCGTGCGCCACTGCCGCCCCGACCCCGGTCGCACCTGCCCGCTCGTCCTCGTGCCGTGGACCGTCACGACAGAGGTGCAGTAACGGGACGGGCCCACGCGTTCTTCCGCAGCCGCTCACCCGCTCGAAACGTCACGGTCGGCACGCAGGGCCCGGATGAGCCAGGGGTGGACCGGGCTCAGGCCCGGTACCACCTGCCAGCCGTTGAGGATCCACACCAGCCGCCAGTACCGGTCCACGCGCGGATCGTGGGCCTCCTCGAACCGCCGGGCCAGCCAGTCCCGGAAGGCGGCGTCGGGGGTGCGCTCGAAATGCTCGGCGAAACGGTGCACGAGCTCGTCGACGACCGGGCGGGCCCGGTGGTCGAACGGGTCGATGTCCGACTCCACGGCCTCGGCCACCTTCCGGCGGACGAGGTCCGTCAGCTCCTCGCCGGCCTCGCCCTCGATGCCGAGCCGGCCTCCGGCGGCCTGGTAGGCGGCCGTGCGGCGCATCCGCGCCCGGAAATCCCCGTCGCCGAGCAGTTCGACGAGCTCCACCCAGGCGGCGATCTGCTCGGTGGACGGGTCGTCGGGGAGGTCGGGAGTGGCAGCGCGAACCATCGCCGCTGCGGCGGGCGCGCCTTCCTCCGTGCCGGGGCTGCCGAACGTGTCGGCCAGGAAGTCGTCGATCAGACGTCGGCGTTCCTCGCCGGACAACTGCGTGAGCCGGTGCATGAGCTTGATCTCCTCGGGACTGGAGCCGCTTCCGGCCACGGCTCGCAGAACGCTCCGACGCAGTTGCAGCACCCGGATCCGGGCGTCCACGGCATCGGCGTGCGCCGCGGCCACTTCCGCCACCGAGAGCTCGCGGTCCAGTACCCGCTGGATCGTGGCCAGGTCCATGCCCAGCTCACGCAGGGTACGCAGGAGTTCCAGGCGGAGCAGTGCGTCGAGGCCGTAGAGCCGGTAGCCGGCGGGGCTTCGGGTGGTCGGCGCCACCAGCCCCGCGTCGGAGTAGAACCGGATGGTCCTGACGGGCAGGCCGGTCCGGCGGGAGAGCTCCCCGATCGAGCAGAGGGTCGTGGCGTCCATGGCTCCCACTCTGCTGTCTCCAGTCACTGGAGACTCAACCCCGTCGATGCCCCGGCGCCGGGCAGGGCCGCCGGCAGCCTGTGCGGGGACGGGCCGGGCGGCCCCTCCGGCACGGCGGGTCATGGGGTCGGCCCGGGGCCGGGGCCCTGCCAGGCCTCCAGGAGGCTGATGCCGGGCAGGGCGACCGGCTCGCCGCGTACGAAGGCCTCGTCGAGCTCGCCTTCGCGCAATGCCTCGCCCGGGGCCGTCAGGACGGTGCGGCGCGCGCCGCGGTCGGACAGCACCGGTCCGAGCTGCCGCTCCAGGCGGCGCACCTGGGTGCTGACCGCGGACTGGAGGATGCCCAGACGGCCGGCGGCCCGGCCGAAACCGCCCTCTTCGGCCACCGCGACGAAGTACCTCAGCTGTCTCGGTTCCACGCTCGTGCTCCCCCGGTACGACGGCGTCTCCCCCGCCGGCCACCTCGGTCCGAGATGGCCGTGATCCTCAACCGGCGCCGGCCGACGGGTTGTTCCCGGCCGAGCACATGGCACTGCCCGGGGGAGCCGGGATCCGGCTGCTCGCCGACGCCGCCGACACCGGTGGCGCGGTGGGCGCCGATCTGCTGAAGCCGGCCGCCGGGGCCGATGGTGCGGGCCCGCTCCACCACGCCCGGTCGACGGAGGTGTTCCACGTCGTGGCGGGCACCGCCCGGTTCCGCCTGTCCGGCGGGGACGACGCGGACCGCACACGCGACAGGGGCGGCCCCGACGGCCCCGGCGGTGACCGGGTGGGGACCGTGGGTGCGGGCGGCCTCGTGGTGGTCCCGCCGGGTACCGTCCACGCCTTCGGCGCCGCGCCGGGTCAGGAGGCGGGGGTGCTCGTGCTACTCGCCCCGGGAGTCGACGCTTCGGGTACTTCCGGGCCCTGGGGCGGGTCCGGCGGGGCGAGGGGCCCTTCGAGGTGCTCCTCCCCGAACAGCGGTGCTGCGACGTACACTTCGCCGGTTCGGTCCCGCCGTGGCGGGGAGGTGGACGAGGACCGCGCGGCACCCCTGCCGGGGGCTGCCGGGCGGCAGACCGCGTCCGGGGCGCACTTGCCCAGGAGACGTTCCGGCCCGGCGGACACCCCGGCGTCGGCGACGGGCGGAGAGGAATCCCATCGACATGGACGTGCCCGATACGACCGCGGTCGTCCACGCCTGTCTGCGCGGAGGCGCCGGCGGCAGCCCCACGGCGGTGGTGGCCGACGACGAACGGCTGGGCGACGAGGACCGCCGGCGCGTGCCCCTGGAAAGCGGGACCTCGCACGCCGTCTTCCTCCGTGTGCCGGGCCCGGGCACGGCCGAGCCGCCCGGAGTCCGCGTCCGCTTCTTCACCTCCGAGGGCGAGCTGCCCGCCTGCGGACACGGTACGGTCGCCGCGCTGGCCTTCCTCGCCTCCCGGGCGGGGGACGGGGCCGGGGCCGGGGCCGAGTACCGGGTCACCCTCCGGACCTCCACACGCGTGTTCGACGGCTGGGCGGTGCGGCGGAACGGGGCGCACTTCTCCGCGGGCTTCGACCCCGGCCCCGTCGCTCTTCGGTCCCCGACCGCCGCCGAGCTGGGCCTGGCGCTTCCCGCGCTCGGTGCCGCCGCGGAGGCCGCCGCCTCGCAGGTACGGGTGGCCGGGGTGGGGCGGGAGCGGCTGCTCGTGCCCGTCGCGAGCCGCGCCGCGCTCGCCGCCCTGGACCCGGACCTCGACGGGTTGCGGGACGCCTGCGACCGGCTGGGGCTGCTGGGTGCGTACGTCCACTCGCCGCCCTCGCCGACGGGTGAGCTGGCGGCCCGGATGTTCGCGCCGTCGATCGGGGTCCCGGAGGACATCGCCAACGCGAACAGCACCGCCTGCCTGGCCGCCCGTCTGGCGGGGCGGGGCATCACGCGCATCGCCGTCGACATGGGCGACGCGGTCGGCAGTCCCGCCACCGTCACCGCCACGGCGCGTCCCGGGCCGTCGGGCGTGCGGGTCCGCGTGGGAGGCACCGCCACGGTCGCCGGACTCCGAGTGGCCGGCCGCCGGCAGGCCTGACAGGCTGTCGGCAGTGACCGACAGGAGGCATCCGTGCTGCTCGAAGGCGTGATGCTGCTGTGGTTCCTTCAAGTGGCCGTGGCGGTGGCGTTCGTCGCCGTCGACATCCGCAGGACGCCGGAAGCGGCGGTGATGAAGTGGGGCTTCGTCATCATCACCGCTTTCAGCAGCCTCTTCGGCGCCCTGATGTACGCGGTGAGCTGCCGTGAGCCGCTGCCCGGCACGCACGAGCAGTACGTGGCGGCCAAGTGGCGGCAGGTCGTCGGCTCCACCATGCACTGCGTGGCCGGTGACGGCGTCGGCATCCTCGTGGCAGCGGTGATCACCTACAACCTGGGGCTCCAGCCGTGGGCGGAGCTGCTGTGCGAGTACGCGCTGGGCTTCCTGTTCGGCTGGACGGTCTTCCAGGCCCTCTTCATGAAGAGCATGTTCGGCGGCTACCGCGCGTCACTGAAGAAGACGTTCATGGCGGAGCTGCTGTCCATGAACGCGGTCATGGGCGGCATGACGGCGGTCATGAACCCCTGGATGACCAACACCGTGCCCCACCCCGCTCCTACAGGTCCCACCTTCTGGTTCATCATGTCCATCGCCCTGTGCGCCGGTTTCCTGGTGGCGCTGCCCATGAACTGGTGGCTGGTTGACCAGGGGCTCAAGCACGGCATGGTGACCGTCCGTGATGCGGAGCCGGTGCCGCTGGCCGCGAGCACGGCCCTCGCCGGCGCAGCCCTCTCCGGCGGGGCCCTCTCCGGCGGGGCCCTCTCCGGCGGGCCGGACTCCGGGGATGCCGGAGGGCACGACCACCACACGATGCAGGCGGGGGTCGGCCGCCGCCGGCTCGCCGTCATGGCGGTGGTCAGCTTCCTCGTCTTCGGCGCCGGAGTCCTGGTCGCCGGCGTTTTCGGGCATCTGACCATGTGATCCCGCCGCATCCTTTCTCCGGGAGAGGCCGCAACCGCCCGTCCGGGGCCGGACGGGCGAGCCGCTGAGGCCCCCTCAGACCTGGCGCGCCCCGCCGTCCACGAAGAGTTCGATCCCGGTGACGTAACTGCTTTCGTCCGAGGCGAGGAACAGCGCGGCCGCGGCGACCTCCTCGGGGCGGCCGGGGCGGCCGAGGGGGACGCGGGCCGTCGCCTCCTCGATGACCTCGGCGGGGGCCTGAACCAGGGACGGGGTGGCGATCGGGCCGGGGCTGAGCGTGTTGACACGGATCCCGCGGCCGGCCAGTTCCAGGGCCATGCTGCGGGCCATCGAGCGGACGGCGGCCTTCGTCGCGGCGTAGACGCCGAAGCTCCTGGAGCCGCCGGAGCCGGACGCCGAGCCGAGCAGGATGATCGACCCGCCGTCCTCGAAGAGGGGCAGTGCCCGCTGCACGGTGAAGAAGGCCGCCTTGAAGTTGAGGTCCGTGGTCCGGTCGAACTGGTCCCGGGTGAGATCGGCGAGTCCGGCGGGCCGGCCGCCCCCGGCGTTGACCACGAGGATGTCGAGAGGGCTGCCGGTCTCCTCCACCGCCGTGCGGAGGCGGAGCAGGTCGGCCTCGCGGGTCACGTCCCCCGGGACGGCGGTCGCCGAGCCGCCCAGCGCGGCGGCGGCCCGGGCGAGTTCGGCCTTCCGCCGGCCGGTGAGGAAGACCCGGGCGCCCTCCTGGACGAAGCGGGTGGCGATCGCCAGGCCGATGCCGGACGAACCTCCCGTGACGACCGCGACCTTGCCGTCGAGCTGTCCCATACGTCGCCCCATACGTCGTCCTCCGAGCCGTGGCCCCCGACGGAACGGCCGGGGATGCGCGCCCGAGGGTCGGGCGGCGGCCCGGGGAAGTCAAGGCCCGGTCCCGGCCCGCAACGGCCGCGGCCCCGCGAGCCGGTGGGCTCGCGAGGCGGCGGGGGTGTGCGGGGCCGGGTGCCGTCCGGGGATCAGGGACAGGTGGCCAGGAGGACCGAGACGACCGTGCAGGAGGCCGTCGCGCTGTCGTTGAGCGTGTCGGGGTCGGTCGGGGCGGACGCCGTCCGTGTGGCGGTGACCGAGACGCGGCCCAGCGAGAGCAGGCTGAGCGGTACGCGGAACGTCCTGGCCGGGGCGGAGCCGGCGGCGATCGTGCCGTAGACGCAGGTCACGGTGGCCCCCAGGGCGGTGCACCCCGGAGAAAGGGATCCGGCGGACGAGCCGGGCGGCAGGGTCGCCGTGAGCGTGGCCGAAGTGACCGTACCCGGGCCGGCGTTCCGGGCCGTGAGCGTGTAGGTGAGGTACGGGACGAGGAGGCTCGCGCCGGGCTGCGCGGTCAGGTCCACGTCGATGTCGGCGGGCGGGACCTGGTACGTGTACCGGCCCGCGGCGGCCACGGCGCTGGTGCCGCCGGGCGTGGTGACCTGTACGTCGACGGGGCCCGCGGCGTGCGCGGGGGCCGTGGCCGTGCACGCGGTGGCGGTGCAGGACAGGGCGCCGGCCGGGTTGCCGGGGCCGAAGGTGAGCGAGGTGGCGCCGCTGAGGCCGGTGCCGCCCACCGTGACAGCGGTACCGCCGTCCGTCGTGCCCGTGGACGGGCTGAGCGAGGTCACCACGGGTACGGGGACGTAGGTGAAGCGGTCGGCGGCGGACGGTGCGCTGGTGCCGCCGGAGGTGGTGGCCTGTACGTCCACCGTGCCGGTGCCGGCCGGTGCGGTGGCGGTGCACGAGACGGGGGTGCAGGTGACTCCGGTGGCGGGGTTGCCCGCGCCGAAGGTGATGCCGGCGCCCGCCAGGTTCGTGCCGGTGACCGTCACCGCGGTGCCGCCCGCGGCGGGTCCGGTGGCGGGGCTGACGCCGGTGACCGTGGGAGCGTCCCGGTGGAACGCGAACACGATGCGGCCGTCTCCGGCGTTGGCGCCGTTGGTCAGCGTGACCGGTGAGCCGGGGACCGTGCCGGAGACCAGGCTGGATCCGCCGCCTCCGCCACCGCCCCCGCCGCCGGTGGTGCCGTACCGGCCGCCGGCGCCTCCCCGGCCTCCGCCGCCGTACCCGGCGCCGCCGCGCCCGCCGGCGCCGGTCGGGCTGAAGACCCCTTGCGCGGCTGAGCCGCCTGGGCCGTTGGGGTAGGAGCCCGGGGAGCCGTTCGCGCCCTCGTTGTCCGTGCCGAAACCCCCGGTCCCCGCCGTCCCGCCGGCGGTGTCGGTGCCCGGGCCTCCGCCCGTGCCGCCCTGGGCGTCGGGGACCTGGCCGTTGCCGTCGGCCCCCGCGCTGCCGCTGTCGCCGCCGGGCGCTCCCGGGTAAGCCGGGGAGCCGATGCCCGGTCCGCCCGCCCCGCCGCCCGAACCGGCTGTCAGCAGGGGGGCGTTGGCGGCCGTCGTGACCGCGACGAGGGCGCCGCCGGACCCGGGGGCGCCGAACTGCGTGTTCGCGGCCGCGTTGGCCCCACGCTTTCCGACGGTGACGTCGAACGTCTGCCCGGGCGTCGCGGGGACGGTCGCCACGAGGTGGGCGCCCTTGCCGCCCGGTGTGCCGTCGTAGGCGCTGCCGCCGCCCGCGCCGTCGAGGGTGACCACGGCACTGGAGACGTCGTCGGGCACGGTGAGGCTTCCGGAGCCGCCCGCCGTGCAGGTGATCGTGGTGACGCCGTCCGCCACGACCGGTGCGGCGCACACCCCTTCGGCCGCCGCCGGTTCCGCCAGGACCGTCAGGCCGCCCGCGGCCAGCGCGGACGACGCGGCCACGGCCAGCAGGCGGCTCCGCCACCAGGGTCTCGGCCCGCGTGACACGGCGATCGATGACATCGAAGTCTCCCCCTCGGAGCCGGTATCGAGGACCGCTCGCGGAGCGGCGGCCCGGTGATGACGGCGGAAGCATCGCAGCGGCGGGCGCGCGGCGGGCGCGAAATGCCGGATCGTCACTTCTGCCCCGCCGGAAAATCCGACAGGGGAACCGGATCGGCTCACGCGTACGAATATTCCGTGCCGGGGGTGGAGATTCCGGGTCGGCCGGATTCCGGGAAGCGCTCGACGACGGCCGTCACGCCCTTGCCGGTGTCCGGGTCGGCGCCGCTGGTCCGGAGACCGGGAGTCAGCCGGCCGGGGGTACGGCGTACGGGCGCAGGACCATCAGGGAGTCCTCCACGGCCGCGACCATGGCGAAGGGGAACCTGTCGAGCTCGAGGCAGAGCGCGACGTCGTCGGGGTGGGCCCCTTCGCGCAGCCCCCGCGCCAGCTCGGCGGCGGCACGCGACCGCGCCGCGCGGCGGAGGTACCCGGCCGCGTCCGTCCCGGCCCCGGTGGCCCTCCCCGCGATGTACTGGGCGCACGCCAGGTCCTCTTCGGCCCGCCCGTCCTCGCCGGTGACCACGAACGTGACGCTCTCGCAGGCGCGGGTACGCAGGAACCGGGCCGTGGCCTCCGCCACCACGAAGCCGGCGCACAGCACCAGCGGGGCGTCCTTGACCGCGAGGGCGCCGACCGTCCCGGCCGTGGTCTTCTGCACCACGGTCCGGCCGCCGAGGTCGACGGAGCGCAGCAGGCCGGGCGAGTTGACCAGCTCGAACCCGGGCGCGGGCGGACCGTCCTTGAGCGCCACCCATTCCGGGTGGCGTGCCGTGAGCTCGCGGGCCTCGTCCAGCGAGCCGGCGAGCACGATCTTCTCGGCTCCCCGGGCGAAGAGCCAGGCGGCCACCGTGAAAGCGCGCATGACGTCGACCACGACCGCCGCGGACGACGGGGCTTCGGCGAGCTGCGGGATGCCGAGGAATCGAGTGTCCATTCGATCATGATTGCGTACGTCCGGCCGGTGTATCGCGGGTGTATGGAAAATCGCATACGCCACCGCAACGGCCCTCCGGTTCCCATGGGTGCATGGACCACAGCGCATCTCCGTCAGCCCCGCCCCGCCGCACGCGCCGGATCGTGTTCCTCGCCGTGGCGATCCTCGGCTTGGCGGGTCTCCTGGTCGTCATGCGGCGGCCGCTCATGATGTCCGCTCCCATGTGCATGGCCGGGCGGTGGCACGGCTGCTTCGACACGTTCAACGGTGTGGTGCTGATGACGCTGGTCGCACTGCCGCCGGCCGTGCTGGTGGCCTGGCTCCTGGCGCGGCGGCGGCGCGCCGCCGGTGTCGCGGGGGCGTGGCGGATGTCGCTCGCCGAGGTGGGAATGGTCCACGGGACGGTGCCGTTCGTCTGGCTGACCATGATGCCCGGCGCCGGTGCCGGCGTCGTCCCCGGCCGGGTGAGCATGGTGCCGCTGCGGGACCTGGCCACGATGGGGCCGCTCGGGATCGTCGGGAACCTGCTGGTCTTCGCGTCGCTGGGGTTCTTCGCCCCGATGCGGTTCGCGGCGCTCGCGTCGCTGCCGCGGATCCTGGCGCTCGGGGCGGGCTGCTCGGTCCTGGTCGAGGCCGCGCAGTACGTCCTGCGGCTGGACCGGGTGTCCTCCGTGGACGACGTACTGGTCAACGCCGTCGGGGCGGTGCTGGCCGGGTGGGCCTCGCGCGCCTGGTGGCGCACCACGGCGTCCGCGCCGTCGGACGGTGCTCGTCCCGCGCAGGATCCGGCACTGGAGCCGGCGGGCTGAGCGGCGTCGGATACGCCGCCGATACGCGGTGCTGCTTAGGCTTCGGACATGCGCGTACTGATCGTGGAGGACGAGCCGTACCTGGCGGAGGCCGTCCGTGACGGTCTGCGGCTGGAGGCGATCGCCGCCGACATCGCCGGCGACGGCGACTCCGCCCTGGAGATGCTGAGGGTCAACTCCTACGACCTCGCCGTGCTCGACCGCGACATCCCCGGCCCCTCCGGCGACGAGGTCGCCCGGCGCATCGTCGCCTCGGGCAGCGGCATGCCGATCCTCATGCTCACCGCCGCCGACCGGATCGACGACAAGGCGTCCGGGTTCGAGCTCGGTGCGGACGACTACCTCACCAAGCCGTTCGAACTGCGGGAGCTCGTCCTGCGGCTGCGGGCGCTCGACCGCAGGCGCGCCCACGCCCGGCCGCCGGTCCGTGAGCTCGCGGGCCTGCGGCTCGACCCCTTCCGCCGGGAGGTCTTCCGCGACGGACGCCATGTCGCGCTGACCCGCAAGCAGTTCGCGGTACTCGAAGTACTGGTCGCCGCGGAGGGCGGCGTCGTCAGCTCCGAGGAGCTGCTGGAACGGGCCTGGGACTCGAACGCCGACCCCTTCACCAACGCCGTCCGCATCACCGTCTCCGCCCTGCGCAAACGGCTCGGCGAGCCATGGGTCATCGTCACGGTGCCGGGCGTCGGCTACCGCATCGGCACGGGACCCGACGGCGCCGCCACCCCCGCCCGTGATTCGGATGCGTAGACGCCCGGGGCTCAGTGCCCGGCTGAAGCTCACCCTCAGCTACGCCGGATTCCTCGCCGTCGCCGGGGCCCTGCTGCTGGCCGTGGTGTGGGCGTTCCTGCTGCGCTACGTACCCGACAACTCCCAGGGGCTGCTGGGGATCTCGCCCAACCGCTACCTCCTGGTGCACATGTTCGCGCCCGCCGCGGCCGTGGCGATGGCCTTCCTGCTCGTGTTCGGCCTCGTCGGGGGCTGGATCCTCGCAGGGCGGATGCTCGCGCCGCTCACCCGGATCACGGCCGCGGCGCGGACGGCCGGGGAGGGGTCGCTGTCCCACCGGATCCGCATGGAAGGGCGGCAGGACGAGTTCCGTGAGCTCGCCGACGCGTTCGACACCATGCTCGGCCGGCTGGAGTCGCACGTCGCCGAGCAGCGGAGGTTCGCCGCGAACGCCTCCCACGAACTGCGCACCCCGCTGGCCATCACGCAGACGCTGCTCGACGTGGCCCGCAAGGACCCCACGCGTGACCGGGACGAGGTCCTCGAACGCCTGCAGAGCGTCAACGCGCGCGCGATCGGCCTCACCGAGGCCCTCCTGGTCCTCAGCCGCAGCGACCGCGGCGCCTTCGCCCGTGAGCCCGTCGACCTCTCCCTCGTCGCCGAGGAAGCGGCGGAATCCCTGCTCCCGCTCGCCGAACGGCGCGGCGTCGCGCTCGACGTCACCGGCGGACCGGCATGGACCAGGGGCTCCGCCGAGCTCCTGCTGCGGATGGTGACGAACCTCGTCCAGAACGCGATCGTCCACAACCTCCCCGCCGGCGGCGCCGTGACGGTCCGCACCGAGGCCCGGCAGGGCACGTGCGTGCTGCGGGTCGAGAACACCGGGCACGCGGTGCCACCGGAACTGGTGCCGACGCTCACCGAGCCGTTCCAGCGCGGAACGGAACGCGTGCGCACCGACGAGCACGCCGGCGTCGGCCTCGGCCTCGCCCTCGTGCAGAGCATCGTCCGGGCCCATGACGGAACCCTGGAACTCCTCCCCCGGCCCGCCGGCGGTCTCCTCGTCACGGTCCGTTTTCCGGGCGGGGGCACGCCGGGGCCGGGAGAGCGTACGGTGCTCATGTGATCAAAGGCGAGAACACGGCGGGGACCGCACTGCTCCTCGCGGCCGCGCCGACGGGCAGGAGCCGGCTCATCAACGCCACCGGCGTCCTGCCCACCCTCGCGGCCGTCCCACCCAGCACCCTCACCGGAACCCCGGCCGGCACGATCGTCGAGCTCGCCGACCCGATGGACCAGCAGACGGTGCTCACCCGCGTGCGCGCGGCCGCCGCGGCCCCGGGGCCGCTCAGTCTCCTCATCACCGGGCAGCTCCAGCTCGACGCGCGGCAGCACCGGCTGCACCTGGCCCTGGCCCGGTCCACTCCCGCGACCCTGCGGTACTCGGGGCTGCCGTGGGACTGGCTGGTCGGCGAACTGAAGCCGCGGCGCCCCGACTCGACGAGGGTCCTGGTCGACCTGGTCGCCGCCCCCGAGGCCTGGCAGGAGATCGCCGCGTACGGTCTCACGCTCGGACCCGGGATACGGCTCCACGGCCGGGTGACACCGCCGCCGGCCCGCAACCGGCCCCCCGCGGAACCGTCGTACCTCCAGGCCGTCGCCACCATCTGGCGCAGCGGACTGAACCCGCCGCCGGACGAGCTCCACGCCAGGGCCGCCGCCCAGGCCGGCCACGACGGGGCGCTCCTCCTCGCCGTGGACTCCGCGCCGGCGCACACGCCACCGGCTACGGCTGCGGCTCCGGCTCCCGCTGCGGCTGCGGCTCCGGCTCCGGCTCCGGCGACGGCGGCCGGGGATCCGCTGCCCGCGATCCTCGCCATCGCGCACGCCGGGCGCCACGGCGAGGCAGCGGCGCTCGCGGCGCAGTGGGAGCGCTGGGCCGTGCGGACCAGCGGCGCGGGGTCCGTCGAGGCCGTCCACTGGCTGGAGGTCCGGGCCGATCTGGCCCACGTCGCCGACGACGCGGGAGGCAGCTGCGAGCTGTGGATGGCGGCCGCCGATGCCCGCCTGGCCCGCCACGAGTCCCCGGACAGCCCGGGGGTGCAGGCGGCCGTGGACCGGGCGCACCACCAGTGGCAGCAGCTCCAGGACCCGCGACGCGCCCGGGAACTCGGGCCGCGCCTGGTCTCCTTGCGGGGCCGCGTCCCGGGACGGCGGCCCGGAGCCACGGAGGCCGTCCGGCGTCGGCTGGAGTTCCTGCGCGCGGGGGCGCTCACCGCGGGTCAGTGACGACGGCCGGGGCGCGGCCGACATCGCCGGCCGACTCGCCGGCCGGGGTCTCGGCCCACGGGTGACGCGCCGCCCGACGCGGCGTTGTTCCCCATATGGACAGGGACGAAGACCTTCTCGACGTGCTCCTCGACCGGCCCACCGACGGGCGGCTGAAGCTGATCAGCGAGGACGAGGCGCGGGCCGTCATGGTGCTGCTCGGCATCCTCGGGGACGAGACCCGCTCCGAGGAGGTCCGCGAGGCCGCCGAGGAGCTGCGCTGCCGTCTCGGCGCGCGGCTGGCCGCACCGGCGGCCTCGTACCGGACGACGTCGTAGCGGACCCCACCGGGCCGCCGCAGGGCCGGTGCGGCCCGGTGGGAGGCGCCTTTGTCATCATCGTCCGATGAACGATGATCAGCGCATACACCCCTCGAAGGTGGCCGGTGACCGTGCGTCGCTCACCTCCTTCCTCGACTACCAGCGGGCGACCCTCGCCATGAAGTGCGCCGGGCTGACCGGCGAACAGCTGAAGCGGAGGGCGGTCCCGACCTCGGGGCTCACGCTCCTCGGCCTGGTGCGGCACGCGGCATCGGTCGAGCGGAGCTGGTTCCGTCTCGTCGTGAACGCCGAGGACGTCAAGGTGCCCTGGCCCGGCGAGGCCGACGGCACCTTCGCCGAGTTCGACGTCGAGGACGCCGATGTCGCCGAGGCGTTCGAGGTGTGGCGCGAGGAGTGCGCCCGAGCCCGCGCCGTGGTCGCCTCCGTCGGTTCGCTCGACGACACCGTCGGGTTCCGCGGCGAGGAGATCTCGCTCCGCTACGTCCTCACCCACATGATCGAGGAGTACGCACGGCACAACGGGCACGCCGATCTGCTGCGCGAGGCGATCGACGGGGCCGTCGGCGAGTAACGGGCCGGACGCCCCCGGAGCGGGAGTTGTCGGTCCCTCGTGGAAGACTGCGGCGCATGTCTCTCTCCGGCCTCACCTTCGACCAGTGGCAGTCGTTCGACGCGGCCACCGCCCGCCGTGTCGCGCAGCAGGCCGCCGACGCGGCGGGCGGCCGCCTCGTCGCCGTCGAGGCGGTCGAGCATCTCGGTGCGCGGATGCACCGTGCCCGGATCGAGCGGGACGCCCGGGAATTCGCGCTCGTGCCGGGCGGCTCCGTCGTGCTGGGGTTCGACCCCGACTCCTGGCGGCCGACGCCCGAGCAGGCCGCCGACTACCAGGAGAGCCAGGAGGAGGGCTACGGGTACGGCCTCGATCTGCGGGAGTACCTCGCGCACGTGCTGAGCCCGCGCCGGCGCGTCACCCTGGGGACGGTGCTCATGGCGGTGGAGGACGAGAACCTGTCCGAGCCCCCCGCGGACATGCCGGCCGTGCTCGCGGCGCGCGGGCTGCGGATGCCGAGTTCCGATGAATGGGAGCACGCCTGCGGGGCCGGTGCGAGCACCCTTTTCCGATGGGGCGGTGACTGCCCGCTCGACCGGATCCCCTACGGCGATCCCGCCGGACCGCACCACGGCCTGAACGCCCTGGGTCTGCACATCGCCTACGACACCTACCGCTCGGAGCTGACGAGCGACGTCACCGCGGTGCACGGCGGCGACGGCGGCGAATCGGTGTGCGGCGGCTACGGCAACCTGCTGGGGTGGCTGCCGCTGGCGACGGCCAACCGCAACCCGTTCGCCGCCGAGTTCGTGTACGGGCCGGAGGGCGAAGGTCTGTACGACTCCTTCTCCACCCGGCCTGTCATCCCCCTCTGATCACGTCGTCGTCCACGCGTCACAGCGTGGGCGGCCCCGTGTGCACCGAGGTGTCCGCGTGGCGGAGTTCGGCGAGGAGTTCGCTCTGCCCTGCCAGCAGCTCGGTGAGGATGCGCCGCGCGGCCCGCAGCAATTCCGCCACGTCACCGCCGGCCAGCGCGTAACTGACCGTGGATCCGTCGCGGATGGAGACCACGATGCCGGACCGGCGCAGTACCGCGAGCTGTTGGGAGAGGTTGGACGGTTCGATCTCGATCTCGTTCAGCAGTTCGCGCACCGGAACAGGGCCGTTCTGCAGCAGTTCCAGTACGCGGATCCGCACGGGATGTCCGAGCATGCGGAAGAACTCCGCCTTGGCCTGGTACAGCGGCACCTGCATGCGACAACACTCCCACCCGGGTTCGACCAATCCATGGTCCAGCGGCCGGTCCTGGCGGACCGGCGACGTCCAGCTCAAAGCCATCCTCCCGCTTCCCGGCCCCGGCCCACTCGCGGCTGATCACTTTCAGATGTGCCGAGTTGAAGATTCTTTCAACTCGTGGGCGTGCGAAGCCGGGATGCGGGACGAACGGTTAGAGCTCCAGCTCCGCCTCGATGCGCTTGAGCTGGTGCCGCGCCATGGCCAGGTTCGCCCTGGCCTTGTCCAGGACCAGGTACAGGAACAGGCCGTTGCCCCCTCGGCCCTTGATCAGCCGGATGAGGTGGTACTGGGCGCCGAGGGTGATGAGTACGTCCTCGATGTCCTCCTTGAGGCCCAGCATCTCCATCGTGCGGGTCTTCGCCCGGATCACGTCGGTGTTGCCGGCCGCGGCCACTTCCAGGTCGAGGTCCTTGCCCCCGCCCAGTGTTCCCAGTGCCATACCGCTCGTGTAGTCGACCAGCGCGACCCCCACGGTCCCCTCGATCGAGGTCATCGCCTCCTTCAGAGACGTCTCCACGCTCACCATCAGTACTCGCTCCCTCGACTCTCGACGGCCCCGGCGGAGTTCAGAAGCTCCCGCCAGGTGATGACCGCAGACGCTACCCACTGCGCGTCAGGAGGGCGGTGAAGAACGGGTAATCGGCGGAAAACGATCGTCCGCACCCTAGAATGCGCCGCCGCGCCTCATGAGGCCGTCGCCGTGCGGACCCGGTGCTCGCGCCAGAACGAGGTGAGGTCCGTGGTCGTCACCGCCTGCGCGGCGCGCTGGAAGGCCTCGGTCGTGGAGACCCCGTACCAGTGGTCGCGCACATAGCGCCGCAGCATGCCGGCCATCGCCGGGGAGCCCAGCACCCTCTCCAGGTCGTGCAGCACGCACGCGCCGTAGGCGTAGACGAAGCGGCTCCAGCCTGGGCCGTAGGCGTTCCAGTAGCCCATCGAGTTGGTGACGGCCTGGGTGTCGTTCTCCCAGTTGACGACCTCCGCGCAGTACG
This sequence comes from Streptomyces sp. NPDC053432, assembly GCF_055585365.1. Lineage (NCBI taxonomy): Bacteria > Bacillati > Actinomycetota > Actinomycetes > Kitasatosporales > Streptomycetaceae > Streptomyces > Streptomyces sp. NPDC053432. The sequence goes on from NZ_JBVJKF010000034.1 coordinate 25,573, forward strand.
CGCCGGCGTCCCCCGCGAGCAGGTCGCCGGAGTACACGGCGAAGGCCTCGTCCAGCCACGGCGAGGCGTACTCGTCATTGCCGACGATCCCGTACCACCACTGGTGGGCCAGCTCGTGGACGACGGCGCCGCCCTGCTCGTCGGCCCAGACCAGGACCAGGCCGGGGAACTCCATGCTGCCGATGGGTGCGAAGCGGTCGCTGAGGACCACGTCGACCTCGCCGTAGGGGTAGCGGCCGAAGCGCTTCCCCAGGGCGTCGACGGCTCGGAGCGCCTCGGCGCGGGCGGTGCCCACCCACGCGTCCGGAGTGCCGTCCGTCCAGTACGCGCGCACGGTGACGCCGCCCGGAGACGTGGCCGCGCCGCCGCGGAACGGGCCGGCCGCCCACGCGAAGTCCCGTACCTGGCGCGCGGTGCTGGTGGTGACGCTGCGGCCGGGGGCGCCCGGCCGGGTGGTGGTGGTACCGGTCGCCGGGACCCTCAGCCCGGCCGGGTGGTCGAGGGTCACGCCGAAGTCGGAGGCCAGGGTGTAGTAGCTCTCGCCCCGGTCGACGTGGGGGTCCAGGTGCCAGCCCCGCGCGTCGCGGACGGCCAGCACCGGCAGCGCGTTGCCGAGGTAGCGGTGGGCGCCGTCCCGTCCGAAGCGGTGCAGCCGCTCCGGGACGGTGATCGAGACGTCGAAGCCGACGGTGGCCCGGCCGCCGGGCGGCAGCGGGGCGGGCAGCGCGATCCGTACCGCGGTGCATCCGACGGACGGGGCCTGCGGGGTGCCTCCGGTCACCCGGTCGATCCGGACCGGGGAGGGTTGCCGCGGGGTGCCGCAGCCGTCGGTGCCGTCGCCCCAGAGGCGGACGTGGACCTCGCGCAGCGGCTCGGCGGAACGGTTCCCGAAGGTGACCGTCTCGCGGCCGGTCCACCGGTCGCCGGTGGCGTCGGCGCGCAGGTCCGCGCGGTACGAGGGCCTCGACGGGGCGGCGCCCTCGTCGCCGGCCCCCGTCGTCGCGGCCCCCGCCGCCGCGGCCCCGGCCGCAGCGGAGGCCGGGGCGGCGAGCCCGGTCACCGCCAGGAGTGCCGCGAGCACCAGGCCCGCCAGTCCGCGCCCGCTCCGTTCCATGGTCCGCCCCCGAGGTCGTGGTGATGAGCATGCGCGCCGCAGACGCTACGGGACCCCCGCGGCCTTTCCCATACCCCTGTTCGAGCTCAACCCGACTGCCGGAGGGCCGACTTCATGGAGTACGGCGTGCGCAGCGGCCGGCCCCCGGGGGGCGGAACAGCCGCGGGCCCGGGCGCGTTGAGGGGGGTATGGCAACCCTTGGACTGATCGGCAGCGGAAACATCGGTGGCACCCTCGCGCGGCTGGCCGTGGACGCCGGGCTCGACGTGGTGCTGAGCAATTCCCGGGGACCGGAGTCGCTGAGCGGCCTGGTCTCCGAGCTCGGGCCGCGGGCCCGGGCGGCCACCCCCGCGGAGGCGGCGGCCGCGGGCGACTGGGTGGTGGTGACCATCCCGCTGGGGAAGTACCGGGACCTTCCGGCGGCCGCGCTCGCCGGCAAGGTCGTACTCGACACGATGAACTACTACCCGGAGCGCGACGGGGTCCTCCCGGCCCTGGAGGCGGAGGAGAGCACCACGAGCGAGCTGGTCCAGGAGCACCTGGCCGGGGCCCACGTGGTCAAGGTGTTCAACAACATCTTCTTCAAGCACCTGGCCGGCCTCGCCCGCCCGGCGGGGGCGGCCGACCGCTCGGGGCTGCTGCTCGCGGGCGATGACCCGGCGGCGAAGCAGTCCGCGGCCGCCCTCGTCGACCTGCTGGGCTTCGAGCCGGTGGACGCGGGAACCCTGGCCGACAGCTGGCGCTTCCAGCGGGACACCCCCGCCTACGCCCTCCCGTACATGACCGTCACCGACGGACCGGGCATCGACCCGGCCGACCCGGGGGCGGTCGCGGACGCGGACACCCTGCGCGCCGCCCTGACGAAGGCGGTCCGCCCGACGGGCGCCTGACCGGGGACTCCTGACCGGCGGCGCCTGACCGACGGGTGGCCGGGAACAGGAAGTAGGGTGCACGGAATGAACACTTCCTCCGCGCTCCCGCATTCGTTCCGGCTGCTCGTCACGGGTGGAGGGACGGGTGGCCACACCTACCCGGCCCTCACCGCGATCCGTACGCTGCAGGGCCGCCTCGCAGCCGCGGGCGGCACGCTCGACGTCCTGTGGATCGGGACCGCCGACGGCCTGGAGGCACGCGTCGCCCCGGCGGAGGGCATCGCCTTCAAGACGGTCGCCACGGGGAAGATCCGCCGTTCGGCGAACCCGCTCAAGATGCTGTCGGCGGCGAACGTGAAGGACATGGCGAAGGTGCCGCTCGGGGTGGCCCAGGCCCGGGCCATCGTCTCGGAGTTCCAGCCGGACGTCGTCCTCGCGACGGGCGGGTACGTGGCGGTGCCCGCCGGTCTGGCCGCGCGCCTGTGCCGGCGCCCGCTGGTCCTGCACGAGCAGACCGTCCGGCTGGGGCTGGCCAACCGCAAGCTGGCCGGTTCGGCCACGCGGATCGCGGTGTCCTCGGAGTCCTCGCTGCCGCTGCTGCCCGCCGAGGTCCGCGACCGTGCGGTCGTCACCGGCAACCCGGTCCGGCCCGAGGTCCTCACCGGCCACGCCGAGAAGGCCCTGCACGCGTTGGACCTCACCGGTTTCGACCGGCGTCTGCCCACGGTCTACGTGACCGGCGGGGCGCAGGGCGCCCAGCAGATCAACGGCGTGGTGCGCGACGTGCTGCCGTGGCTGCTGGCCCACGCGAACGTGATCCACCAGTGCGGCCCCGCGAACGTGGACGAGCTGCGCGCCGCCGCCTCGGCGCTCGACCCGGTCCTCGCCTCCCGGTACCACCTGACCGGGTTCGTCGGGGCGGAGCTGCCGGACGTCCTGGCACTGGCGGACGTCGTGGTGTCCCGCAGCGGCGCCGGCACCCTGGCCGAGCTGACCGCGCTGGGCAAGCCCGCTGTGTTCGTGCCGCTCGCCACGTCGGCCGGGAACGAGCAGGCGCACAACGCCCAGCACCTCGCGGACGCGGGAGCGGCGGTCGCGCTGCTCGGCGAGGTCACCCCGCAGAGCCTGCAGGGCGCGGTCGGCCCGCTGCTGACCGACCCGGCCCTGCGGACGGCGATGGCGGAGCGGGCCCGGGCGTACGGAAGGCCGGACGCCGCGGACCGGCTCGTCGACGTCCTGCTGTCGGCGGCGACCGGCTGAGGGCCGGACCCCGGCGAACCCCACCGGACCCGTGTTCCGGGCGGCATGACCGCCCGGAACACGGGTCCGTCGTTTCCGCCTCCGCCGGTCCGCTTCCGCCGGTCCGCTTCCGTCAGTCCGTCTGCGGCTGGGCGCGTCGGGCGTACGCGCGGGCGGCGCGGGCGCGGTCGCCACAGCGGGTGGAACACCAGTGGCGGCGGCCGTTGCGCAGCAGGTAGCGGTTGCAGGGGCTCGACCCGCAGGCGGTGAGGCGTTCGGCGTCGGGGCCGGTGAGGAGATCGGCCGCGTCGGCGGCGAGGGTCGCGAGGGCGCGGTCGAGGATCGCGTTGGTCGGGCACGGGGCCACGCGGTAGGGGCCGCTCTTCTCGTCCCAGTACAGCAGGGCGGCCGTGGGGGCCTTGCTCATCGCGTCGTTGACCGCGGAGAGCGCCGCGGGCAGGGCGGGCAGCCCGTCGGCACGGGCGGCGAACAGCGCCCTGAGGTGCTCGCGCATCGAGCGCAGCTGCGTCGCGCACATCTCCCGGATCCCGGCGTCGGCCGGCGCGAGGCCGTGTGCGGTCAGCCAGCGGTTCGCGCTCTCGGGCGTGCCGAGCGCATCCGTGAACTGCCCGCTGGGCAGCGCTACGGCGCTGTTGACGAAGTCGAGGGCGAGGTGGTCCTCCGCCCCCGGCGCGGGCGGTGGCACGGAGGCGGCTGCCGGGATCTCACTCATGGTTCTCATGGTACCCATTGCGTCCATCCGTGAGAGCCCCCTATGATCATCACGGATAGCCCACCACTCATCCGTGAGGTTCTGATGGTTGACACCAGCACGCCCGTCGAGCAGTTCCCCGTCCGCGTCCTCGGCGGCCCGACCGCTCTCTTCGAGTACGGCGGCCTGCGGTTCCTGACCGACCCCACCTTCGACGCGCCGCGCGAGTACCCCATGCCGAGCGGCCGGCGACTGACCAAGACGGCGCCCGCCTCCGCCGCACCGGCCGACCTCGGCCGCATAGACGTGGTCCTGCTCTCGCACGACGAACACCCCGACAACCTCGACGAGTCCGGCCGGGCACTGCTCGCCGGCGTCCCCCTGACCCTGACCACCCCCGGGGGCGGCCGGCGCCTCGGCGGGGGTGCCAGGGGGCTCGCCGACTGGGAGACGGTCGACCTGGACCGCCCCGGCGGCGGCACGGTCACGGTCACGGGCGTGCCCGCCCTGCACGGGCCCGGAACGCGCGACGAGGTCGAGCCGTTCACCGGGCAGGTCGTCGGGTTCGTCCTCACCGGGCAGGACCTGCCGACGGTCTACGTCAGCGGCGACAACGCCTCGCTCGGCCTGGTGAAGGAGATCGCCGACCGGTTCGGCCCGGTGGACACCGCCATCCTGTTCGCGGGGGCGCCGCGCTTCCCGCAGCTCTTCGGGGGCGGGCTGCTCGTCCTCGACAGCGCGCAGGCGGCGGAGGCCGCCGGGATCCTCGGTGCGCGCAGGGTGGTTCCCGTCCACTACGACAGCTGGGGGCACTTCACCGAGGGACGCGACGAACTGGTCGCCGCCTTCACCGCCTCCGGGCTGCTCGACCGGCTGGACCTGGGCGCCCGGGGCTGACCGTTCCGGCGGGGCCGGGCCGGGCCGCACCCAGCAGTCCGGACCGGCCCCGGTCCGCGCCGGACCGGCCCCGACCGGCCGCCGGCCGGAGGCAGGTGGCGCGCAAGCGGTCGTGGGCGGCAGGCCGGGATACTGGCCCTCATGACGCACCCGCCCGATCGACCGGCCACCCCCTTCTCCCGCCTCAAGGTCCGTACCGGAGCCCTCGTCTTCTGCGGCGACGAGGTCGCCCTCATCCGGCGCGACCGCGCGGACTCCACCCACTACTCCCCGCCCGGGGGCAACGTCGAGGACGGGGAGGACTTCCGGCACGCCCTGCGCCGCGAACTCGCCGAGGAACTCGGCCTCGACGTGGACCGGGCCGAGGGCGGTGACCTCCTGTGGGTCGTCGACCAGCGCGTCAGCCGCCCGGGTCCCACTCCTCCCCCGCGCAAGCTCCACCTGATCTACCGTCTGCACATCACCCCGGAGGTCCGTGCGCGCCTGGCCGTGCAGGAGTTGGACGAACTCCCCGACGGCGGCCACGAGGTGGGCGTCATCGAGTGGATCGACTACCGCAGGACCGCCGGACTGCCGGTCTTCCCGCCCATCGGTTCCGCCCTCGCCGCCCTGGACCACCCGCGCGCGACCGTCACGGATGCCGATTTGGGCGCCGTCACCGACGCCGACTGGACGTGGGTCTGATCCCGGCGGGCCCGCCCGCGCGGCCGTCCCGCCCCTCCGGGGCGTCCACCGCTCAAACTGATGATCGGATTTCGGCCGCGGGACGGGTATGATCCCCGACAGCAAGGCCGTAGCGCAGAGGTCGTCGCGCCCACGCATCGAGCTGGAGGACGTCGGTTCGAATCCGACCGGTCTTGCGTCTACTTGTGCAGTTCTCGTCTCAAGTCGTGTTGGACGCCGGGCACCGGCGAAGGAACCGGTGGAGTGGTGATGACACAGCCGACACCCGTACGTTGCCCTGCGATCGAGCACCCCGACATGCCGCCGGCCGACCCCGCCGGCCTCGGCCCGCTGCTCGCCCGGCTCGCCGCGGACCGGCCCGTCGAGACCGACGAGACCTTCCCGCTCGGGACCCTGCGCACCGACGGCCGCGCCGACCTCTGCAAGCAGGGACTCGGCCCGGAGGGAGCGGCCCGGCTGCTGCCGGCCGCGGCCGCCTCGGCCCATGCCACCCACCTGCTGCTCGGGACCAACGCCATCGGCGACGCGGGCGCCCGCACCCTGGCCGCGACCCTCACCGCCGGCCACGGGCTGCACACCCTCTACCTCGGCTGCAACCGCATAGGCCCCGACGGTGTGGACGCCCTCGCCGGCGCGCTCGCCGACGACACCACCGTCCGCGCCCTCTGGCTCAAGCGCAACCCGCTCCACGCGGACGGCGCCCGGACCCTGGCCGCTCTGCTGCGCCGCAACTCCGCCCTGCGCACCCTCGACCTGGTCAACACCGGGATCGGCGCCGACGGAGTACGCCTCCTGCTCGACGCCCTGCTGGACCGCGGGCAGCCCCTGGAACGGCTCTTCCTCGGCGGCAACGGCCTCGGCCCCGACGCGGCCCCGCTGCTCGCCGCCCTCATCCGGGAAGCCGGGGTGCGCGAACTGTACGTCCCTGCCAACCACCTCGGTGACCAGGGCGCCGCCGCCCTCGCCTCCGCCGCGGACGATGCCGGCCACCCGGTCCGCCTCGGGCTCGGCGGCAACGGCATAGGCGCCGCCGGAGCGCGCTCCCTCGCCGCGTCCCTCGACGGCATCGAAGCCCTCGACCTCGGCCGCACCATGTCCGAGCGCAGCCTCGGGGCCCCGGGCAACGACCCCGGCGACGAAGGGGCGTACGCCCTGGCCGCCGCCCTCCCGGGCAGCCCGCTGCGCCGTCTGGAGCTGCGCCACACCGGCCTCACCGGACGCGGCGCGAAGAGCCTGCTCGCCGCGGTGCCCGCCGACAGCCCCCTGGAGTACGTCGGCCTCGGCCCCGGCCTGCCCCGCCGGGTGAAGCGCTCCTTCACCGAACGGCTCCGCCCCGCCCGGGCCGCCCACCCCGACCTGCGTGCGATCGGCAGCGTGTACCGGTGAGCGACGACAACACCGGACAGCCCGTCGGCTCCGCGTGGGAGGACGGACCGGCATGGCAGCGGATCCGCCGCTACGCCGTGCCCCGCTGGATGATCGAGCAGGCCACCGCGCACCGCCTGGCCGGTGACTGGCGGGCCGCCTGCGCGGCCGCCGCCGTGGACGTCCGTTTCGAGCCGGCCGAGGTGGAGGCCCGCCACGGCTCCGCCGTCGCCGAGGCGCTCGCCGAGGACCTGCGCAACTTCGCCCCCGACCTGCTGCGCTGGCACCTGCCCCGGTACCTGGGCGGCCGCACCACCCTCGCCACCGACCTGCGCGTCGTGCTCGCCTCCTACGGCGGCCCGGACGGCCCGGCCCTGTCGGTCACCACGCCCCTCATGACCGAGGGCTCGCAGCGGCTCAGCCTGCACTGCGAGCCGCTGCTCGCCGCCGAGAAGCGCAACTCGTACACGGGCCAGGGCTTCGTCCGGGAGCACTGGGAAGCGGTCCGGCCGTTCTGGGACGCCCGGTTCGCGTCCGAGCTGGGCGCGCACTTCACGGTCCCCGAGGGGCTGCGCGAGCGGATCGCCCGCCTGCGCGCCGACGGGGAGACCCTCGCGGCCTACGCGGCCGCGGGCATCGAGTGCGACCTGACCGACCCCCCGGCCCCGCCGTACGGGCGCCCCACGGACGCGAAGACCGCCCTCGCGGGGATCCGGGTCGACCTCTCCCGGCTCGCGCCCGAGGTGACGCGGCTCGTGGCGGCCGGGGCGGGCGACCGGTACCGGATCCCGACCGGCTGGTACTCCCACGTCCTGCTGGAACACGCCGGCCCCGACCGGCTCCGGGCCCGCATCATCGGCCGGAACGAGGGGCTCGCCGTCCCGCCCATGCCCCGGTACGCCTACCAGCCGCTCCCCGACCTCGCACTGGTGCGCACCGGCCGGACGACCCCGCGCGAGCTGCACCCGCTGGTGGCCGCCGCGCTGTTCCCCGACGCCGGACCCGCCGAGGGCCCGCCCGGCCCCGACGCGGGCGCGCCGGTGCGGGTGCGCTGCCACGGCGGATGGCACGAGGTGCGCTCGCGCGACGGCGTGCTCGACGTGCCGCACACCCCGGAGGAGCAGCAACGCGAGCGCGCGATGCGGGCCTTCGGCGGCGCGGTCTCCGGGTGCTTCGCCGTGCAGCAGAGCTGGACCACGGGCGAGGGGCGGCTGCCCCGGGCCCTGCGGGCCCAGCGGGGCGAACTCTTCCTGCGCGTCCAGCACGGGGACACGCCCGGTGTGACGGCCCTGCTGGACGCGGGCGTGGACCCCCGGATCCGGGACGCCCGCGGCCGCGGCCTGCTGCACTGCCTCCACCTGCTCGACCACGAGGCGCTCCTGCCCCGGCTGCTGGCGGCCGGACTCGACCTGGAGGCCCGGGACAAGAACCAGCGGACGCCGCTGCTCTCCGCGGTGCACTGGGGCGGTTCCGCGGATCTGGTGCGGGCCCTGCTGGAGGCCGGCTCCCGGATCGACGTCACCGAAGAGATGGAACTCTCGCTGTCCCAGGAGATCCGCCGCTACAAGCGCAAGGACCTCGTCTTCCTGCAGGAGCGCGTCGACGAGGAGTTCCCCGACATCGGCGCGGACTGGTTCGACGAGCACATGGAGTACCGCGAGGAAGACGAAGAGGACGACGAGGACGAGGACGAGGACGAAGACGCATGAGTGCGAACCGGCCCCAGCCCTCACACGCCCTGGCCGCCGCCGACGCCCTGGGCGCCCGGCTCGCCGCCACCCGCACCGAGCCCGCCACCAACCCCCAACTGGAGGCACTGGCACTGGCCGTGACGGCCAATCAGCCCGTGCTGCTCTGGGGTGAGCCCGGTATCGGCAAGTCCGCCGGCATGGAGCAGCTCGCCACCGCGCTCGGCGTGCGGCTGGAGACCGTGATCGCCAGCGTCCACGAGCCCTCCGACTTCGCCGGGCTGCCCATCGTCGGCGAGGACCCCGCCACCACCGGTGTCCCCATGGCCCCTCCGGACTGGGCGGTGCGCCTCGCCCGTACCGGCCACGGGCTGCTGTTCTTCGACGAGTTGTCCTCCGCCCCGCCGGCCGTGCAGGCGGCCCTGCTGCGCGTGGTACTGGAGCGCCGGGTCGGCAGTCTCGAACTCCCGGCCGCGGTACGGATCGTCGCCGCGGCCAATCCGCCCGCCAGCGCCGCCGACGGCTGGCACCTCAGCCCGCCGCTCGCCAACCGCTTCGTCCACCTCGACTGGACGCACGACCCGCGCACGGTGGCCCGCGGCATGGCCGGCACCTGGCCCGAGGTGGCGATCCCCGCCGTGGATCCCGCCAAGGCCTCGGGTGCGGCCGCCCGGGCCCGTGGCGTCGTCTCCGGGTTCCTCACCGCCCGGCCGGGCCTGGTCCACCACATGCCGGCCGAGGCCGCGGGGCGTGGCCGCGGCTGGCCCTCCCCGCGCACCTGGGAGATGGCCCTGCGGCTGCTGGCCACGGGGTACGCGGCCGGGGTGGGCCGGGAGGCGCTGGCCGCCGCGCTCACCGGCGCCGTCGGTGAGGCCGCGGGGATCGAGCTGCTCTCGTACCTGGAGCACCTCGACCTGCCCGACCCGGACCGGGTGCTGGCCGACCCGGACGCCTTCGCCCTGCCCGAGCGCGGCGACCGGCAGCTGGCCTTCCTGATCGCCGTGGTCGCCGCCGTGCAGAGCGAGCTCACCCGGCCCCGCTGGGAGGCGGGCTGGGCGGTCCTGGCCAAGGCCGTGGACGCGGGCGTGCCCGACGTCGCCGCGCGGGCCGCCGCCGACCTCGCCGCGATGCGCGACCTCGACTGGCCGGTGCCCGCCGGGATCGACGCCTTCGTGGAACTGCTCCAGCTGTCCGGCTCCTTGCCGGGCGGCGGCTGAACCCGGGGCCCGCCGTGCGCCCGCAGCTGGACCGCGCGAAGCTGCTGGCGGCCCGTTACAAGGCCGCCGAGTCCCGTCCGTACCTGGCTTCGGCCCTGTACGCGCTGACGGTGGTGCCGTCGGAGGGGCTGAGCACCATGGGCGTCGACCGGCACTGGCGGTGCTACGTCTCGCCCGCCTTCGTGGAGGCGACGCCGGTGGTCGAGCTGGCCGGGGTGTGGATCCACGAGGTGGCGCACCTGCTGCGCGACCACCACGGCCGAGCCGAGCGGCTGCCCGCCGCCGACCAGCGCGACCGGGTCCGGGTCAACATCGCGCAGGACTGCGAGATCAACGACGACCTGCTCGCCGACGGGCTGGCGCTGCCCGAGGGCCGCGTGGAGCCCAGGCACTACGGCCTGCCCACGGGCGGCATGTTCGAGAGCTACCTGCCGGCGATCCCCCCGACCCCGCACGGCCCGGACTGCGGTTCCGGCGCGCACGGCGTGCCGGGCCCCTGGGAGCTGGGCGAGGACGGCGGCCCCGCCCGGGTCGGCTCCGTGGAGGCCGAGGCGCTGCGCCGGCAGACCGCCCAGGCCGTACGGGCCCACCAGCGCGCCCGGGGCCGGGTCCCCGAGGGCTGGACCCGGTGGGCGGAGGAACTGCTGGAGCCCACCGTGGACTGGCGCGAGGTCCTGTCCGGGGCGGTCCGCGAGGCCGCCGCCTGGGCGGCGGGCGCCGTGGACTACACGTACCGGCGCCCCTCGCGGCGTACTCCCGCGCTCGGCGGCCGGGTGGTCCTCCCCAGCCTGCGCAGACCGCTGCCCCGGGTGGCGGTCGTCATCGACACCTCGGGCTCGATGGGCCCCGACGACCTCGCGGCCGCGCTCGCCGAAGTCACCGGCGTCCTGCGGGAGGTGGGCGTGGGCGGCAACCGGGTCGCGGTCCTCGCCTGCGACGCGGACGTGCACGCCGTGACCCGGGTCCGCAGCGCCGAAGAGGTGACCCTGGCCGGCGGCGGGGGCACGGACATGCGGGTCGGCGTCGACGCGGCGCTGGCCCTGCCGGACCGGCCGAACGTCGTGATCGTGCTGACCGACGGCTACACGCCGTGGCCGGAGGAGACGCTGTCCTGCCGGCTGATCGCCGCGCTGGTCGGGGAGGATCCGCCCGCGCCACCGCCGTGGGTGGAGGCGGTACGCGTCGCCCTGCCGACCCACTGACCCCGCGGGCCGGCCGGCCCGCGGATCCGCGGGCGCGGCCGCGGCCGTAAATCGGTTGACCCGGCCGCGGGTCGGCGCTGCATGGTGGCCGGGACACCGCGCGGGGTGGTGTCCGCATGCATCCATGGAAGGCGCCGCAGCAAAAATGGAGATCCGCAACACGACCGATCAGGACCTCGACGTCTTCGTCGACACCATGCACGCCGCGTTCGGCTTCCACCCGGAAACCCCGGTCGACGGTGGCGGACTCTGGTGGTCGGCGCTGGAGATGGACCGCGGCCTGCTCGCTGTGGCGGCCGACGGGAAGCCGGTCGGCACCGCCGCCGCGTACTCCTTCGAGCTCACCCTGCCCGGCGAGCACCTCGTACCGGTCTCCGGGGTGACCGGCGTCGGCGTCCTGCCCTCGCACCGACGCCGGGGCGTGCTGAGCGCGCTGATGCGGCATCAGCTCGCCGAGCTGCGCGCCCGCGGGGAGTTCCTCTCCGTGCTGCTGGCCTCCGAGGCCCTGATCTACCGCAGGTTCGGCTACGGTCCGGCCACGTACACGGCGGGGCTGACGGTGCCGCGCCACCGGGCGGCCCTCGCGGTTCCCCGGGCACGCGGCGCCGCCGACGACCGGGCCGCCGGGAGTGGGGCGTCCGGGTCGGTCGAGGTGCTGCGGAGCACCGACTGCGCCGGGATCCTCGAGGAGGTCTACGACCGGTACCGCCGCGCGCAGCCCGGGGCGCTGTCCCGCCCGCACCGCTGGTGGTCCCTGCGTGCGGGACAGCCCCCGGTCTCCCCGACGCCGCGGTACGTGGCCGTCCACCGGGACGCCGAGGGGGTCCCGGACGGGTACGCCAGTTACACGATCGAGCCGGGGGCCTCCAGGACCATGAAGGTCGACGAGACCATAGCCGTCGACGACGCCGTCCACACGGCCCTGGCCCGGTTCCTGCTGGAGCACGACCTCGTCAACCAGGTGTCCTTCAAGCACGTCCCGACCGACCATCCGCTGCGCTGGCAGTTCGAGGACTTCCGGGGCGGCGAGGTGACGGGGGTCGGCGACTGGCTGTGGGTGCGGCTGCTGGACGTCCCGGGGGCGCTGACCGCGCGCGGCTGGTTCGCGGACGGCGAGATCGTCCTCGACGTCGAGGACCGGTTCCTCGCCGAGCACGGCCGCTACCTGCTGACCGTCCGGGACGGCAAGGCCGACTGCGTCACGACGGACCGGGAGCCCGATCTGTCCCTGGACGTGAGCGACCTGGCCTCAGTCTACCTCGGCGGCACCGCCCCGAGCACCCTCGTGCGCGCCGGCCACGTACGGGCCCACGGCCCGGGCGCGGCGGCCCTGGCGGACACGCTGTTCCGGACGGAGCGCTCCCCGCACTGCCTGCACTGGTTCTGACCGGACGGTGGGCGGCCTTCGGGCTCAGTGGAAGTCGAAGGCGGCGACGACGGGCCCGTGGTCGGATCCGGCACCGGCCGGAGCGTTGACGGCCTCGGTGGCGACCACCGCCCATCGCCCGGCTGGGCCAAGGGAAGGCGGCCGGCTGCCGCAAATGGCTCAGTGCGGGGGCGCCGGGCGGGCCGGGAGGCGGGTGGGGTGGCTAACGTCGCCCGCAGGCAGAAGGGTCCGCGAAGCGTGTGGAGGCACCATGTCCCGTCGGGGCCGCTGGCTGGTGCGCGCCTGCACGAGTACGGTCGCGGCCGGTCTGCTCATGACCGGGTGCTCCGCGACACGGCCGCGGGAGGGGTCCGGCGGCAGTCCCGGCACCGAGGTCGCGGTGGGCGCGTACCTGCACTACGGCTCGCCGGGTGTCGAGCGGATGCAGGAGTTCTCACGCTGGCTCGGCGGTACGCAACTGCGTGCCGGGCACACGTACCTGCCCGGCGACACCTGGGAGAACATCGAGGGGGCGCCCGACTCCCTGCGCACCTGGGCGCAGTGGCGCAGGGCGCGGGCCGATCGGCTGTTCGTCCTGAACGTGCCGATGCTGGAGCGCAACGAGGCCGGTGTCCCCGACGACCGGGTGGCCGGGCTGATCCGTTCCGGCGCGCGGGGTGAGTACGACCACCACTTCCGGCGGCTGGGCGAGCGTCTGGTGGCGCTCGGGGTGCCGGACACGGTGGTCGTGCTCGGCTGGGAGATGAACGGCTTCAACTACACCCACCGGTGCCGGCCCGACCCCGACAACTGGAAGCGGTACTGGCGGCGGATCGTGGGTGCCATGCGCTCGGTGCGGGGGCAGCGGTTCCGTTTCGACTTCGCCCCCAATCGCGGCGGTGACGCGATCGCGTGGCCGCGGTGCTACCCGGGCGACGACGTGGTCGACGTCATCGGCATGGACAGCTACGACCAGCCGCCGGGCGAGGACTTCGACGACCAGGTCCGCCAGCCGTACGGGCTGCAGGCCCAGGTCGACTTCGCGAAGGCGCACCGCAAGCGGATCTCGTACCCCGAGTGGGGGCTGTTCCGCAACGGCGACAACGCCGAGTACGTGCGGCGCATGCTGGCGTGGATCGCCGAGCACGGGCCGCTGTACCACAGCATCACCGACTACTGCCCGCACGGCGTGTGGCAGTGCGCCGAGAACCCCGACTCCGCTCGGGTCTACCGCGAGTTGCTGTCCCCGCGGCGCTGATCCGGCCGGGTCACGCACTAGGCCTTCAGGTCGCTCCTGATCATGGCGGTGGCGGACGCCAGCCGGCTGATGCCCGTCTGCACCTCGCGGATGCCCTCGGAGGCCCGGGGCGAGTCTTTCCTGCCGGCTCCCTCGACGCACTCGCCGCCCCCGTGCTCGAAGGCGGTCAGGGCCTCGGTCCAGAAGCCCCGGGCCTTGTCGCTCGGTGGGGTGCCCTGCTTCTTGGCCTTCGCCACCTCGGCCAGCAGCTCCTGGCAGGCGGTGCCCCAGGTGTCCATCGGGCGCACGCTGACCTCGTTGACCCGGCCCGCGGTGTCGGCGAGTGCCTTGATCCTCTTGTCGCCGCCCGAGGACCACCAGTCCTCCAGCTCCTCGGCCGGGCTCGAACCGCACCCCGTGAGCAGCGCTCCGGTGGCGACGGCGACGACGGCGGCGATGAGCAGTCTGGCGCGCACCCGCATGGGACCCCCCTTGTCCGGTGGTGCCGATACTGCCAGGCACGGGCGGGCCGGGGAGGGCCGACGCCCGAACTGAGTTTCAGGACACAGCATTTGCGGCTCGCGACCGGAGATCAACAGGCAGTAGGCTCGACCCGCAACACGACGCGAGGCGAACGGGAGCTCGAGTGGCGCGGGTTGCGATCATAGGTGGCGGTATCAGCGGGCTGGCGACGGCCCTCATGCTCGGCCGGCGGGGCCACCCGGTCACGTTGTTCGAACAGGACGCGCGGCAGGCCGGGGACCACCTGGACGAGGACTTCTACGACTGGAAGCGGCCCTGGGTCCCACAAGCCGTCCAGCCCCACTCCTTCCTCGCACCCGTACGCACGGTGCTGCGCACCGAAACCCCCGACGTCTACGAGGACCTGCTGGCGCGCGGGGCCCGGGAGTACCACGACTTCGACTGGTTCGGCGAACACCCGCCGCACCGGGCCGGCGACGAGGACCTGGTGACCCTGCGCACCCGCAGGATCGTGCTGGAGGCCGCCCTGACGGCGGCCGTACGGCGCGAACCCGCCGTCGACGTGCGGCGGGGCTGCCGGGTGCACGGCCTCACCTTCGAGGAGGGCCGCCCTGCCCGGGTCACCGGAGTGCGGGCGGGTGCGCGGAGCCACCCGGCGGACCTCGTCGTCGACGCGTCCGGCCGCCGGACGCCGGTGCCCGCCTGGCTGGCCGGGGCCGGCTGCCGGCCGCCCGTGGTCGACAGCCACCGTGCCGGGATCGCGTACCTGTGCCGCTGGTACCGGCTGCGCGCCGACGGCCCGCGGGACCCGGGCCGGGTGAGGACCGGCTCCGCGTCGCCGTTCGCGCTCGCGGGCGTCTTCCCCTCCGACAACGACACCTTCGCGCTGCACCTCGTCCTCTCCACGGGTGATCCGACCCGCGGCGCGCTCACCGATCCCTCGGTGTTCGAGGCCGCCGCCCGCCGCTTCCCGGCGACCGCGGCCTGGCTCGGCCTGGCTCCCGAACCGCGGTCCGGGGTCCTGGCGATGGCCGGCCTGGACAATCGCTGGACCTCCCTCACCGACGCCGACGGCCCCGTCGTCACCGGCCTGGTCAACACCGGGGACAGCCTCGTCCACACCAATCCCACCCTCGGCCACGGCGTGGCCCTCGGCCTGCGCGCCGCCCAGTACCTCGCCGCCCATGCCGACGGGACAGCCCAGGATCCGACCGGCTACCACGCCTGGACGGCGCAGGCCCTCCGGCCGTGGTACGAGGCACAGGTGACGGCCGACCGCGCCAACGAGCGTCGCCTCGCGGAGAGTTCACCCGTTTCCGACCGGCGGGCCGCCGCCCTGGCCGTGTGCGCCTTCGAGGATCCCGTCGTCATGCGGGCCCGGGCCCAGGTCCGCCACCTGCTGCGGCCCGCCGCCGACGCCTACGGCGCGGACGAGGTGGACGGACGCGTCACGGCCTGGCTGGCGGCCCGCCCGGACTTCACGCCGGAGCACGACGGCCCGACCCGCGATCAGTGGGACGCGCTCATCCCGGGCTGAAGCCGACCCGTTCGGCCGGCGCCGCGTCACCGCGTGGCGGCCGGGAAGGGCGTGGGCGTACGGGGACACGTGCCTCGCGCGTACGGGGCGGCGGGTCAAGGGCTGGCGGTCAGGGGCGGCGGGTCAGCGAGGGGGGAGCTCCGGCCGACTGCGCTCCCTCCGACTCCAGGGTCAGGCGGTCCGGTTCGGTCAGGCTCAGCACGTAGAGGTTGCCCCGGGGGCAGTCGAAGGTGGCCCCGCGGTCGGTCGGGTGGCTGGTCACCGCCGCGAAGACCGCCCTGTCGGCCCCGATCTGACGCAGCTCCAGGGCTTCCGTGCACCCCAGGTTCCGCCCGGTGGAGACCTCCTTTACGTCGCTGACCTGCCGGCCCACGACCTCGCCCACCGCCCCGGCGTGCAGGGTGACGGTGACGGCGAACTCGCCCGTCCTCGCCCGGGAGACCCCGTCCGCCTCCGGCGTCCCGGGCCCGGTGCCGGACCAGGTACCGACCCACGCCTGCGGCAGCCCCGCCGCCGAGGACGCCTGCGCGGACGACGTCGGTACGGGCGAGCGGGTGGACGGCGTCGCCCCGCCTCCGTCGCCGCCCCCCGCGTACCGGGCCGCGAGCGCGACGACCACGGCGAGGACCGCAGCACCGGCGGCCGCGCCGATCACCCGGGACCGGCGGGACGCCGGGCCGTCGACGGCCCCGGGAGCGGCGGGCGCGGTGGACGGGGTCACGGGCGCGCCGGGGGCGGGGAGGGGAGCCGACTGCGGCGGGGGCGGCAGCGGGAGCGGGGCCGGGGAGAGCGGCGGGGCGCCGGTCCCGGCGGCGGCTTGGACGGACGGCTGCGACGCGGCCAGGAGTTGCCGCAGTTCGGCCTCCCTGCGGCCGACGTCCGCAATGAGCTCCCGCGGCATCACGCCGGTCCAGTCCTCCCCGTCGGCCGCTTCGCCGAGCCGCGCCCGCACCTCCTCGGCGGTCGGACGCCGTGCCGGGTCCTTCTCCAGGCACTGCCGCACCAGCGGCAGCAACTGTTCCGGGACGCCGTCGAGGACGGGCTCGTCGTGCACGATCCGGTACAGGAGGGCGGGCAGGTCCACCTCCTCGCCGTGCGCCAGGAACGGACTGCGGCCGGTGGCCGCGTGGACGAGGACGGCGGCCAGGGAGAAGACGTCCGCCGGCGCCGATGCCACGGCGCCCGTCGCCTGCTCGGGCGCGAGGTAGCCGGGCGTGCCGATGACCGTGCCCGTCCGCGTGTGGCGCGGGTCGCGCACGGCGCGGGCGATGCCGAAGTCGATGAGGAAGGGCCGCTCCCGACCGAGCAGTACGTTGGCCGGCTTGATGTCGCGGTGGACGACGCCGGTGGCCCGTACGGTGACCAGCGCGGCCGCCAGCTCCCGGGCCAGCCGCTCCACGGCAGGCGCGGCGAGGGGCCCGTGCCGCTGCACCCAGTCCCCCAGCGTCGGCGCGGCCACGTACTCCGTCGCCAGCCACTGGGGCAACTCGCCCGGCGGGCTGAAATCCACCACCGAGACCGTCCACGCGCTGCGCACGCGGTCATTGGTGGTGATCTCGCGGGCGAACCGGTCGGCGAAGTCCGGCTCCAGGCTCAGCTCCCGGTGCACGGTCTTGAGGGCCAGCGGCCGCCCGGATGCCGTCCGGGCCAGGAACACCTCGCCCATCCCTCCCGAGCCGAGGCGCGCCAGCAGGCGGTACCCCCCGATCTCCGGCCGGTCACCGGGCCGCAAAAGCTCCACCGACTCCCCCGTCCCCCGTCGCGCGCGGGCCGCGCGCTGCACGGTCCGTCCCGTGGTCACCCTAAGGGACGAGCCCTCCCACGGGCGGGCCCGCGGGCTTCGTTCCGCCCCGCCCGCCGGGCCGCCGCCGCCTGCGGGTGCGCGGTCCCCACGGATGGGGGAAGCTGGGAGGGCCGCGACAACGACGGCGGGGAGGCAGGTTTCCGTGAACGCATCCGCAGCCGACCGTCCCGTGCGCAGATCCCGGCGCCGGGTGCGGACGGCCACCCTGCTGTGCTCCGCGGCGGCTCTGGCCGCCTCCGGGATCCCGGCCTCGGCGCACTCCGCCGCAGCGGCCCGGCCGCTGGACCCGGCGGCCCCCGTCGTGGTCGTCGACTGTTCCTCCCAGCCGCAGATCCGCCCCACGGAGTACCTCCTGGCCTGCGGTGACGGGAACAACCGCCTCGTGGGGCTCCGCTGGGACAGCTGGGGGGCGAAGACGGCGACCGCCACCGGCGTCGACATGGTGAACGACTGCCGCCCCTACTGCGCGGCCGGCCGGTTCCGCTCGTACCCGGTGTCGGTGACCCTGAGCAATCCGCAGGTGTGGCCCGAGAACCCGGGCCTCCAGCGCTACTCCACGATCCGGCTCCTGTACACGGACACCTCACCCGCCCCCGTGTCCAAGGACGTGACGTACAAGCTCGTGTACTGACGGCGCGTCCGGCGCCGGGTCACGCGTCCCAGGTGACGGGGAGGCTCTTCACCCCGTAGATGTCCGCGGTCTCCGGACGCAGGGAGACGTCCTCTGCCGGTACGGCGAGGCGCAGCGTGGGGAAGCGGCTCAGCAGCGCGGAGAGCGCGACGCGCATCTCGATGCGGGCCAGCTGCGCGCCCAGGCACAGGTGGAGCCCGTGGCCGAACGCCAGGTGCCCGCCGTCCTCCCTGCGCAGGTCGAGCGCGTGGGGCTCGGTGAACCGTTCGGGGTCACGGTTGGCGGTGTTGTACGAGAGGACGACGGTCGTGCCGGCCTCGATGGTCTGGCCGCCCACCTCGACGTCCTCCAGCGCGGTCCGCATGAACGACTTGGCGACGCTCAGGTATCGCAGCAGTTCCTCGACGGCCGGATCGATGAGCGCGGGATCGGCGCGCAGCGCGGCCAGTTGCTCCGGGTTCTGCAGCAGCGCGAAGACGCCGAGGGACAGCATGTTGGCGGTGGTGTCGAAGCCGGCCGCCAGGAGGATGACCGCGATCCCCTGCAGCTCCTCGTCGGTCAGGTCGCCCTCGGTGAGTTCGCTGAGCACGTCGTCGGTGGGGTTGGCGCGCTTGGCGGCCACGAGCCGTGCGAGGTACTCCTGGGTGGCGGTGTAGGCCGCCAGCAGGTCCTCGTCGTTCGTCTCCCCGCTCATGAACATGTCGATCTGTTCCTGGAAGGAGTCGCGGTCCTCGTACGGCACCCCCAGCAGCTCGCAGATGACGATGGTGGGGATGGGCTTGGCGAAGG
Organism: Streptomyces sp. NPDC053432; assembly: GCF_055585365.1. Taxonomy (NCBI): domain Bacteria; kingdom Bacillati; phylum Actinomycetota; class Actinomycetes; order Kitasatosporales; family Streptomycetaceae; genus Streptomyces; species Streptomyces sp. NPDC053432. Next base: position 44,410 of record NZ_JBVJKF010000034.1, read on the forward strand.
CGGCCACCAGGTCCACTGTGGGCCCGGCCTGCGCCATGGCGTCCAGGCAGTCGGCGGTGATCTGCTCGATGCGCTCGGTGAGCAGGCGCATCCGCCGCGCGGTGAACTTGCCGACCAGCGGCTTGCGGTAGCGCCCGTGCTGCGGTTCGTCCATGAGGAGGAACTCGCCGGGCGGCGCGGGCGGAATCTCGAAGTCGACCACGTTCAGGAGCTCTTTGCGCGAGCTGAACCGCGGGTCGGCCAGGACCGACCTGACCAGGTCGTATCCGGTGATCAGCCAGCCCGGCCTGCCGCCGGGATGGATGTGGCGGCTGATGGGTCCGTGCCGACGGGCGTCGAGCAGCTCTGCCGGCGGGTCGAACGGACAGCCGGGCTGACGCTCCGTCGGCATCGCCGGGACGGTGTGGACGGATTCGCTCATGACCATTCCTCATCTCGCGACATCAGGCGTTTGACTCCTGCCGAAAGCTACGTTGCATTCAGAAGGGGGGCAATTAGCCTGGAGGCATTTATGCAGGTCAGAGCGGCATAATCAGTGCAATGGGTTGAGCTTGAATGCAATGGACCGTTGCAATGGGCGGCGGTGAAGGCACCGGTGCCGACACTGGCGCCGACGCCCTCCCCGGCCTACTCTCCGGTCGTGCCGTCGAGCATCTCGCGCAGGATGTCCAGGTGGCCGTTGTGACGGGCCGTCTCCTCGGTGAGGTGCAGGAGGATCCAGCGCAGGTCGACATGGAGGCCGTCACGGACCGCCCGCTTCGCCCGCGCGTCCAGCGCGTTCCCGGCGACCAGCTCGCGGTGGCGGGCGCTCTGTTCGGTGTACTCACCGAGCAGTTGCGCGAGCGGGTAGTCGACGGCGATGCGCATCTCGCGGTCGGGGTCCTCCTCGGTCCAGGGGCCCCGGTCCTCCTCACCGAGGAAGACCACCTGGAACCAGAAGTACTCGACCCAGCGGAGGTGGTTGATCAGTCCGCTCACGGTCATCAGCGGTGAGCCCGGCAGGAGCGCCTTGCGCGCGTCGTCGGCCGAGAGCCCCTCGCACTTGGCGCGGGCGGTGTCGCGTGCGTAGTCGAGGAACGTGGTGAGCTGGGTGCGCTCGTCCCACGCGGGCGGCGTGTCATCGGTTCTGGTCATCGCGGGAAGGGTTCCCGATCACGTGACCCGTGTCGAGGCATTTATCGAGATGCCGGGCCGGTTCCGGCGATCGCCGAGTCGTCGCCCGCGTCAGGAAGGACGCGGGCCGACGCCGTGGAGGAGGGTGTCGACGATGGAGGTCGCGAGGGCGTCGGGGTCGCGCTCGCCGTCCCCGCGCGGGGCGTGTTCCCCGCCGTGCAGAACCTCGCTGATGAGGGCGTAGAAGACACGGCGCACCCACTCCAGGTCGGCGTCCGGCGCGATCACACCCTCATCCTGGAGCCGCCCGAGCAGCTCGGTGCACCGGAGGGCGATCTCCTGGTGCGTACGCGCGGCCTCCTCGCTCTGCGCCAGGGCCGGCCCGAGGGCGAACCCCCAGGCCCCCTTGACCCGTAGCACGTTGGCGGTGGCGCGGTGCAGCGCGACCAGAGGCGGGGCCGTCTCGGGATGACCGTCGTCGATGGCCTCCGCGAGCTTCGACGCAGCCTCCGCCGCCAGGGCGTCGACGAGGGCCTGCCGGCTGGCGAACCGCCGGTGGACGGTGGTCCGGGTCACTCCGGCGGCCTCCGCGACCTGTTCCATCGACGCGGCCGGGTTCTGGGCCAGGACGCGCTCCGCGGCCGCCAGGATCGCGCGGACGCTGCGTTCGGCGTCGGCCCGCAGCGGGCGGCCCGCCGTCTTGCTCATCTCGTACCTCCAGCCGTGTCGTCCAGGGAGACGTTACAGCGCGGGAGCGGATCACCCATTAACTGACACAGCACTGTTGCAGATTGAGCAACATCGGATACTCTCGTGTCACAGATAGGGCCCGCGTCGTCATGCCGACCGATGTGCCCTGCTCATCCCGCGTTTCCTCCAGAACACGAGCGAAGGAGCACCACCGTGCCTACAACTGCTCTCATCACCGGCGCGTCCTCGGGCCTCGGCGCCGAGTTCGCCGAGCAACTCGCCGCCCGCGGCCACGACCTCGTCCTGGTCGCGCGGTCGGCCGACCGGCTGGCCGCCCTCGCCGACCGGCTCGGCGACACCCACGGCGTGCGGGCCCACGTCCTGGTCCAGGACCTCGCCGAGCCGGACGCCGCCCGCAGGGTCGGAGCCGAACTGGCCGAACGGGGCCTGCACGTGGACCTGCTGGTCAACAACGCCGGATTCGGCACGTGCGGCCGGTTCGAGCACACCGACGGACAGCGCGACCACGAGCAGCTGATGGTCAACGTGGTCTCGCTCGTCGGCCTCACCCATGAACTGCTGCCCGGCATGCTCGCGCGCGGCCAGGGCTCGGTGATCAACGTGGCGTCCACCGCCGCCTTCCAGCCGACGCCGTACTTCGCCGTCTACGGCGCTTCCAAGACCTTCGTGCTCGACTTCAGCCTCGCGCTCCGCCAGGAGTACCGGCGGCGCGGCATCCGCGTGCTCGCGCTCTGCCCCGGACCGGTGGAGACGGGCTTCTTCGACGTCATAGGGACCCGGAAGGCCGCCGTGACCGGCTCGTTCGCCCTGCCCCAGGCGGTGGTCCGCTCCGCACTGCGCGCCCTCGACTCCGACCGGGCCTACGTCACACCGGGTCTGAGCAACGCGGTGACCGCCCACCTGGCCCCCCGACGGCCGCGCGCGATGGTCGCGGCGATCGCCGAGCGCGTCTCGCGCGGCGTCCGGGACGTGCGCGAGGACGGGCAGCGGACGGCGGTGTGACGCGGCGCCGGATATTCCGTACCGCGCCGCCGTCCGAACCAGCAGACTCACCCCCATGGTGGTGGAGATGGACGCGCTCAGGAACGAGATCGGCAGTTGGGCGGCCGGCGGCCCGGGCGGGCCGGCGGGCGAGCTGGTCGACCGGCTGCGGATACGGACGGCGGTACTGCTGGAAGGGGCCAGCGACCTCGCGGCCGTCGAGACCCTCGCCGCGCGGCGCGGCCGCGACCTGGCCTCCGAGGGGGTGTGCGTCGTGTCGATGGGAGGGGCCATGAACATCGGCCGCTACGCCGGACTCCTCGGGCCGACCGGCCTCGGCCTGCGCCTGACCGGTCTGTGCGACGAGCGCGAGCGGGGCTTCTACGAGCGCGGCCTGGAGCGGGCGCGGGCACCCCTCGGAGGGATCTTCGTGTGCGTGGCGGACCTGGAGGAGGAGCTCATCCGGACCCTGGGCACCGCGCGGGTCGAGGAGATCGTCGGGGCCGAGGGCGACCTCCGCGCCTGGCAGACCTTCCTGCGTCAGCCCGCACAGCACGGCCGCTCCCGGCAGCAGCAGTTGAGGCGCTTCCTGGGGACGAAGAAGGGCCGGAAGATCCGCTACGGTCACCTCCTCGTCGAGGCCCTGGACCTCGACGCGGTGCCCACCCCTCTGGAGGGCCTCCTCGCGAGCCTGTGACCGGCGCGCGGGAGGAGACGCCCATAGCATGCGGGGATGGATCTCCGGGCGGGCCAGGTGCTGGTCCACTACGTGGAGCACGGGCCGGGAGCCGGCCGCCCCGTGCTCGTCCTCCACGGCGCCGGCGTCGACCACCGTGAGGCCGAGGCGTGCTTCGAGCCCGCCTTCGACGGCGTCGCGGGGCTGCGCCGGCTGTATCCCGACCTCCCCGGCATGGGCCGGACTCCCGCTCCCGAAGCACTGCGCGGTGCCGACGACGTCCTCGACACGCTGCTCGCCTTCGCGGACGAGGCCTTCGGCGGGACCCCGTACCTCCTCGTCGGGCACTCCGCGGGCGCGTACTTCGCGCAGGGGATGGCCGCGAGGCGCCCTGAGCGGGTCGCGGGTCTGGCACTCGTCTGCCCGCTGTCGGCCGGAGTGCGCGACGTACCGGAGCACCGTGTCGTCGCCGGAACGGGCGAGCTCGGGGACGAGGTCTTCCGCGGCTACTTCGTCATCCAGTCCCCGGAGATGCTCGAACGGTACGAGCGTCACGTCGTCCCGGCCGCGGAGCTCGTCGACCAGGCAGCGCTGGACCGCATCGGTGAACGGTGGGCACTCGCCCCCGGCCCGTCCGAGGTCTACGGGGGTCCGACGGTGATCGTGGCGGGGCGGCTGGACTCGACGGTCGGGTACGCCGCCGCCACCGACCTCGCCGGCCGGTACCCGCACGCCTCGCTCGCCGTGCTCGACGACGCGGGACACGCCCTGCCCCACGAACAGCCGGAACTCCTGCGCGCCCTGCTCGCCGAGTGGCTCGTACGGGTCGGGCGCGCGGGCCGCCCCTGAACCCGGAACACGTACGACACCGGTCGCGCGTCCGGGACGGGCGCCGCACGGACCCCCGCGATCGTCCGCCCGTTCCTCCGGGTATCGTCCCGGTTCGCCCGGTGTCTATCATTCGGGCCGTACCATGCGCCTGCCGGGCGCGTGGAGCGAACCGCGGGCGTCAGGGGGAGGCGCGATGGCTGCACGACCGTACGACCGCATACGCGGGTCGCACGAGACGGACGGGAACGACCTGCCGGGCGGGGTGGAGCTGTACCACCTGAGGCCGGACGGCGGCATCGACCTCACCGACCGCGAGGGCTCCCGGGAGCTGGGACCCGAGCGGGAGTTCCTGCGCTTCATCGACGACGGGCAGCTCGCGCACTACCTCGTGGGCGACGCGGCCACCTCGCCGGAGCGGCCCTCCAACGCGACGGTGAAGCTGGGGGTCGTCGGCCCGCGCAGCGCCTTCACCCCGCACGCGCACGGCGGTGAGCACTTCGTCCTCAGCCTGGGACACGCCGCGTGCGGGCTCTACGACGCCGACCGCGGCCGCGTCACCCAGGTGCCGCTCGCCCCGGGCATGCTGATCCGCATCCCGGAGATGATGCCGCACTCGTTCGCGAACCGCGGTGAGGCCCCGCTGACCATCGTCGCCGCCAACACGGGGTACGGGATCGACCACGAGGACTACGCGATCACCGCGACGGAAGCAGAGCACCGGGCCTGCGCGGGCGCCGCGCGGTCCGCCGCGCCGGCGCTCCTCGCCGCCGCCACCGACTACCGGGTCCTGGCCGCCGCGCTGCGCGACATCGAGCTCGCCCAGCGGGTCGACGGCATACCCGGCACCAGCGTCCGCGAACGGCTGGCCGCACGGCTGCGCCGGGTGGCGACGGCGCTGGAGGTCCGCCGGTGATCTGCCCGCACTGTGAACGCAACCTGCTCCGCAAGGAACGCACCGGCAACATCTGCGGCCACTGCAAGCGCGCCTACGCGCTGGACCCCAAGACCAACAGCCTGCGCCTGGGCGACCTGCGGGTACGCCGGATCGCCACGGGGCTGACGGACGACGGACGGATCCACGTCACCCCCGGCCAGCTGTGGTACGCACTGTCGCGCAAGCGGATCAGGGACGGCGACTTCGACCCCGGCTGCGCGGGCGGCGCCATCGTCTTCGCCGTGATCACCGCTCTCCTGGCGGGAATCGGCGGGCTGACGTTCATGTGGTACGTCTCCGGAGTCCTGCTGGTTCTCGCCTTCGGCAACCTGATCGCCCACGCGATGGGAGCCGGCCGGGGCATCCCGCCCATACCCCGCTCGCTCTTCCGTGACGCGGTGCTCGTCCCGTGGGTCAGGGTGTACGGAACCCTGCCGCCCGGCCTGGTCGACGACATCGGCGACCCCTGGCCCCGGCGGCCGGCCGACGCGCCGCCGCCGAACGCCGTGCTGGTCTGCCCCGACCCCTCCATCGCCGCCTTCCTCACCGCCGACGGGCTGCCCGAACGCCACGGCATCGCCCTGGTGGAGGGCCCCGAGCAGGTCCGGTCGTCCCTGCTCGCCGAACTGCCGCCGCGCGGCCCGGTCCTGGTGCTCCACGATGCCGACGCGCGCGGTGAGCTGCTGGTGCAGCACCTGCGCGCCGGCCTCCCCGGGCGCCCGGTGGTCGACGCGGGTCTGTCCCTGCGTACGGTCCGGGCCCGGGCGAAGGCGGTGGCGTACCGCGATTCCCTGCACAAACCCGCGCCCGAGGAGATGCGACGGCTCACTGCCCTGGGCACGTTCACCCCGGAGGAACTGAAGTGGCTGGCCCGGGGCTGGCGGTTCCCGCTCGTCGGCGTTCCCCCGGTCAAGCTGCTCGCCGTGGTCGACCGGCTCGCCGGACAGGCGGCCCGCGGCGGCGACACCGAGCGGCGCCGGGCCGCCGAAACCGGCTTCATGACCTGGCCCGGAGCCGCCCCCGGCGGCACGGATGCGGAGGACGCGTCGCGGTGAGATGCCCGAACTGCTTCACCGAGCTGAAGCGCAAGGAGCGCACCGGCCGGGTGTGCTCGCACTGCCAACGCGGCTTCGCCCTGGACCCCCAGCTGCACGGCACCGGCATGCACGACCTGCGGATCCGTCACTGCGCGAAGACCCTGACCGACAACGGCAGGCTCAAGGTGACGGTCACCCAGCTCTGGTACCGCTCGCGTACGGCGAGCTCGTCCTGGCCCGGCCGGGAGGCGCGGGGGATCCGGCGCGGCATCAGCTGGCCCGTGGCCCTGGCGGTATGCGCCGGGCTGATCGCCCTCGCGGCCCGCAGCAGCGGTGCACCGGCCTTCTGGGCCGGCGTCGGCGCCGTGCTGGTCCTCGTGGTGCCCAAGCTGATCCCCTACCGGCGGGCCCTGCCCGCCGGCTCCTCCATCAGCCCTCCCGAGTACGCCTTCCGACGCCTGATGACCGGCGAGTGGCGCACGACGTACGGAGAGCTGCCGCCGGGTGTCGTGGACGACGACGACCGCACCTCCCGGCGCGCCGCGAAGCGGCCGCCCCGTCCCAGGGCCGTGATCCTGTGCACCGACCACGCCGTCGCGGTCTTCCTGAAGGCGAACGGCGTGCCCGCGCGGCTGGAAGCCGTACTGCTGGAGGCCGACCCGGACTACCTCCACGAAGAGCTCGCCGAACTCGGCGACATCGACGCCCTCGCCGCCCTTCCGGGCCGGCTCCCGGTCGTGGTGGTCCACGACGCGAGTGCCATGGGCGCACTGCTGACGCCGCTCCTGCGCATCGCCCATCCGGACAGGACCGTGGTGGACGCCGGGCTTCCGGTGGCCGCGGTCCGGCGCCGGCGCGGCGCCGTCCACCGCTTCTCCGAGCCCCAGGCGGTGGACACGGACGCGCTGCGGGCCGTCGCGGACCTGTCCGAGGAGGACGCCTCCTGGCTGGCCGCCGGGTTCTGGAGCCCGGTCGCGGCGGTTCCCCCGGCCCTGCTCCTCACCGTCGTCGAGCGGGCGGTGGAACGGGCCGTGGCCGCCGCCCCGGCACCGTCCGGTCCCGCACCCGAGGACAGCTTCCTGACCTGGCCGGACACCCCCGCGACGAAAGGTACGTCCACCGCATGAGCACGAGCACGACCCCGCGTACGGAGGGGGGCGCGGGCAGGGGCCTGCCCGGCTCCGTGGTCACCGCACGCCCCGCAGCGCCCCGCCCCGGGGGCCGGATCCTGGACCTGGCGATCGGGCGGGCCGCCGCCCGCGCGGCCGACCCGGGCGGGCTCCGGTTCACGGAGCGTCAGCTCTACTACGAGACCTGCCGGGTCCTCAGCCCCGCCCCCCGGCTGCTGCGCCGCGTTCCCCGCACCCCGGCGCCGGTGCTGCGGCTGCCCTCCTTCACCCGTGCCCTGGACGCGCGCGGGCGGGACACCGTACCCGGCCTGCTGCCGGCGGCCGTGCCGCCGGCGGAGGGTTCCGGTTCCCGGCCGTCCGAGCCCGACCTGTACGACTACGGGCTGCCCCGGCTGCTGCTGTGCCAGGACCGCTCGATCGCCGCGATGCTGCTCGCCAACCACGTCCACCTGGAGGCGGCCTGCCCGGTCCTCGCGGTGGCCGACGCGCTGCCGCTGGATCCGCGCCTCGTCGCGGCCCTGGAGCGGGCCGGGGGCGGCACGGTGCACGTCCTGCACGACGCGAGCCCCGAAGGCGTGACGCTCCCGGCCCGGGTACGGGCCTCGCTCGGCCCCGTGGCCGGGGTGCGGGTCAGCTCGCTGGGTCTCGTCCCGCGGCACGTCTCCGCCCTGCGGCTGCCGACCGGCCGCGGTCCGGCCCCGGCCCCCGAGGCGGGCGCCGACTGGCCGGGCGCGCTGCGGCCGCGCGAGGCGGCATGGCTGGCCCGGGGCCGGTTCGCCGAGGTGGCCGCGGTCCCGCCGGCCAGGCTCGTACGGACGGTGCTGCGCCTGACCCGGGGGCCGCGGCCGCCCCGCGACTCCATGTGGGGCGAGCTGAGCGGTCTGCGCACCGCCGGCTTCATGACCTGGCCCGCCGCGTGACCGGCCCCCGTCACCCCTTCCACCGACCCGAGGTACGCATACGATGATCCGGCCCCAAGAGATCGGCTACGCGGACGAACTCCTCGCCGACGGCACCGTCCACCGCAGGTACGAGGACGGTCTGGAGGAGTGGCGCACCCGTACCCCCGGCCGGCCCCACCTGGTGAGCTGGCGCGACAACCGGGGCGGCTCGGGCACCGACGAACTGCTCGGCAACCGGGTCGTCAAGCGCACCCTCGCCGACGGCACCGCCCTCTACGCCCGGGACATCGGCTACGGCCGGACGGTGTGGCCGCGCGGCGAGCGCGTCACCGTGAACCGCAGCTCCTTCGGCGGCCGGATGGGGGTGCTGCTCGCCGGGCTGGGGGTGGCGGCCCTCGCCGTGACGGCCGCCCAGCTGCCGCCGCTGACCATGAGCCCGGAGGAGGAAGAGGCCCTGCGCCGCCAGCAGGAGCAGGCCCAGGCCTCGTCGTCCTCGGGCGGCGACGGGGGCGGCGATGGCGGCGGGGACTCCGGCGACGACAGCTGGGAGGACGCCTGGGACGGCGACGAGGACGCCTGGAGCGACGACGACTTCGGCTGAGCCGAAGCCCCCGACAGCGGGACAGACACCACGCACGAAGCACGAAGCACAGCACGAAGGAAAGGAGCCGTCCGTGGCACGTCTCTGCGCCTGCCTGGCCGAGACCACCGGGCGGGCCCGCGCCCATCTGGAGAGCATGGGCGCGGTCGGGCCGGGCCACGTCCCCGTCGGCGTACCCGGTGCGGAGCTGAGCCTCGTCACCGGTGAACCGGGCCGGGCCACGGGCCCGTTCACGGCGCACGGGCGCACCGCGGTCGGCGAGGTCACCCTCCACAACCGCCCGGTGCTGTTCGCCGCCCTCGCGGCCCGCGCCGACGCGCCCCCACCGCCGGCCGACTGCACCGACGGGGAACTCCTGCTGCACTGCTGGGCGTTGCTCGGCGAGGCCGGAGTGGCGCTGGCCGAGGGGATGTTCGTACTGGCCGTGCTGGACGGCCCGGACCTGGTCCTGATCCGGGACCACGTCGGCGCCCGCACCCTCTTCTACGCGCGGGCCGACGGTGCCTGGGCCGCCTCGACCTCGCTGCGGGCGCTGCGCCGCTGGCCGTCGCTCGGCACCTCCATGAACCTGTCGGCGGTCCGCTCCTTCCTCACCTTCGCGTACCTGCCCGGCGAGGAGACCCTCCTCACCGGGGTCCGCGAGGTGCTGCCCGGCAGGATCCTGCGGCTCGCCCGCGACGGCGAGGTCACCGAAACGGTCCACTGGGAGCCCCGGGAGCACATCGAGGAGCCTGTTCCGGCCGACCCGGCCGGCCATGTCCTCGCCCTGCGCGCCCTGTTGGAGCAGGCCACCGCGGCCCGGCTGCCCGCGGCGGAGCCCGCCGCGGTGCTGCTCTCCGGGGGCATCGACAGCTCCCTCGTCACGGCCCTGGCGGCGAAGCTCCACGGCCACCCCGTCCACACGTACTCGATCAGCTTCGGTGACGACCTGCCGAACGAACTGGGCTACTCGGGGCTGGTGGCGTCGCACTGCCACACCCGGCACCGGATCCTGAACGTGTCGGGGGCGGCGGTGGCGTCGCGGCTCGCCGAGGCCGCGGCGCTGCTGGACAGCCCGGTCGGGGATCCGCTCACGGTGCCGAACCTGATGCTGGCCGAGGCCGTGGCCGGGGACGGCGCCTCCGTGGTCCTCAACGGCGAGGGCGGCGACCCCGTCTTCGGCGGTCCGAAGAACCTCCCCATGCTGGTGCAGGAGATGCACCGGACACCGGGCGCGCCCTGGGACGAGGACCGGGCGACCGCCTACCTTCGCTCGTACCGCAAGTGCTGGACGGACCTCCCGGTGCTGCTGACCGCCCCGGTCCTCGAAGCGCTGGAGGACGCCCCGCGCCTGGAGCGGCACGTCGAGCCGTACCTGACCCCGCAGGGCCCCGGCCCGCACGCCATGGACCACCTCCTCAACCGGCTGCTCCACTGCAACCTGCGGACCAAGGGGGCGCACCACATCCTGACGAAGGTGGAGCGTCTGACCTCCTCCCAGGGCGTCGAGGGCCGCTCCCCGCTCTTCGACCGGTCGGTCATCGACCACGCGTTCGCGACGCCGCCGGGGTTCAAGCTCCGCGGCACGGCAGAGAAGTGGATCCTCAAGGAGGCCGTACGGGACCTGCTGCCGGCCACCGTGGTCGACCGGCCGAAGAGCGGGATGCGGGTGCCGGTCCAGCAGTGGCTGACCGGCCCGCTGCGCGACCTCGGCCACGAGCTGCTCCTCGGCCGGCGGTCCCGGCAGCGGGGCCTGTTCCGGCCGGAGACCGTCCGCACCTGGCTGAAGGGCGAGGGCACGCTGCTGCCGAGGCAGGGCGGCAAGCTGTGGCTGGTGCTGACGCTGGAGCTGTGGCTGAGGTCGTACGACATATGAGTTCCGAGCACGCCCCCGATCCGCGAAAGGCACCCATGACCGCCGTACCCGCCGAACCGTCCGAGCTGACCGATCCCCGCACCGGGCGGGTGCGCGGTACGGCCCCCCTGTCGCGGGAGGCGGAGGTGACCGCCGCCGTCGCGGCGGCCCGTGGCGCCCTCCCCGGCTGGAGCGCGCTGACCCCCAAGGAGCGGGCCCGCCGGCTGGACCGTCTGGCCGCCCTGGTCGAGGAGCACGCGGACCGGTACGGGGCGTGCGAGCGGGCGGGCACGGGCAAGCCCGCGGCGGAGACGGCCGGGGAGATCGAGCAGGTCGCGGACCTCTTCCGGTTCTACGCCTCGGCCGCGCGCACCCGGACCGCGCCCGCCGCGGGTCATCTGGTCGAAGGGCACGAGAGCTGGGTCCGCTGGGAGCCGATGGGCGTGGTCGGGGTGATCGTGCCGTGGAACTACCCGCTTCTGATGGCGGCCTGGCGTTGTGCGCCGGCCCTCGCGGCGGGCAACACGGTGGTGGCGAAGCCCGCCGAGACGACTCCGGACAGCCTGGAGCTGCTGGCGGAGCACGCGGCTCTGGCCCTGGGCGCGGACGTGCTCGGGTACCTCCCGGGCGACCGGGAGACGGGCCGGCTCCTGGTGGAGTCGGGGGTGGACATGGTGGCGTTCACCGGCAGCGGGCGGGCCGGCGCGGACGTCGTGGCGCGGGCGGGGACCCGCCGGGTCAGCCTGGAACTGGGGGGCAACGCGCCGGCGATCGTCCTCCCGGACGCCCCCGCCGACACCTTCGAGGCGCTGGCGGAGGCGGCCACGTACAACGCGGGGCAGAGCTGTGCGGCCCCGGCCCGGGTGATCACCCTCGCGGAGAACCACGAGGAGGCCGTCGCCGGGCTCGCGGCGGCGATGGGGGCGCGGCTGGCCGGCCGTGACTTCGGTCCGCTGAACAACCCGGACCAGGCGGCGCGGTACGACGCCCTGGTCGCCTCCTCCTGCGCCAAGCGGAACGTCGCTGCCGGCGTCTCCCCCGCGGCCGGCGAGGAGCGGGGCCACTGGCGTCCGGCCCGCCTGCTGGCGGACCTCCCGAACGACGACCCGGCCGTCACCGAGGAGGTGTTCGGCCCCCTCCTCACCGTCCAGCAGGCGCCGGACGTGGAGGCCGCCCTGGCCCTGGCGAACAGTGTCCCGCAGGCCCTCGGGGCCAGTGTCTGGACCTCGGATCTGGCCACCGGCCTCGACCTGGTCGCCCGGCTGGACGCCGGCGAGGCCTGGCTCAACTGCCACTTGGTGCAGACGGCCGAACTCCCGCACGGGGGCCGGGGAAGCTCCGGCCACGGCACCGACCTGAGCATCCTGGCGCTCCACGAGTACCAGCGGCCGAAGACCGTGACCGTACGGGTGCCGCGCTAGTGCTGTGACCGGCAAGGTTCACCAGGTCACAGCACTAGGCAGCCTGGTCCACGAGGTCGCCGACCAGTTCGGCGAAGGCCTCCGGGGTGAGGACCGTGACGCCGAGCTCCGCGGCCTTGACGGCCTTGGAGCTCGGCTTGCCGTTCGCGGAGGGCGCGCAGACCAGGTAGGTGGTCCTGGAGTTGACGCTGCTGCCCGCCTTGCCGCCGGCCTTCTCGATCAGGGCGTTCATCGCGGAGCGGCCCAGTTCCTCCAGGGGGCCGCTCATCTTCCCGGTGACGACGACGGTCGCGCCCGCCAGCGGGCCGTCGCCGGCGGTGACCGGGGCTTTCGGTTCCGTCATGTTGACCCCGGCCGCCACGAGCTTGTCGATGACCGGGGCCAGGGCGGCGACCTGTTCGACGATGACCGGGGCCTTCTCGCCGCCGATGCCTTCGACCTCCTGCATGAGGACGGCGTCGGCCTGCCGGATGGCGTCCATGGTCCCGAAGTGCGCGGCGATGCGGCGGGACATGCTGCGGCCGGTTCCGAGCACGCCGAGGGAGCAGAAGACGCGGCTGAGCGGGCGGTACCTGGCGGCCTCGATCTGTTCGGCGAGCTTGGCGCCGCGCTTGGCGCTGCCGGAGGCCGTGGTGAGCTGCTCCTCGGTGAGGGTGAACAGGTCGGCGACGTCCGTGACGGCTCCGGCCTCGATGAGCGCGTTCACGTACGTCCTGCCCAGGCCGTCGATGTCGAGCATGTCGCGGCCGGCGGCGTACTCGATGAGTGCGGGCAGGGCGCAGGCGGTTCCACGTGCGCAGCGCCAGCGCTCCTGGCTCTTGTCTATCTCCCCTGCGCAGTTGGGGCAGGCCGTGGGCAGCGGCACCTCGGGGGCGCCGGCCGGGCGCAGGGCGGTGACGGCGCCCTGGACGCGGGGGATGATGTCGCCCGCCTTGTAGACGGTGACGGTGTCCCCGAGGTGGAGGTCGCGGCGGCGGATGTCGGCCGGGTTGTGGAGGGTGGCCCGGGTGACGGTGGTTCCGTCGAGCTCCACCGGTTCGAGGATCGCCGTCGGGGCGAGCACTCCGGTGCGGCCCACTTCCCAGATCACCTCCGTCAGTACGGTCTGCCGCTCGACGGCGGGCAGTTTGAAGGCGATCGCCCAGTACGGGAACCTGCTGCCGAAGCCGGCCGCGGTCTGCTCCGCCGCGTCGTTCGCCTTGATCACCACGCCGTCGATGCCGAACGGCAGGCCCGGGCGCAGTGCGGCGATCTCGTCGACCTTTCGCTGCGCCTCGGCGAGGGTCGCGACGACGTGGAGTCCGGCCGGTGTGCCGGCCGTGGTCTGCACGCCCGCCTCCGCCACGGCGGCCAGGAGTTCGGCGTGCGTGGCCGCGGCGGGCGCGAAGGCGATGCCGTCGAGCTCGACCGCTCCGTACGCCCAGAAGGTCATGGCGAGCCGGTAGGGGCGGTCCTTCGCCCGCAGCGTGCCGGCGGTGCCGTTGCGGGGGTTGGCGAAGGCGGGTGCGCCGTGTGCCGTGCGGACCTCGTTCGCCGTCTCGAACTGCTCGCGGGTGAACAGGACTTCGCCGCGGACCTCGAAGGTGGCGGGTACGGGGAGCTGCGCGGGCAGGCCCTCGATGGTGCCGATGACGTGGCTGACGTCCTCGCCGGTGGCGCCGTCGCCCCGGGTGACGATCTGCTCCAGCCGTCCGGCCCGGTAGCGGGCGGCGACGGCCGCGCCGTCCATCTTGGGCTCGACGGTGAACCCGCCGGCGGGCTCGTGGCCCAGGCGCCGCTGGAGGGAGGCGCCCCAGGCGACGAGGCCGGCCGGGTCGAAGACGTTGTCGAGGCTGAGCAGTCGCGTGGTGTGCGCGACGTCGCCCGCCGGGGCGGCGCCGTCCCCGACCAGGCCGGTCGGGGAGTCCTGGGCGGCCTCGTCCGGGTGCGCCTCCTCCCAGGACAGCACGGCGAGCCGGAGCCCGTCGTAGGCGGCGTCGTCCAGGGCGCTGTCGCCGTCGCCGTAGTAGGCCGCGGAGGCCTTGCGCAGGCGGGTGAGGGCGGCCTCGTACGCGTCGCGGCCGGACATGACGGACAGCGCCTCAGCGGCGGGGAAGTTCTTCATGAGCATGATCCTTGCTCATGGGTCTGACAACGGGCCTCCTACGAGCGCGCGGCCCGCTCCCCGACCCGCACGGTACGGGCCCGGAGCACGAACGGCCGGGAGACGACGGTGACGGCGACGGACACCGCGGCCAGGGCGGTGATCGTCGTGGCGGGGGTCAGGTGCCCGGCGAGGCCGCCTGCGATCGCGGCTCCGATGCCCTGCCAGGTCATGCGGCCCGCGGATTCGACGCCCTGGACCTGGCCGCGCACCGGATCGGGGGTCAGCTCCAGGAGCTGTTCCTGGAGCGGCAGCGTGGCGGCGAAGCCGGCGCCGGAGACGAACACCGCGGCGGCCGCCACGAGGACGTGGGGGTGGACCGCGAACAGCAGGTAGGGGACGGCGAGCAGGAGGCGCAGGGTGAAGGCGTGCCGGCGGCGCTGCCCGGCGTCGAGGAACCGCCCGACCGTGAGGTCTCCGAGGAGCATGCCGGCCGATCCGGCGGCCAGGAGCACGCCCGCGCGCTCCGGGGCGTAGGAGATGAACAGGGCCTCGCAGCCGACGATCAGGCCGTTGGGGACCCAGAGGTTCAGCAGCAGCGCGCGCCCGCCGGGGTGGGCGAAGAGCTCGGCGTTGGTCCGCCAGGTCCGGCGCAGTCCGGGGCGGCGGGTCAGCCGGATGGAGCGTTCCCGGACGGTCGTGGCGACCACGGCGAGGGCGGTACCGGTCAGGGCCGCCGCGGTGAGGAAGACCCCTTGCGGGGTGAGGCGGGTGAGCAGTGCGGCGCCCGTGGCGTAGCCGAGTACGGCCATGCCGCCCGAGGTGATGTTCATCAGCGAGCGCGCCAGGGCGTACTGCGTGGCGGGCACGACCTCGGCGAGCAGCCCCATGCGGGTGCCCGTACCGAGGGACTGGAAGAACCCGAGCAGCAGCAGGAGGCCGAAGCGGGCGGCCAGTGACAGCCCGGGGACGGCCTGGGCGGCGACTCCGGCAAGCGAGACGCACTGGAGCGCGACGAGGGTCCGGCGGGGGCGGCCGCCGTCCGCGACCGACATCAGCGTGAGGGCGCCCAGGACGGTGGCGAAGGTGGCGCCGTACATGCTCACGGCCGTCAGGAACGGGGAGCGGGTCTGCTCGTGGACCAGCGTGCCGAGCGCGAAGCCCGACAGCGTGGTCGCGGCGACGGTCAGCGTGAAGCCGGCGTAGAGACCGGCGAACTCACGGTTGCGGAGCAGGGTGCGGTAGCCGGTGGCGGGGTGCGGTGCGGTGGGTGCGGAGGTGTGAGAAGGCATGAAAAAAGCCTCCGCACGCACCCGTTCGGGTGGTGGCGAAGGCCGACGCGCACATTCTAACACCCGTCAGGGCCGCGGTTGCCGCGGTGCTTCCCGGTACGGTCAACCGGCATCTATCCATGACCTGTCACATGTGAAATATTACCCGCGCTGCGGCTCACCGCCGCCGCGCCGCGACCAACTCACCGAAAGGCGCCCCACCTTGCGCAGACTCGCTGCGGTGGGAGCGGCGATATCCCTCGCCGCCCTCGCCGTCCTGACCCCCCTTTCCACCCCCGCCTCCGCGGCCACCCCGCCGCCCGCCCCGCCGCTCGGCGGCCCCCGGGCCGAGCAAGCCGCCGCACCGCCGCCCGCCCCCCTCGAACTCCAGCGCCAGGCGCTGCGCCGCCAGGCACTCGAGGACGTCGCGGCGGGCGGCGGTTCGGGCGACGCCCTGCGCGCGGAGGCGGACGGCACCCTCCCCCGCACCGCGAAGATCGGCAAGCGGTACGTCGAACTCGCCCAGGAGCGCAAGGACAAGGTCTTCGTGATCCTCGCCGAGTTCGGCGAGCGGACGGACCCCCGCTTCGGCGGCACCCCGGGCCCGCTGCACAACACCATCGGCAAGCCCGCCCGCGACGACAACCACACCCTGTGGCGCAAGGACTTCGGACGGGACTACTACCAGCGGCAGTTCTTCTCCACCGAGCCCGGATCGGCGTCCATGCGCGCCTACTACCGGCTCCAGTCCTCCGGCCGGTACGACATGGACGGCACGGTCACCGACTGGGTCAAGCTCCCCTGGAACGAGACCCGCTACGGCACCGACAACTGCACCGAGGCCGGTCAGTGCCGCACCAACTGGGACATGATCCGCGACGCCACCGCCGCCTGGTACGACTCCGAGCGCGCGAAGGGACGTACGCCCGAACAGATCAGGGCGCAGCTCGCCGAATACGACGTGTGGGACCGCTACGACGCCGACCACGACGGGAACTTCGACGAGCCCGACGGCTATCTCGACCACCTCGTCGTCGTCCACGCGGGCAAGGACCAGACCTGGGGCGGCGGGGCCCAGGGCAAGGACGCCGTCTGGGCGCACCGCTGGTTCGCGTACTGGAACCAGGCCGGCAGCGCGGGCCCCGAGGGCAACAAGGCGGGCGGCACCCCCGTCGGCGACACCGGCATCTGGGCCGGTGACTACCTCACGGGCGGCGAGAACAGCGGAGCCGGGCTGTTCTCCCACGAGTTCGGCCACGACCTGGGCCTGCCCGACCTGTACAGCTCGGACGGGGACAACGGCGTCAACTTCTGGTCCCTGATGTCCTCGGCCTCCTACCTCGGCAAGGGGCCCAACACCACGGGCGAGTTCCCCGGCGACCTCGACCCGTGGAGCAAGCTCCAGCTCGGCTGGCTGGAGTACACCGAGGCCGACGCGGGCCGCAGGACGCGCGCCGTGCTGGGCGTCTCGGGCTACAACACCGAGGACCCACAGGCCCTGCTGGTCCACCTGCCGCCCTCGGTGACCCGTACCGAGCTCACCGACCCGTACGAGGGCTCCGGGCAGTGGTGGAGCGGCACCGGCGACTTCATGGACAACACCCTCACCCGCCCGGTGGACCTCACCGGGGCCGGCTCGGCCCGGCTGGACGCCCGGGTCTGGTACGACATCGAGCAGGACTTCGACTTCCTGACCGTGGAGGCCTCCACGGACGGCGGGGTGAACTGGGCGCCGCTGCCCGGCACCGTCGACGGGACCGCCATCCCCCCGAAGGGCCTCTCCGGCACCTCCTCCGGCTGGCGGGAACTGGGCGTCCCCCTGGACCGTTTCGCCGGACGGAGCGTCCAGATCCGGCTGCGCGTGACCTCCGACGGCAACACGCACGGCAAGGGCGTCACCTTCGACGACCTGCGGATCACGGCGGACGGCCGGGAACTGCTGCGCGACGGCGCGGAGCACGGCGCGAACGGGTGGACGGCGCAGAAGTGGTCGGTCACGGAGGGCCGGACGGGCATCGCGCAGCACCCGCGCGCCTACTTCGCGGAGAACCGCCGCTACACGGGCTACGGCAGCCTGCTGAAGTCCGGGCCCTACAACTTCGGCTTCGGCGGCGACAAGGTGGAGTTCTACCCCTACCAGCAGGGCGTGCTGATCTGGCTCTGGGACACCGCGTACAGCGACAACACCACCAAGGCCCACCCGGGCGGCGGCCTGCTGCTGCCCGTCGACTCCCGTCCGCAGCCGCTGCTGTTCACGGACGGCACCCCGCTGAACGCGCGCGCCCAGACGTTCGACGCGCCGTTCTCCCTCCGGGCGAGCGACCGGATCGTGCTGCACAGGGCGGGCGTCCCGGTGGTGGTCCCGTCGCGGCCGGGGGTCCCGGTGTTCGACGACCGCCGCGGCTCGTACTGGAACCCCGAGCTGCCCCAGCTCGGGGTCCGGGTACCGGACACCGGGACCCGTATCACCGTCGAGAAGGAGGCCGCGGGCGGCTCGCTGACCACCCTGCAGGTCACCCCGTCCCCCTGAGACGCACTCCGGGACCGGTGCGGACGGGTTCTCTGTCCGCACCGGTCCCGGAGGGGTCGGGCCGATACGAGCCGGCCGCTAGTCTTCTGAGTCAGGAATTCCATTCAGATGTGTAGGCTTGTTGGGTGGCACGAACTGGGCGGCCGAAGGCTGAGTTGACGTTGTCGGACGAA
>NZ_JBVJKF010000035.1:0-59037 GCF_055585365.1 Streptomyces sp. NPDC053432
ATCCTCCCGGCCTGACTCAACGAGCCAGACCCTCGATGGGGGTCAACATTCATCCGCCGCCAACGGTCCACTTTTCACCCGTCACCGACAGTCTCGAACCGGAGCATCCCCGCGGGCGCGGGGTCGACGCCGGCCGCGGCCGTCAACTCGACTGCCGAGACGGAGCATCCCCGCGGGCGCGGGGTCGACCGACCGCCGGGCGGGGAGTTCGTCAGTTCAGCCCGGAGCATCCCCGCGGGCGCGGGGTCGACCCCTGACGGGACTCCTGACGGGCGGGTCACCTAGGAGCATCCCCGCGGGCGCGGGGTCGACTTTGTCGGCGAAGCGAAGGTTCGAACGGGCGCCGGAGCATCCCCGCGGGCGCGGGGTCGACTTACACAGCGCCGTGACGGACGACTCGCTGCACGGAGCATCCCCGCGGGCGCGGGGTCGACCGCCTTCGCGTGGTCGGCGATGGCGTCCTGGACGGAGCATCCCCGCGGGCGCGGGGTCGACGTCAGGACGAGCACGGTCTGGATCTGTGGGCTCGGAGCATCCCCGCGGGCGCGGGGTCGACCACGAACGAGGAGGGATGTGAATCAGTGGGGACGGAGCATCCCCGCGGGCGCGGGGTCGACCGTCGAGTCGGGTCTCGTGGTCGGCGATCTGCTGGAGCATCCCCGCGGGCGCGGGGTCGACGCATGGGGCACCTCGGGGAAGTCGCGACCGAACGGAGCATCCCCGCGGGCGCGGGGTCGACTCCCGGATCCGGAGGAAGCCCTCTTGAGCAGTCGGAGCATCCCCGCGGGCGCGGGGTCGACGCCGTACAGCGAGTTGCGCATGTGCGGTTCTCCGGAGCATCCCCGCGGGCGCGGGGTCGACCTTCTTCCCCTCACTCGCGGCGCCGTAGGCCACGGAGCATCCCCGCGGGCGCGGGGTCGACCGGTGGCGCCATGGCCCCGAACACCACCCTGCTGGAGCATCCCCGCGGGCGCGGGGTCGACCATTGGGGCCTGGCAGCCGACCGGGTCCTGGGCGGAGCATCCCCGCGGGCGCGGGGTCGACCCGTTCCCCGCGGGCGATGACCTGGGTAGCGCCGGAGCATCCCCGCGGGCGCGGGGTCGACAGGTAGTCGGTACGCAGAGCGTCGAACTCGGCCGGAGCATCCCCGCGGGCGCGGGGTCGACTCGCGCGAGGTCTTGTGGTGGGCGCGGGCCGCCGGAGCATCCCCGCGGGCGCGGGGTCGACTTCATCGCCATCATCTGGGACTGCCGCTGGAACGGAGCATCCCCGCGGGCGCGGGGTCGACAAAGCGGCCCGGAGCACCGGCTTGATCGTCACCGGAGCATCCCCGCGGGCGCGGGGTCGACGCGTTGCCCAGGTCGCCCGAAGGCGCCGCCGACGGAGCATCCCCGCGGGCGCGGGGTCGACCGCAAGGGGCTGGAAGCGGACGGGTGGAACGTCGGAGCATCCCCGCGGGCGCGGGGTCGACATCTTCACGCCGACCTCGACGATCCTGTCGTCCGGAGCATCCCCGCGGGCGCGGGGTCGACGAGGAGTTGTTGTTGAAGAGGGTCGCGAACTCCGGAGCATCCCCGCGGGCGCGGGGTCGACCGGGTGCGCACGTTCGCACAGACCGGGCGGGCGCTAGCGGAGCATCCCCGCGGGCGCGGGGTCGACCATCACGATCGGGCCTGTCCCCGGCCGGGGTGCGGAGCATCCCCGCGGGCGCGGGGTCGACGTCCAGCGTGATGCCGTACAGCCGCTTCAGGCTGGAGCATCCCCGCGGGCGCGGGGTCGACGACTCCTCCAGGAAGAGGGGCTCACCGCATCACGGAGCATCCCCGCGGGCGCGGGGTCGACACGGGTGCTCCCGCCCTGTACTTCCGCCTCGCCGGAGCATCCCCGCGGGCGCGGGGTCGACCTGGGCCTCTCCGGGGGCAAGAACCTGAACACCGGAGCATCCCCGCGGGCGCGGGGTCGACCAACCCGCCGACGGACCACCTGTCTCTGCTGTCGGAGCATCCCCGCGGGCGCGGGGTCGACGGGACGTGTGCCGCGCCATCTCAGCGACCGCCCGGAGCATCCCCGCGGGCGCGGGGTCGACATGGCTCGTAACCGTCATCGACCCGAAGCAGAAGGAGCATCCCCGCGGGCGCGGGGTCGACTTGAGGCCATCGAACCGAGCGACCATCTGGAACGGAGCATCCCCGCGGGCGCGGGGTCGACATAGCCGCTTAGGCGGCGGAGGCGACGAGCGTCGGAGCATCCCCGCGGGCGCGGGGTCGACTTTACGACGAAGGCTCCGTTGTCCTGGAGGCCCGGAGCATCCCCGCGGGCGCGGGGTCGACCTCCTCCTGGACGTGATCGAGGTCGGAGACGGCGGAGCATCCCCGCGGGCGCGGGGTCGACCCGAACTGGAGTCTGACCAGCCCCCGCCCCTGTGGAGCATCCCCGCGGGCGCGGGGTCGACTTCGACGCCGCCCGCGCGGCGGTCCGCTGGTTCGGAGCATCCCCGCGGGCGCGGGGTCGACGGCTCCGACAAGGCCGAGGACTCCTCCTTCACCGGAGCATCCCCGCGGGCGCGGGGTCGACCGGCGGTTGGCGTGCTGGGTGATACAGGCCAGGGGAGCATCCCCGCGGGCGCGGGGTCGACCAGCTCGGCTCGGCCATCTCCGACCAGCGGGCCGGAGCATCCCCGCGGGCGCGGGGTCGACTCGGCGATCCACTGGGCGGCCTCGGCGCGGCGCGGAGCATCCCCGCGGGCGCGGGGTCGACTGGTTCGCGCCCAGCTCGGACTGGCTGATCGTCGGAGCATCCCCGCGGGCGCGGGGTCGACAGCACCGGGCAGGGGAATGTCAACGAAGCTGATGGAGCATCCCCGCGGGCGCGGGGTCGACCGGCACGATGACGTTCGCCCAGTGTGAGCACCGGGAGCATCCCCGCGGGCGCGGGGTCGACTCGATCCCCATCACGCCCAGGTTCCCGTTCACGGGAGCATCCCCGCGGGCGCGGGGTCGACGCGCGGCTGCAGCTGGAACACTGGGCTCTGGTCGGAGCATCCCCGCGGGCGCGGGGTCGACTCGCCGCCAGCCTCGGAGTCACCGCAGCGACGTAGGAGCATCCCCGCGGGCGCGGGGTCGACCCGGTACTGCTTGCGGACCCCGTGGATACCGCGGGAGCATCCCCGCGGGCGCGGGGTCGACCGGCCGTTGGGTCGTGATGCATAGGTGTGGGGCGGAGCATCCCCGCGGGCGCGGGGTCGACTCGTGACGACTGCGGCTGTCGGCGACTGCGGCCGGAGCATCCCCGCGGGCGCGGGGTCGACCGTTGACGCGTATGGCCCATACGAGTCACGCCCGGAGCATCCCCGCGGGCGCGGGGTCGACACCTGAACCATGGTGACCGGGACTCCCTCGGGCGGAGCATCCCCGCGGGCGCGGGGTCGACCGGACGACGGCGGTAATGGTCTTCTGGCTCACCGGAGCATCCCCGCGGGCGCGGGGTCGACGAGATCAGCTGGGACGGCATCAGCGCCGACGTCGGAGCATCCCCGCGGGCGCGGGGTCGACCCGCCCGCGGCGGTCAGCTCGGCCAGCAGCTTCGGAGCATCCCCGCGGGCGCGGGGTCGACGAGAGTGCATGGATCGCCGCACAGCGCGAGCGACGGAGCATCCCCGCGGGCGCGGGGTCGACGCTTTCTGAGCTGGGCGTTCATCGGCCCGGGCGGCTGTTTTCGTTTAGTTGTTTTGCCGGCGGGACCAGCCCAGAGCTGGCTGCCTGTGCAGTAGCGTCTGACACCGCTCTTGAGCGCTGCGCGTGCCACATAGGTCGCTGGCGCCGGGCCGAAGCATGCGGGGATCGCCAAACGAGTACGCCTGCAATCAGAGCGTCGGCTCCATCGAGCGCAGCCGGTCGGCGACGTCGTGCACGTTCAGGCGCAGTGCGCGGATGTCGTTGATCAGGTCGCGCCACGGTTCGAAGGCGGTGTCGACGTCCTGCGCAGAGGCGCGAATGTAGGCCACGGCGATGCCGTAGCCGAAGTACTCGTTCCGGGCGGGTAGCGGCCGGGTGAGCACGATCTGCTCCAGCAGAGCTGCTGCCCGCCAGTACGCGTCGGGTTCCTCGGATCCCCAGGCGGGGGTGTTCACGCGGTGGCGGGCGACCGCGGCAACGAGCCCGGAGTAGTCCAGGACTCCGAGCTCTTTGCCGAGGAGTTCCTCCTGGCGGTCCAGGAGCCAGCGGATGTCGATGTGCAGTTCCAAGGGTCAGGCCGCCCGGTGTACGGACGAGGGCAGGCCGCCGAACTCGCGGTCGAACTGTTCCGCGATGCCCGGGTGACCGACGGCTTCGCGAAACGCGGCGGTCGCCCGTCCCAGGGCGAGCTGGTTTTCCTGCTCCACGGCCAGATCAGCCAGGTAGGCGCGCACACTCTTGCCGTGAGCTGCGGCCACGGCGGCGAATCGGTCCCGGGTCTGTGTGTCGATCTTCACGGTTGTGTCTGCCATGCCTTCGAGTATGCATCGATGCATACCTTCTTGAATCCCAATCGCGGACACCAGTCGTCGTCGGATCGAAAATCGACTCCCCGGACGCTCACACAGTGGCCTACATCAAGATCCATACGCCGACGTCCCTGCCCGGCAGACGATGGCCGGTGAGGTGACCGGACCAAGCCCCGATATCGCTGGTCAAGGACCGGTGAGCAGCACCGTCAAGTCACCACTGATCTCACCGAGAGCCGGTGAACAAGGCAGTGACTGCGGTGGGGAGGTTGTGGTGGTCGGGTCGGTGAGGTGGTCGAGGGTCTCCCTTCGAAGGCTCTCTGGGATCCGGTCGGAGGTAGGTGACGAATTCCGACGGAGGGGTTCGGCGTCGGCGTACGGTGCTGGGGTGACGGATCCGACTCGAGAAGACGATCTGCTGGCAGCCCTGCCGACGCTGTCCCGCACGTTCAGGCTGGGTGAAGTGCACGGCGTCGAGTTCCTCGCCCACGGTCTGATGAATCGGAACTGGCGGCTGGAGACGAGTGTCGGGACGTACGCGGTGAAGGAGATCACCGATGCCCCCTTGCACAGGGTTCGCAGGAACCTCACGGTCCTGGGTGACCTGGCCCGCGAAGACATCCCGGTTCCTGCGCCCCTGCCAGCCGTCGGTGGGGAGCTCGTGGCTGAGGTTGGAGGTCACGGCTACTGCGTCCTGCCCTGGGTGGACGGCGAGCACGTTCAGGGGACCGATCTCACCCTCGGCCAGGCCTGCGATCTCGGTGCTGTTCTGGCCCGTCTGCATGACGGCTTGCGTCGGCATGGCCCTGGTCCGATTCCGGAGCAGGCGCCTACGACAAAAGTCCGCGATGTGGCTGAGGCCGACAGGGCAGCCGTCGCCCTCTTGGGACGTCTTCCCGCCGATCCGGTGACCGATTTCGACAAGGCAGCCGCCGAGGCCTTGCACGATCGGCGCGGCCTCCTGGGGCGGCACGCCGATGCCCGGCCGCAGGGTGAGGTGCCGGCCGGACCCTACGGGTGGACGCACGGCGACTTCCAGTACCGCAACCTCCTACGGCAGCAAGGCCGGGTCGTGGCCGTCCTGGACTGGGACCGGCTCGGGGTCCGTCCGTACGGAGAGGAAGTCGCGCGGACCGCGCAGGTGCAGTTCGGGGTCGGTGGTGCCTTCGACCTCGACCGTGTCGCCGCGTTCTGCTCCGGGTACCGGTCCGTGATCGATCTGTCCGAGGGCGACCTCGCCGACGCGGTGAAGCGGCTGTGGTGGAAGCGGCTGACCGACTTCTGGCAGCTGGAGTTCTACCTCGACCGCCAAGACCCCACCTTCGGCGAGATGTTCCTGACGGACGAGGCACTGCTGAACTGGTGGACCGATCGCGCCGACGAGGTGCAGGCCGCCTGCGCAGCCCGTTAGCCGGCGCTAGTACTCCAGCAGCGTTTCTCCATTTTTGCTGGTCAAAGGCCCGGGAGTGGGGAGTGTAGTGCTGCGGAACCGGGTGCGGGACGGTCTTGCGCGGACCGTCCCACCAACGGGTGGCCGCGCCGCATGTAGTGACAGCGCTTCGGGCAGTGCGCCGATGTGAGCGAGCACGAATCAGGAAACACCTGGGACACCGAATTTGCTGATCTTGTCCTGCGGATCGGGGCCAGGTTCGCGCGGGTGGAACCCAGACGACGAGCACGTGATTAACTTCGCGGGCTGCCGGGCCAGGTCGGCCG
Source organism: Streptomyces sp. NPDC053432 (assembly GCF_055585365.1). Taxonomy (NCBI): domain Bacteria; kingdom Bacillati; phylum Actinomycetota; class Actinomycetes; order Kitasatosporales; family Streptomycetaceae; genus Streptomyces; species Streptomyces sp. NPDC053432. Next base: position 6,200 of record NZ_JBVJKF010000035.1, read on the forward strand.
CAAGAACAGCTGGCAGATCGCCGAACACGCAGGTCACGCGACACCGGACGGCCTCCAGCGATTGCTGTCCCGCTGCCACTGGGATCCAGACGAGATCCGCGACGACCTGCAGGCATACATCGCCGAACGCCTCGGGTCCGACGCCGGTGTGCTGATCATCGACGACACCGGATTCGTCAAGAAGGGCACCACCTCCGCCGGCGTCCAGCGCCAATATTCCGGCACCGCCGGCCGCACCGAGAACTGCCAGATCGGCGTATTCGCCGCCTACGCCACCCAGCGCGGCCACACTCTGGTCGACCGAGAGCTCTACCTGCCCAAGTCCTGGACCGAGGACCGGGATCGCTGCCGGTCCGCCCGGATCCCCGACGAGCGGGACTTTGCCACGAAAGGCGAACTGGCTCGGAACGTGATCACGCGGGCACTCGCCTCACCGTTGCCGATCGCCTGGGTCACAGCCGATTCCGCCTACGGACAGGACTCCCACTTCCGCCGCTTCCTCGAAGACGCCGACCTGTCCTAGTCGTGGCGGTGCCCAAATCCCAGCAGGTCCACGGCCCGCGCATCGACCACCTCATCAACCAGGCCCCGCTGGAGGCCTGGCAGCGGCTGTCCGCCGGCAGCGGGGCCAAGGGCGAGCGCTACTACGACTGGGCCGCAGCCCGCCTGCCCGCCGTCTGGGAGTTCGACGGCGACGAACCCACCCGGCAACGTTGGATGGTGGCCCGCCGCAGCATCGCCAGGCCCGACGAGATCGCCTACTACCTCGCCTGCACACCCTTGGACGCCACCCTCGCGGACTTGGTCCGCGTCGCGGGCTGCCGCTGGAAGATCGAGGAGTGCTTCCAGAGCGCGAAGAACGAGTGCGGCCTCGACCAGTACGAGGTTCGCCGCTACGTCGGCTGGTACCGGCACATCACGCTTGCCATGCTCGCCCACGCCTTCCTCGCCGTCATGGCCGCCCACGAGCGTGAAAAGGGGGTGGCCAGGACGACACGCCCGACCTCGTGGATCTCACACCAGCCGAGATTCGCCGTCTGCTGGCAGCTGGACCCGGCCACCGTCCTACCGACCGCAGCCATGCCATGAAGTGGTCACGATGGCCACGCCGCCACCAAGCACACGCACGCCACTGTCACTACATGCGGCGCGGCCACCCGTTGGTGGGACGGTCCGCGCAAGACCGTCCCACACCCGGTTCCGCAGCACTACACTCCCCACTCCCGGGCCTTTGACCAGCAAAAATAGAGAAACGCTGCTGGAGTACTAGGCGGCGTTCGGTCAGGGATAGGGATCTGTGCTGGCCTGGCGGCCCGTCGCGCGCGGTGCGCGACGGGCCCGAGACCACTGTTGTACTCGGCGGCACCATCAGGGCCTCCGCCCCCTGCCATTGCAGGAGGTGTGACCACTGGTAGATGGGGGCGGCGTCCTCGCTGCGCTATTGGCGACTCCGGCGATCCCTACTAACGCGGAGTGTAAGTTCGCGAAGCTGGCGACCGGTGGTCGCGATGTCATACAGGCGCGCGTTGCGTAGCGCCTTCTTGGCCAAGGCCTTGCGCTGGGGGAAGTCCCTGCCCATCTCATCCAGGGCGGTTGCGAGGGAGCGCGGATCGCCAGGGGTGAAGGGAATTCCACCGCCCCCGAGAACTGTCCTCACCCCGGGTAGGTCGGAGTAGACGGCTGGGAGCCCGTGGGCTTGGGCCTCGATGAGGACGAGCCCAAATGCCTCCAAGCCCGTGGTGGTAAAGACGAAGGCGTCAAAGTTCGGTAGGTGGCTCCAGAGTTCGGCGCGGGGCATGAAGGGCTCGAAGCGGATGCGGTCCCGCACCCCGAGTTCGGCAGCCCGTTGTTCCAGCTGCTCTCTGTGGCTTCCGTGGCCGATCACGGTCAGGTGGTGAGGTTGATGGGTGAGAGTGAGGGCTTCGACAGCTGTGATCGTGGACTTGTTCTCGTCCAGACGGCCAGCGTGCACAAGAGCCAGGCCTCCGCTGTCGGCGGGCGGCTGATCGCGTACCCGGGTATCGCGCAGAGGGATACCCCAGGGGATGACGGCGAGCCGGTCGGTGAAACGGCGGCCGGTGAGTCGGTCGATGCGGTCGGCGAGGGCGGCGGTCGGGGCGACGATCGCGGCGCTTGCGGTGGCGACTTCCTTCAGGGACTCGTGTTCCCGCTGGCTGAGCCCGGCTGCCATGACGTCGGGGCCGTGGGCGATGGCGATGATCGGGATGTTGCCGGCTGTCCGGGCGAAGGCCAGGGTCAAGGCGAATCCGACGTACTGGGCGTGGATCACGTCCGGCTGGATTTTCTCGATAAGGCCGCCCACCTCACGCGTCAGCTCGTCGAGGTAGCGGTCGAAGTCCGGGCCCTGGGGGCGCTTCGTCGTCGAGAGCGTGATCAGCTGGTCAAAGGATGTTGCCCACGGCTGATCGACCGGGGTCCTGCCGAGGAAGGTCGTGTGCAGTTCCGGCATCGCGCCGTAGAGGTCGTGGACGAGGATCATGCTTCCGGACGACGGCCCGGAGGCGCGGTTGATGCCGGTGAGGATGTTCAGGAGCTTGGTGGCCATGGAGCGACTCCATTCCGCTGACGGGGCGGCGCCCACCACGACGCGAGGTGTGGTGTGAAGTCGGCAAGGACGTCGTGGGTCGGATGCAGGTGGCCTTTCTCATCCTTTTCTGCCGCCCACGCCCTGACTGACGCCCGGGGGTATACGGGGTTGATTCCGATCTCCCCCTTGGGGAGGATCCCGTTGAAGGGGGTGGGGATTCCCTCACGGTTCCAGTAGTCCCACGCCTCCAGGGCCTTGGATTTCTCGAAGCAGTGGTAGAGGTGTCGGTAGCGGTCCATGTACCGGATCTCACGGAAGACCATCTGGCCGATCAGTCCGGGCGCGGCTTTCTGGAGCGTCCCGAGGTCGGAGCCTTGGAAGGTGACCGATGCCGCGTCCTGGGACGGGTGCAGCGCGGTGCGGGCGAGCAGGTGGGACAGCCGGCGCCGTACGTACTCGGCAGCCCCTGGGCAGAGGGTCGGGTCGATGCTTTCGATGAGTTGGACGAGCCGGTGGTGGCGCGGGTTGAAGCGGGCCAGGTCGAAGAGCTGACCCATGCTGTCCACGGCGGCGAAGGCGAGGCGTTTGTACAGTCGGTTGTTCAGCTCTCCCGCATGGGCGCAGTTCTTGGTCTCCGGGGTGGCGGAGTGGAGCATCAGGTATTCGGACAGGACCTCGAAGTAGAGGTAGCCGAGGAAGGGCACGGCCGTGACGGCGTCGGAGAGCTGGTCGATGAACGCCGGTGCGGGCGTGGTGTGGCCGACGGCGTTGCGCAGGGCGGTGTCGAGGAAGGCAGCTGAGGTGCGCAGCCCGGTGAGGACCGCGCGTTCGAGCTGGTCGTTCTCGGCAGGGGTGAGGAAGCTTTGGTAGCGCAGGTAGGTGCGCAGGTGGATGGTGCCGAGGTGCAGGTAGTCGATGCCCTTGGGCTGGATCGGGGCGTCCGGGGTGACCTCGAAGATCAGGGGCTTGGTGGAGGGCTTGGTCTCCATGAGGTAGGCGCCGAGATTGTGGGGGCGCAGCCCTTCACCGTGGCTGGTGAGGGGTGAGCAGTACAGGGCTCCGACCAGGCATCCGGTGGAGACGTGCAGCTGTCGGCTGGTGCGGATGGTATCGATGTTCTTGGTGGTGTGCAGAAGATAGAGCGGCTTTCCGCTGAGGAGTGCTTCGGTCATGGCGGAGTGGCGGATGAGCCAGCCGTTGGGGGTGGAGTGTTCCAGGTGGTGGCGCCAGTCGCCTTCGGATTCGGTCAGCGAGGCGGGTGTTTGGCGCTGCGCGGGCACGGTGTAGTCCGTGTGAGCGTGTTCCCATTCGTCGCGCAAGAGAGCTCCTGGGTGGTGGAGGGCCGGCGGCGGGGCGGGGAGGAGCTAGAGGGTTTCCACGTGTGGTCCGGTCAGGCGGTTTCGGCAGTCCAGGACGTAGGGCGCCTTCTCGCCGATCATCGGAAGGTCGAAGGTGGCGTGGTCCATAAGGAGCACCACGGCGTCGGCGGCCGCGATCTCCTCCTCGCTCGCGTCGACCAGGGGCACGTTGAGTTTGGTGTGGTCGCAGAGCGGGATATTGGGGTCGGCGCCGTGGACCTGGGCGCCGAGGTTGATCAGGAGCTCGGCGACGCGGCTGGATGGCGACTCGCGGAGGTCGGTAGCGTTGATCTTGTAGGTCAGGCCGAGGAGCAGGATCCGCGAGCCACTGACGGCCTTGCCGCGCTGGTCGAGCGCTGCCGCGACGCGGCGGACGACGTAGTCGGGCATGTCGCGGTTGACGTCGTGGGCGAGTTCCACGAACCGGAAGGGGACGCCGAGGTCTTGCCTGATCTTCCAGGAGAGGAACAGCGGGTCGACGGGCAGGCAGTGTCCGCCGACGCCCGGCCCTGGGGTGAATCGGGTGAAGCCGAAGGGCTTGGTCGCGGCGGCGTCGATCGCCTCCCAGATGTCCACGCCGAGACGGTTGGTCAGTGTCGCCAGTTCGTTGATCATGGAGATGTTGACGAGCCGGAAGGTGTTCTCGATCAGCTTGGCCAGCTCGGCGACCTTGGGCCCCGAAACGGGCACGGTGGTGTGGAAGATGCCGTCGTAGAAGTGCTTGATCACTTCGAGTGATTCGCTGTTGATGCCGGACACCAGCTTCGGGGTCGTCTCGAACGACCACCTCTTGTTGCCAGGGGCGATGCGCTCGGGGCTGAATCCGGCGAGGAAGTCCACCCCGCGCTTGAGGCCCGATGCTTCCTCCAGGAGCGGCAGCAGCAGTTCCTCGGTGGTGCCGGGGTAGGTCGTGGACTCCAGAACGACGGTCGCGCCCCGGCGCAGGTGCCTGCCCAGTGTCCGGGCGCAGGCCTCGATGAAGCTCAGGTCGGGTACGCCGTCGCGCAGCGGGGTGGGCACGGTGATCACGGCGATGTCGAAGCCGGCCAGGGCGGCCGCATCGGCGGTCGCGCAGTAGGCGTCGGCGTCCAGCACTGCACGGAGCCGCGGGGAGGGGACGTCCTCGATGTACGAGTCGCCGGCGGTGAGGCGCCGGACGCGGTCAGCGTCGGTGTCGTAGCCGACGACGCGGTGACCGGCCTCTGCGGCGCGTACGGCCAGGGGGAGCCCTACGTAGCCCTGACCAGCGACAACGATCTGCATGGCAGCTCCTACTCGGATGCGGTGCTTGAATGGGGGGTCATTCCTGGTCTGGCAAGGAGAAACGCTGTGCCCCTGGTGTCTGTCGTGATGCCCGTGTACAACTCGGCGGCGACCCTCGGTGCGGCCGTGCGATCGGTGCTCACCCAGACCCACAGCGACCTGGAGCTGCTGGTCACCGACGACCAGTCCTCCGACGGCTCCATGGACCTGCTTGCGGAGTTTGCCCGGCAGGACGAGCGCGTCCTGCCGGAGCGGGCACCTGAACAAGGCGGTGCCGGCCGGGCCCGGAACCGTGCGATCGAGCGGGCCCGCGGGGACTACATCGCCTTCCTCGACAGCGATGACATGTGGTTGCCGGAGAAGACCGAGAAGCAGCTCGCCTTCGCCGCGAAGGGCACCGCGCCTCTCACGTTCACCTCGTACTTCAAGATGGACGCCGACTACGCCGGCGAGAGCACCGACTGGGTCCCCAACGGGCGCGTGGTCCGTGCACGGGCGCACGTCGATTACCGCGCGATGCTGGTCCGCGACCACATCGGCGCTCTCACCGCCATGTACGACCGCAATGTCCTGGGCACGAGGCTGATGCCGCAGATGCGCAAGCGCCAGGACTACGCCCTGTGGCTGTCGATCATGCGGGACGGCACCGATGCCCGCGGTCTGGCCGAGCCGCTCGCGGTGTACAGGGCCCACCAGGCGGGGTCCCTGTCCTCCAACAAGCTCTCACTCGTCCAGTACAACTGGTCGCTGTACCGCGAGCACGAGCATCTATCGGTCCCGCGGGCGACGCGGGCCCTGGCCGGTGCCATGTGGCAGTCGGTGCGCAACTCCCGTATCTAGCCCGGTCGAGCCCCGCCTCCGTGGCCGCGCCGCGTGAGCGGCGGCTGGCTCCGAAAGGCGGGACTCCGGCGGCGTCCGCTGACCGAGCGGCCGTCTATGCGGCCGAGCCGGCGCCGGATACTGAGCGCAGGAACAGCTGGAGCAGCAGTCGGCGGTCCGTGGCCGGGACGTTCTCCTGGCCGTTCTGTAGAGCCTCGCGGCCATGCAGGAAGCGCCGCTGGTTCACGATGAGGTAGTCCCCGGTCTGGAGCATGAAGGAGACCTGCCCCCGCACGAGCTCCTCGGCCAGCGCGCGGGCGGCGTCGGCGTGCTCCTGGCCGAGTTCGGACCTCTCCAGCATCTTGGCGGTGAACCGGACGAAGCCCCCCGGATCGCCGTCCAGGACCGGAAACGGCTTGTACTCCTCGCCGACCCCGTGCAGGTCGAAGAACACCCCGTAGTGGTAGGCCGCCTCGGCCAGCAGGGCACGGTTGTCGTCCGACAGCCGGGCGACGGCCACGTGGGGGTCCGACAGGATGCTGGGGCCGCCGCCGAGCGGATCGGGGCGGACACACAGGAGTGTGGTGTAGTCCGGGGGCAGGGTCCCGTTCACCAGGTCCATGTGGAACGCGTTGTAGCCGATGCCGCTGGACTTGCCGGGGTCCTTGTCTACCTTGACCCCGATGTTCTTCCAGAGGGCCCACCGCGGGAACGGCGAAAAGGGGAGGGCCACCTCGGCCGCGAAGCCCGTCGCCAGCCGCAGGAACCGGTCGTCACCGGCCCCGAGCGCCTTGGCCAGGTTTCCCAGACGCAGTACGGCGTATCCGCCGCCCTCTGCCGCCAGTGCGCGGCGCAGCGTCGCGGCGGTCTTTGCGAACTGCGGCCTGGCGGTCAACTCGGTCCGGTACTCCTCCATGGTGGACGTTGCCAGGGCCGGCCCGTCGAGCTTCCACGTCGGGAGGGTGAGGTCAATCAGAGCGGCTTCGAGGTCGCTCGGGATGTCGATGAACATGAGGAGTTTCCTTCTCTTTCGTGGCGTTTCTGGGAGTCGCTGGGGCTGGGTGGCGGCCCGGAGTTCCTAGACGGGGCAGCTGCGGAGACTGCCCAGGGCTTCTCGGCGCGCGAGGGTCGTGCAGTCAGCCTGGTGTAGCTCACGGCCCCGTACGCGGAATTGGCCGCGGGGCTACGGGCAGGGGGAGGCGCATTGGACATCGGCCCAGATGCGCTTGCCCCAGTTGAGGGGTTCCTGGCCGGTGGTGTGGGCGAGGGCGGCGACGAGGGCGAGGCCGCGGCCTTGTTCGGCGTCGGGCTCGGCGGCGGGGGGCGTGGGGACGAACGTCTTCTTGGTGTCTGTGACGGCGACTCGTACGCAGCAGGCGTCCAGCCGTATGACCGTGATGCGGAAGCTGGCTACGTTCGCGTGCTGGACGGCGTTGGTGGCGAGTTCGGATGCGATCAAGGCGGCGTCGTCTGCCAGCGCTTCCAGGCGCCAGGTGGTGACGGCGAGGCGCACCAGGCGGCGGGCCTTGCCGACGGCTTCCGGCAGAGCCGGGAGGGTTTCCGTATAGGCGGGGAGCCCGGTGGCGTGAGTGGTGGGTCGCGCGTGAAGGGTCATGGTTTCGGCTTTCGGGCCGGTGACGGACATGACTGTGCGTAGCGGATCGATGCTCTTTCAGTGAGCATCACCGGCTGAGCGGTAGCCTGCTCCTATCCGCACCAGTTGCGCAACAAAGAGCACGCATTCGCTGAAACTTGGCATATGCGCGGGGTGTTGGGCGCGCTCCCGGCTGTGGGATGCTGCGTCGCATGACGCAGAAACGCGCAACAGAGGCGCAACCTCGCGCCTCGCGGAGGAAGCCGCCTGCGCTTTCGGTGAAGGCGCGGCGGGCGGCGGCGATGGTGACCGCGTGGCGGGAAGCCGCAGGACTGACACTCAGGGAGGCTGCCGAGGGCGCCGCGATCGACTTCACCCGCCTGTCCCGGCTGGAGAAGGCGAAGTACCACATGGGGGAGGGCGACGTCCTCCGGCTGGCATCCGCGTACAAGATCACGGATCCTGTGGCGGTGCGGGCGGTGGCCGCCGCGGCGGAGACGCCGCCGGGATCGAGCTGGACGGCTCCCTACGCCCGGCATCTGTCGCAGTCCTTCGTTGACTTCATCGAGCTTGAGGGCGACGCCGTGCGGCTCCGGCTGATGCATCCGGTGGTCGTTCCCGGCCTGCTCCAGACCCCCGGCTATGCGCGGGAACTGATCGGCCGGTCTCAAGAGCAGCTCGCGGAGCGGGCCGAGACACTGGTCGCAGTCCGGCTGGGCCGGCAGGAGGTGCTCTCCCGTGCCGGCAAGGATGTGGAGCTCCACGCCCTGGTCCACGAGGCAGCGCTCCATGCGCACCTCGGTGACGGCGGGACGGTGATGTCCGACCAAGTGCGTCACCTGCTGGATCTGGGGAGCCGACCGGGAATCACGGTTCAGGTTGTGCCGCTCTCAACGCACCCGGCTTATGGGTCAAACGGCGGGCTGACGCTGTTGGAGTTCGCGCACCCCTGGGCACCGATCGCATCCGTGGACTCGGCGACGGGCGGGAAGCACACCGATGACCCGCGCGAGGTCGAGCTCCAGGCCGCCGGGTTCGACTTCACCGCGTCCGCCGCTCTTCCCGTGGACCAGTCCCGGGAACTTCTGGAAACCCATCTCGAAAGGCTCAAAGCATGACGCTCAACCCCTCCCAGCTCGCCGCCCTGCACTTCTTCAAGTCGTCATACTCGGGCAACGATCAAAGCCAGTGCGTGGAGGTAGCCACGCTCGCGCCCCTTGGCTTGGACGGCGTGGCTGTGCAAGACACGAAGATGGAGGGCGGACCGGCGATCGTGGTCTCCCCGGCCGCCTTCAAGGTGTTTGTCGGTCACACGGCATCGACCTGCGCGAGGTAGGAGCAACACCTCGGCCGGTGCAGTCCGCCCCAGCCGGGCAGAATGGAGAGCCGGCCACGTAGCGGCCGGGGAACGTGGGATGGGGCACCGCTCGGTGCCCCACCGAATGGTTCAAGTGCCTGGCTGCGCGCGGCGCGAGTATCCGCTGTTCCGTGCGGGCGACGATGCGCACCTGCACCAGGCAGGACTTACGATCGGCGCTGTCGCGGCGAGCCATGTCCTTCCTGCGCACCCACCAGCAAGCCGTCGCCTCCACGCGTCTGTTGGGCTGGTGTTGTCTTGCATCCGCTGCAGCAGGGGCCGCAGCAGATGTGCGCTTGGGTCAGCTCCGGGCTCGCCTCGAGCTGGCGGGGACACTGCCGCGGGCCCTGATCCGTCAGGCTGGCCACAAGCACCACCTGCTCCGGCGTACGGTGTGGCCCTGGAAGACGCGAGGGGGCGGCGATGGCGGAGACACACGGGCCGGACTGGACAAGGGGCCCGATGGCGGTCGGCCTGCTGCTGTTCATCGGCGGCTGGTTCATAGCCTGGCCGCTCGGCGTGGTGGGGTTCCTGACGCTGAACCAGAACTAGAAGGTCCTGCATCTCGTCCTCGTCCGGCACGTAGTCCTATCGGTCGTCGGCGAGGACGGAGTCCCTGTGCCAGTTGCGGGCCTCGTTGTGTTCGGCGAGCGGCACTTCGGCCTCGGCCAAGTCAGCATTTGGCCCGGTGCGCAAACTATGGAGGTGACTTTGAGACCGTTGATCAGAGCGAAGCCGGCGACGATAGCGCGCGCCTTCACCATCTCGTTCACGGCCCGGCCGGTGAGGTACAGGCCGCGCACCGTCGTGGTCGCGTGCTCTGTACACGGGCTTGGTCGGCTGGTAGATTAGCTCGCCGCTCGTCTGACAGCTTTCTGCAAGCCGTTCCCGGCTCGTTCCACGTTGCTACTCGTCTCGGACGGCACCACGGCGCCTGCTGGTGTCAGCAGAGCCTGCCGGGCGGGGCTGCAGTGGCCTTGAGGAGGTCCCGCAGCAGGCCGAAGTCGATGCTCTCAGGCTTGCGGAACCGCAGGCAGCCCTTGCCCATGTTGTGTCCGGCCAGCCGTTCCTCGAACGCCTCACGGACGTCGCTGCGCATGAGGTAGAAGGAGATGTACTGCTTCTGGCTGGCAAACGCGATCTCGCAGGCGCCGCCCCGCTCGTACGCGGGCATTCCGTACGCCATGACCTCGTGGAAGCCCAGCAGCTCCTCTCGGCACAGCTGCCGCACCTTGGCCAGTGCAGTCCTGCGTTCCTCAGGAATCTCATTCAGGTAGCCGTCGACGTCGCTTGCCTCGCTCTGCACCATTCCGTGAGGTTATGCCGGATTCAAGGTCTCTATCAACATTCCTACAAGGCCTGTGGCACACGACTCCGGTTCCGGTGAGGCGGCCCTGGTGCTCCCTGTGAGCTCACCGGAGGCCGGTATGCAGGGCGTGTCATTTACCGGTGAGGTCACCAAGCGTCGGCGAGCAGGGCGGTGACCAGCGGTGGGGAGGTAGTGGTGAGTCACCGGTGACTGACCACGTCGGGTGTTGTCCACCCGTGATGCCAGCAGCGTGGTTGTGGTGATCGGGACGGTGAGGACGTCGCCGTTTTGTGGGGCAGAGCAATCAGCCCCTCACGGAAAGCGTCGCCATGACTGCCTCTTCTCCTCCACGCCCAGGCCATGCAGCCAGGACCGCCCTGCCGCCGGTGTCCCGGTCTCTGCGGACGCACCAACCGGAGACTGTCCCGGCCGGACAGCCGGTCTCCCGTGGTCCGCATTTTGCACGGATCGGTGTCTGGGCCGCACTTGCGGCCGGCCCCCTCGCCTTGGCCGCCATCTTCACCGTGCCGCGGACCACGGTTGCCCAGGCCGCCCCAACGCCCCGCGCGACCGAAACAGTCCGGCCGCCTGCTGACCCACGCGGCGTTTCCGAGCTGTTCGTCGACCTGTGGCTGCGTGCTGACACCGCTACGCCCGACAGCCCTGCCAGCGTCGCTCTGCGTTCACTTGCTCCTGGAGTGGACCTCCCGAGGCAACCGCGCAGCAGTGACGCGGCGCCGGTCCGGGTGGTGGCCGTCCGCATGTCCGATGGTGCGGGCGGTGCGTGGACGGTGATGGTGGCGGTCCTCCGCGGCCAGAAGGAACAGGCCTCCCCCACGCCGGGCGGACCGGGTGTGTCGCCGGTGCGGTACTTCGCGGTGTCGGGGACCCGTGGTCCGGGCGGCGGTGGGGTGGCGGTGGTGGGGGCGCCGGCTGAGGTGGCCGCGCCGGACGCGCCGGCGCCGGCCGTCGAGGGTGTCACGCATCGTGTCCCGGCCGACTCGGCGCTGGGTACGACGTTGGGCGAGTTCGTCCGTACCTACCTGGGCGGCGGACAGGGTGCGGGCCTGGACCGGTACCTGTCGCCGGGTCTGAGGGTGGCGGTGCCGAAGTCGGCACCGTACACGCGGGTGGAAGTCGACGATGTTGCCGCGGACACCGAAAAGGCTGCGGGGGCCGTGGTGCCTGGGGACGGTACGGCGGCGCGGGTCCGGATCCGGGTGAGCGGTCAGGATGCGCAGGGTGGCCGCTGGCCGCTGCTCTACCGGGCGGAGGTGACCGCGCGAGCCGGGCGGTGGGAGATCAGCGAACTGGAGGCCGGGGTCACCGGACCGTCCACCGCCACTCCGTCGCCTACCCCGGCGACGGCCGCGGCCACGCTGGGCGGTGCCCGATGAACACCACTTCCTCGGCGCTGCTGGCGGGACAGCTGGACCAGCTGGGCGACGGGCTGCTGACCACCCTGAGCGGCTGGGCCGACAGCGGGCTCAAGGTTGCCCTCGCCGTGATCGTCCTGGCGGCTATCGCCCGCTCGTTCTCCTTCAAGGCCGCCCTCGGTGCGCTGCTCGCGATGGTGATCGCCCTCGGCATCTACAACGGCCGGAACTCCCTCTCGGAGAAGGTCACCGACGAGATCAAGAACCCCGCCACCGGCGCCGGCATCCACACCGTCGTCATCGTCCCCGGCCACAAGACCGATGCCGGCCCGACGCCAGGTGGCTCCTCGTGAGCGCCGCGACCCCGCGTGCCGCCCGCGCCTACACCGGCGCCCGCAGGCATCCGTGGGTGCTGGGCAAGCTCGGGGACTGGGTGGTGCCGTTCGGCCCCTACACCCCTGCGCAGCTGGTGGTACTGGGTGGCGGCGCGTTCGCACTGATCAAGACCTACGACTGGTGGTCGTGGGCAGGGCCGGTGCCGGTCGTGATGTGGCTGAGTGCGGTGTGGGGGGTGCGCGGTGCTCAGATCGCCGGCCAGAACCCGTTCACCGCGGCGGCGGGGATGGTCGTGCTGTTGCTGCGGCACCCGGCCGGTCGGATCGCCGGCCGGGTCGCCCGGGACCGGCGCCCGTCGTCCCTCGTCGGCCGGTTCGTCATCCAGCAGGCCGTCCTGCCTGCGGGCGTGGTGACGGCACCTTCGGCGACGGCGACAGCTGACGAGCAGGTGCTGCCCGGGCGGGGTGTTGTGGCGGGGTCGGGGCTGTCGCGCCTGCTGGACCAGGCGAACGTGCCCGCGGGGAGGGCTGCGTGATGCGGGTTCCGTTCCGGCACATCGCCGGTCATCTGCTGTGGTCGACGTCTGGCACCGTGTGGGCGGTGTGGCGGGTCGACCCGCTGCCCGGGGGCTACCAGCCCGCCCGGGTTCGCGACGAACTCCTTGGGCGCGTCGCCTCGTTCGTCCGGTCCATGCCCTCGATGGAGCCGAGGATCTTCGCACTGGCCGCGCGCACGGATCCGGGTGAGGTCGCCGAGCGGATGGTCGAGGGACTCGCGTGGGAGCGGTTGCCCGCGTGGGCGGAGACCTGCGCTGCCACGGTGGACCTGCTGACCGGGCAGGAGATGCACGAGCGGACCCTGTGGCTGGCCGTGCCCTTGCCGGGCAGGGCCGGCGCCACGGCCGCTTCGCTCGGGGCCGCCCACGCGGAACTCACCGCCGTCCTGGGTATTCCTCCGGTGGCGGTGCCCGAGGCCGATGTGCGGGTGGCGCAGGAGGACGCCGAGCGGCTGCAGGCCTCGCTCGGCGGCGGGCTCGGGCCGCGGCCGGCGTCCCCGGCGGAAATCGTGTGGCTGGTCCAGCACGCCCTGCACCGCGGGCTGGAGGAGCCCCTGGCGTCCGACGCCGAGCACAGCTCCCTGTACGGCAGCCGCATCCAGGGCGGGCAGCTGCGCTCCCCCTCCTACACCGACCTGGGCCAGGTCCGCCTCTCGGAAGGAGGCCAGCCTCGACAGGAGAAGACTGACGGCGCGAAGGGACGGTGGGCCGGTCCGGGCGGATGGTGGCGCAGCGCGGCGACCGCCTCGCCGGTCGGCCGTAAGTGGCTGCAGGTCGAGACCGAGGCGGGGACGGGCTATCAGGCGCACCTGGTGCTGGCGGAGCTCCCGCCGGCGGTGTCGGTGGCACACGCGGACGTCCTAGCTCAGCTCGAAGGCATGCCCTTCCCCGTCGACATCACCGTGGACCTGCGGGTGGTGCCCGCGAAGAAGGCCCGCGCGCAGGTCCAGCGCAAGAAGCGCGAGCTCCTCGACCAGGCGGGCCAGTACGGTGCGCAGCCGACCGGGACGCCGCACTCCCTGTCGGACGCCGCAGGCGACCTGGCCGAGCAGGACGCGCGGATGGCGCGGACGTCGGTGGAGGTCGAGGTCCAGTCCGTGACCGTCCTGACCGTGTGGGCGCCCGATCCGGTGACCTGCGATGCGCGGGCGCGGGAGCTGTCGGCGGCGTTGTCGGGGGCGGACTACCGGGCGGTGCGCCCGGTGGGCATGCAGGAGGAGCTGTTCGCCCTCGGCCTTCCGGGTTCCCTACGGGCGGCGAAGCTGACCCAGTTCACGCAGCACCAGCTGTCGGAGGACTGGGCCGCGGCCGGCGCGCTGACCGCGTCGAGGGTCGGCGACCCGGCGGGGATGATGATCGGCCACGACCTGGACAGCGGCACCATCCGACCCGTCCTCCTGAACCCGGCCAATGCCCCGCAGGTCAACGCATCCGCGTCCAGCGCCGTGATCGGGGACCTGGGCAGCGGCAAGAGCGTGCTGCAGAAGCTGGTCGCCGACGCGGTCGTGGACCAAGGTGGGCGGGCCATCGTCATCGACCGGACCCCGATCCGGGAATGGGCCCACTTCGCCGAGGCGTCGATGGGTGAGCGGTGCCAGATCATCGACGCCGCCGAGGCGCGGATCTCCATCGACCCGCTGCGGGTGTTCGGCGGGCCGGTCGGTGCCCACTACGCCCTGTCCTACCTGACCCTGCAGCTGGGGGTCGGGGCGATGACGGCCGCCGGCGCGGTCCTGCACCACGCCGTCGAGGAAGTCTCCGGTGGACCCGAGCCGTCCATGAGCAAGGTGTTGGGCGTCCTGACCGCCCTGGCCACCAGCGGAAGCGGCACCAGTCGCTCGGATGCCGCGGCGACCATGGCCGACCTGCTCCGCATCGTGGCCACCAATCCGTTGGCCGCGATGGTGTTCGACCCGCACCTACCGCCGCTGACCCTGGAGGGGCACCTGGGGGCCGACATGGTGGTGGTCACCACCGCCGGCCTCACGCTGCCACCCAGGGAGGCATTCGCCGACGTCGAGATCCTGCGCCAGCAGCCCCTCGAAGCCCTGATCGGGCGTGCCGTGCTGTATCTGGTGGCGGCGATCGCAAGGCAGGCAGCGTTCACCGAACCATCCCGCTTCTGCCTGGTCGAGATGGACGAGTGCTACTGGCTCACCTCCTCCGCCGAAGGGGCCGCCCTCGTGCACGAGATCCTCCACGACGGCCGCAAGCACGGCGCCGGCGTCTTCCTCGGCGCCCACGACGAGGAGGAACTCGGCAAGGACGCCGGGCTCATCGCCTACAAATTCCTGGCCCGCACCACCGACAGTGCCCGCGCCGCCCGAGGCCTGCGCTTCCTCGGCCTGGACGGCGAGGACGAGGACCTGCTCCGGCTCGTGACCACCGGCCTGTCCCCCGTCGGGCAGGCTGGCCGTGAGGGCGAAATGCTCCTGCGCGATCCGCGCATGCAGATCGGCCGGATCAAGGTCGTCGTCCCGCCGGTCGCCCGCCTCAAGAAAGCGATCTTCACGACACCCGGCCGCGCGGATGCCCCGGCGGCCCACGGGGGGACCCCACGATGACCACACGCCTTCGACTGCTCTACGGCACCGCCCTCGCCCTGGTCCTGCTCACCTGCACCCTCGCCGCCTGGGCCAACCCCCAGCCAACGGCCGGCGCCTGCGACCGGGTCACCGGCCCGGCCCACGGCTACTGCACCGGCGGTCCGGCGGAACCGGCCGTCGCTACTGTGGCCACCCCCGCCGTGGCCAGCGTGGTCCCTGCCGTCCTGGGTGGCAGCGGTGGGTTGCTGCTGTTCTCGACCGCGGCGATCGCCGGGGCCGTGGGGCTGATCCTGACCGCCGAGCGGCGGACATGGTGAAGCGGTTCCAGGTCGATCGGGGCACCCTGCGCTCGGCAGGCTTCGTAGCGCTGGTCACCGTGGTGTTTCTGGTGACCAACACCTCGGTCGCGGCGGCCGCCGACGGGTCCGGCGCGAGCGGAGGGCTGCTGGGCGCACTGGACATCCGCACCAGTGAGGGTCTACCGCTCAGCGGCTACCAGCTGGAAGCCAGCACCGCCCCGCCCACCATCGGCCAACAAATCGAGAACGTCATCAGCGGCGGACTCTCGTTCGACGTCATGGCAGAAGTCCAGCGACTCGTCCTCAGCGGCCTGTTCACCCTGGTGCGGCTACTGGTCGGCCTGTGCTGCTGGCTGATCGGCTTCATCTTCAAATTCCCGCTCCTGCGACTGCTCACCGATCCCGCGCAGAACCTCGCCGACGCCTACCAGCGCCAGGTCGTGAACGCCCTCGGTCTGCCCGCACTTTTGCTGGCATGGGCTTTCGTCTTCGGCCTCATCACCTTCGCCCGCGGCAAAGTCGGACAGGGACTCGGTGAGATCGCCCTGACCCTGGTCATCGCGGCCCTCGCGGCCACCGCGTTCGTGAGGCCCGACTACCTGCTGGGCAAAGACGGACCACTGGACCAGACCCACCAGGCCGCCATAGAGGTCGCCTCCATCACCACCGCCTCCTACTTCGACACCCCCGGCCGCGGTGGCCGCCCCTGCGACACCGCGGTCGGCCCTGCCCACGACGCGTGCGTGAAAGAGCAGGCCGACGCCAAAACGGTCACCACCCCCATCCAGAACGCCCTGACCGACGCCCTCGTCGTCAAGCCCTACATGCTCCTGCAGTACGGACGCGTGCTCGACCCCAAGAAGAAGGACGAGGCGAACGCATACAAGGCCCACCGCAAGTGGGTGCGATCCAACGCCGCCATGGACACGCCGGCAAAAGGGCCGAAGGAAAACGATCCGTGCGGTCTGCTCGACGGTCCGTCGAAGGAGTACTGCCAATCCCAGAACAACGGCACGGACACCTCCAAGAACGAGGACTGCAGCCTGCTCGTCGGCTCGGCCAAGGAATATTGCAAGGCGCAGGCCGCCGCTAGGGACACCTCCAAGTGCGACGGCATGTTCGGCCCTTTGAAGGAAGACTGCGAAGCCCGGCAGAAGAAGCCGGACTACTGCGCGCTCATGGACCCGCTGAGCGAGAAGCGGTGCCGCGAGCACAGCACTGAGATCGGCTTCACAGTACTACTCAAGGACCTCCAAGGCGCCGGGGCCGTTGGCAAAGCGGCCGCCACCTACGCCGAGAGGCCCTCCTGGGACCGAGTGTGGTCGGTGGTGGCCCTCCTGGTCGCGGTGCTCGTCGTCACACTGATGATCGTGTCGATGGCGGTCGTGATGCTCGGCGCCCAGGGCGCCGACGCGGCGACCGCCGCAGCCGGCCCCATCGCATGGGTGTGGGCCATGCTGCCCGGCCCCTCCCGAATGCTGCTGTGGCGGTGGCTGGGCGTGTTCGTCGTCTCCGCCCTGACCTCGTTCATGGCAGCGATGGCACTGCCCCTCTTCGGGATCGCCGTGGACGCCCTCCTCGCCGACGCCGACCCCGGTCAGATGATGGAACGGCTCCTGCTGGTCGACGCCCTCGCCATCGGATTCCTGATCATGCACCGGCGAATCCTGGCCGGAGCCGCCGGGTTCGGCGGGCGCATGGCCACCCGCATGCGCTTCGCGAAGATCGGCGGCACCCACCTGCGCGGCGACTCCTCCGAGTTCGGCGCCTCCCTCGCCATGCACGGCCCCACCGCCCGCGCGGGGATGGGCGGACTGGGCGGCGGGTTCTCCGCGGTTCACGGGGCGTTCGGGGGCCGGCTGCGGTCCCTGGGCAGCCTCACCGCGCTCACCGACGGCGCCGGGATGCCGTTCTCACCCGGCCGGCTCCTCGGCGACGCGACCGCCGAGGGACGACGCGGAATCGCGCCGCTCGCCATCGCCCTACGTGCTGCCCACACCGCTCTGATCGGCCCCAAACCCGCCAGCCACCCCGCGGCCGCCCAACTGCACGCCCACGCGGCCAACGGCGGCCGAAGCCTCAACGGCGCGGGCAGCGACGAAATGGTGGTGGACAAGTGGACCGGCGAAATCCTCCACGACCCCGCCACCGACCGGCCGCTGCTGGGCTCCCGTATCCACGCCGGCGCCTCCCGGCTGCGCGGCTACCGCATCGCGGCCCGCACCGCCCGCACAGCCTACGGAACCACCCTGGGCCTGCCCCGCAATCTGCACCGCGCCCGCGCCACCGGATCGCAATACGCCCAGGACGCCCTCCAGCAACTCAGAGTCAGCGCCAACCACCTCAGCGAGGACGGCCACGCGTGGGCGCAGGCCGGCCGCTACCCCGGCCAGCGCCTGGCCACCGCATGGCAGGTCCACGGCCCTACAGGGGCGGCCGGTAACACCGGCCCCACTCCACCGCCCGCGACCGCGCAGCTCGCCACCGCACCCTCAGGCGTCACCCGTCAGCCTGGCCCGAGCAGCACGGTCAGCCGCCAGAGCTTGTCCACGCCACCCGCCACACGAACCACAACCACCCCACAACCCCGTGTTCGGGCACCTCGGAGTGGGAACGCAGCATCCGCACGCCCCAGCCCACAGCCCCAAGGCCCCGCCCAGGCCCCGTCCCTGACACAGACCCCGCCACAGACCCCGTCCTCGGCACCGTCTCCTGCCCAGGGTCCGATCTGGCCGCCGGCACGGCAGGAGCAGGCCGAGGCGCGGGCGAACCGCGACCGGCTGCTGTCCGTCATCAACGCCCGCCGTGCCGCCGCCCGCCAGAACCCCGGCGGTGAGCAGTGAAGCCGTGGAAGAAGCTGGGCTGCCTCGGGGTGCTGCTCTTCGTGGCTGCGGTGGCCTGCACCGGTCCCGTGCTGGTGTCGGCTGCGGCCCGCAGCCGCGCCGGCGGATCCGTGGGCGGTGGTGTCGATGCGGCGGCGGCCGGGATCCCCGCGCGGATGCTCACCGCCTACCTCACCGGCGCCGCCCAGATCAGCGCACACGCGCCCAGGTGCAGGGGGATGCGGTGGCAGGTCCTCGCCGGGATCGCACGGGTGGAGTCCGACCACGCCGCGGGCCGTCAGGTCTCCGCGGGCGGGGACATCACCCCGCCGATCACCGGCCCCCGGCTGGACGGTTCCGGAGCGGGCGGCAACACCACCGCCATCCGCGACACCGACGGCGGCCGGTGGGACGGTGACAGCGAGTACGAGCATGCGGTCGGGCCGTTCCAGTTCCTGCCCGAGACGTTCCGCACGTACGGGAAGGACGGCAACAGGGACGGCGATGTGTCCCCGCACAAC
Source organism: Streptomyces sp. NPDC053432 (assembly GCF_055585365.1). Classification (NCBI taxonomy): domain Bacteria; kingdom Bacillati; phylum Actinomycetota; class Actinomycetes; order Kitasatosporales; family Streptomycetaceae; genus Streptomyces; species Streptomyces sp. NPDC053432. Next base: position 24,904 of record NZ_JBVJKF010000035.1, read on the forward strand.
GCGGTCGACGCCGCCGCCTCCGCCGCCGTCTACCTCTGCGGCAACGGCCGCGACCTCACCGACCGCGAACAACTGCGCGCCGCGATCCACACCTACAACCAGTCCTGGGCATACGTCGACGACGTCCTGTCGGGCATCGACCGCTACGACGCCCTCGCCACCACCCCGAACGTCCCCTCCGGCAATGCGGGCACCGTCATCCAGGCCGCCCTCGCCCAACAAGGACTTCCCTATTCGTGGGGCGGCGGCGACGCAGGCGGCCCCTCCACCGGGAAATGCTGCTCCCCCAGCGGGCAGGACGGCCGAACCGTGACCGGCTTCGACTGCTCCGGGCTCACCCTCTACGCCTACGCCAAAGCCGGCATCCACCTCCCGCGTACGGCTGCCGAGCAGGCGGGGGCCGGGCGGCGTATCCCGGCCTCTGCTGGGGTGGGCGCGCTGGTCCCCGGCGACCTGGTGTTCTTCGGCTACAACCCCACCTCGGACTCCAGCATCCACCACGTCGGGATCTACCTCGGCGACGGAAAGATGATCAACGCCCCCCGGCCGGGCAAGTCCGTGCGCATCGATCCCGTCACCGCACTGCCCGACTACGCGGGAGGGACACGCCTCCTATGAGCAGCAGCCACAACGGGCGACGGCTATTGGTCGCAGCAGTGCTACTGGCCTGTGCCGGAGCCGCCCTCATCCATGCCGGCCTGGGCCCGCGCGCCGAGGCCCCGACGCCGCGAGGTCAGACCCAGGCCGCAGTGCGGTCCGCTGCCGCGCCGTCGGCACCCATGGCCTCCGAAGCCGCTGGGGATGCTTCTGCCAGCAGCGCCGAGCCGCTCCGCGGCCCAGCGACGGCATCCGCGACGTCTGCGGCCGGGGCGCCCTCCGCGCTCTTGTCTCCGGCACCGTCATCGCCGCCAACGGCAAGGCTGGCACCTGGGGCCGCGATGCCTTCTGGGCGTGGGGAGTTGCCGCCGCCGGGATCCGGCGAGGCCGCGGACCCGATCATCCAGCAGGTCATGGACGCCGCCTCCCCAGCCGATCTACCGGCCGCCGACGAGGCGCTGTTGCTGCGCGCAGGGCGTACGGCGTGGCTGGCGGAGACCGGCCGGTACACGCAGGTACGCATCCAGGCCGCAACCGCCCGCCGTGAAGGCGAAGGCGGGCGTGGGGCGGTGGTGCGGCTGGTGCGGGCCGGCGCCGACCCGGCCGGAACCTACCTGGACGGCCGCCCGGCCGCCGTCCACTTCACCCGAAACGGAGACGGAACATGGACCCGAACCTGACCCTCGCCGCAGGTGCCGCCGACACCGCGACCGGCGTCGTGACCGGCCTGTGGGCCGCGGGGACGTGGGTGCTCGCCCACGTGGGGTGGCTGGCCCTGGCCGCCGGGTTGCTTCTGGGCGGCTGGGAGATCCTGCAGCAACGGCTGGCCACGAAGGCGCTGGCCGAGCGCACCTTCGTGGAGTTGGTGCCGTCCTCGAGGTTCGCGCCCGGAGAGGAGGAGATCTGGCGGCAGGGAATGGGCCTGATCCGTGCCGCCGGTGCGGGACCGTGGTGGACTCCGCGGCGGGCCCGCACCCTGCGGGTTCGCCTGCGGGCCGACGGCAGCCGCCCCCTCGCCTACCGAATCGAAGCACCCGCCGCAGCCGGCGCCCTGCTCGCCAGATCGCCGTTCGGACCGCAGGTGACCGTCGCCGCGGCCGCGCCGGTCGCCGACAAGCAGCGCACCCACGTCGTGCGCGCCGTCCTCACGCTGAACGGGAAGCCGGGGGCGGCGCTGCGTCAGGTGCCGTTGGAGCCCGACCCGCTCCAGCCCCTCGTCGATGCCGTCGCGGGGATCCGCGCCGAGCTCGGTGACCTCGCCGAGGTGTGCGTCGACCTCTCCCCCGCCCCCCGCTGGCATGTGGCGCTGCGCCGCCAGCAGATCCTGCGGCAGCAGCGGGCCAAAGCCCGGCGCGAGGCCGCACGTGAAGCACGGGCGCTGGATGCCGAGATCGCCAACAACATCTCTCTGTCCCTGCGCGGGCTGCTCGACCCCGCGCAGTGGCAGGGCCGCGGGCGGATGGTGATGCCGCCGCGTCCGCAGCACGTCAGCCCGGAGCAAGCTGTGGGCAATCTGGCCGAGGGCGCGGGCCTGATGCGCGTGCAGGTCCTGGTCCGCTGCGCCTCCAACCGCGAGGGCCGCGCTGAACAGCTCCTCGCCTTGGTCAACGCGTCGATGGATGTGTATGCGGGTGCTTCCCGGCTCGCCTGGCAGGGCTGGTCGCTCGGGCCGGTACGGGTCGGGCCGGACGCATGGCCGTGGCAGCGCCGCTTCGACCAGCAGTGGACGCACGCGCTGATGCGGCCCGCGCGCAGCGGGTGGGCACGGATCGAGGAACTCGCCGGTTTGCTGAAGCCGCCGACAGCGACCGCCCGGGTTCCGGTGTTGGAGAGCGAGATGCCGACCTATGTGCCGGATGCGGATCTGCTGCCGCAGGGCTGGTACCAGGCGCCGGATGGGAGGGAGCGGCTGCTGGCCACCCACGAGGACGACACCCTCTTCGAAGTCCAGTCCGGGAAAGCCGGCTGGGGCAAGACCATGCGCGCCCAGGTCCATGCCGTCGCGAGCGCCCACAACGGGCGGGGGCTCGCCTTTGTGGACCCTCACGGCGACTCCTTCACCGACGTCGCCCGCTACCTCGCCCACGACGACATCATGAACAGGATCACCCTGTTCGACTTGACCGTGTCCGGGCCAGACGAGCTGCTGGGCTGTTGGAATCTCCTGGACATGGGCGGCGGGCAGCGCCCCTATGAGGTCGCGGCCGCAGTCGTCGACTCCTTCGCGACCGCCCTCGGGTGGGACGACATCGCAGCTCCCCGTGCGCTGACGATCCTGACCAAGGCCGTCGAGGCCCTGGTCGCCGTCAACTGCGCAGCCGTGGCCGCGGGTGAGCCGGAGGCGCAGGCCACCATCTTCCAGATCCGGCCGCTGCTGACCGTCCTCTCGTTCCGACATCTGGTGCTGCGGGCGTTGGATGACGAGGCGCGCCGGTGGTGGACGACGAGCTTCGCGGACCTGCCCAAGGACGGTCTGCTGACCGTCCTCAACCCGCTCGAGCGGCTCGCCGCGAACCCCGTCACCCGCGCGTTTTTGGGGTGCCCGGTGAGCGGGTACGACATGCGGCGGGCCATGGACGACTCCCACGTGGTGTGGATCTGCCCGCCGGGGACCGGGCCGACGGACCGGATGCTGGTCACGCTGATCGTGCGGGACTTCCTGCGGGCCGGACTGTCACGGCGTGACCTCCCCGAACACAAGCGCGCCCCGTTCCGGTTCTACCTGGACGAGCTGATCTCCCTCGACGCCGGGGCATCCACCGTGATCGCAGAGATCACCGAACAACTGCGGAAGTTCGGATGCCGCCTGCACGGAATGACCCAGCTCCTCCATCGTCTGAACCCCGCCACCCGGGCTGCCCTGCTGCAGAACGCCTCCTGCCTGTCCACCACCGCAGGCTCGGCCGAGGCAATCTCCCAGATCACCAGTCAGTGGCCCGGCACCGCTGTCGCCGCGGAAGATGTCGCCGCCCTGGACCGCTGGCAGCACTACGCCTCCTTCACCGTCGACGGCACCCGCATCGGCCCCCTCCGCGTGCGCGGGCCCGAACTCGATGAAGTCTTCGGCCCGCTCGCCCGCCCGCGCCTCACCGGCGCTCTGCAACAGGCCGCACTCGCCAACGCCGGCGCCCGGCCGCTGGCGGAGCTCACCAGCCTGGCCCTCTCCCAGGAAGAGAACGTCAGCGGCTTCCTCTCCTGCCTGACACCGCGCGCCACTGCCGGCCACCGCGCTACCGCAACCCAGGAGCACTTCGCATGACCATCACCGCCGTCCTCCAGCCCGACTCCAGCGACACCTACGCCCACCAGGCCCTGGCCCTGATCGCCCAGCACCGCCTGCTGGCCACCACCCAGCTCCACCAGATGCTCATGCCCCACACCCCACCCAAGAAGATCCACAAGATCCTCGTTCCCCTGCGTACGGATGGGTTGATCACCCACACCGTCCTCGGCGCCCGCAGCGGCCTCCAAGCCCACTTCCTGACCCCCGCCGGTCTCCAGGCCGTGGGCGACTGGCCCGAACTCCGCGGCCGCCACCTCGACCCGATCACCTCACCCACCGCGGCCGCGCTGCGTGCCGCGCACACCCTCACCGGTGTCCGCGCCCACCTCGCATTCCTCGCCGACGCCCGTCGCCGGGGAGACGAGTACCAGCCGCTGGACTGGACACCCGAGGTCACCCACCGCCTCCCCGACACCGGCGGCGAAGACCGCCTCGTCGCCGACGCCGTCCTGCACTACACCGCCACCACGTCCCGCCGGCGCCACTACCGGGCCTTCGTGGAAATCGACCGGACAACGATGAGCAGCGAGCGACTGTCCCGCAAGCTCATCACCTACGCCCGCCTCCACGACTACACCCCCCAGCAGGCCGGACGCCGCCAGACTGTCGCCGACCAGGCCTCCACCTACGCCTGGCAGCGTTTCTACCCGCGCTTCCCCCGTGTCCTGTTCATCCTCACCGGCGCCTCCCGCACCACCCTCACCAACCGCATCACCGACCTGCGCCGCATGACCGCCGACCACGAACTCGTCACCCGCTTCGCCGCCCACGTCCCCCTCGGCGCCGCCGTCCTCGAAGACCTCGAACAACACAGCCCCAGCGCCCCCGTCTGGACACCCCTCGCTGGCGACGCCGAACCCCGCGGATGGATGGACCTGTGAACAGCCACCACTCCCCGCAGCAAGGCCTGACGGCAGAGGAAGCCGCCGACTGGCGGGAATGCCAGGACGAGCACGACGACCTCATGGGCCAGCTCGCCGACCGCGAAGCCCTCATCGAGAACGGCCTGATCGACTCCTACGAGGAGTACGCCTTCACATGGGACCGCCCCTTCCGGACAGCACCGCGGCAGGACGGATCACAGCCGGTGGACCAGTCGCCCGGGCGCGGGGACACGTCCGTCGACCGTCCACCGTTCTGACTCGGTTTGCCGACCCTGCCAAGACTTGCCGATAGCAAAGAACACGCCACGTGTCTAAATTTCGCCCATGTGCGTGCACAGGACGGACGGCGGCTTGAGCCATCCACGATTCGGGATGACTCCAGCCTCACAGAAAGAGTATTGGCACATGGCTGACCGGCAATTATGGGCAAAGAGTGACGATGGATCACCTGTGCCCCAAGAACCCCATAGATCCTCAGGCGTTGACGTCGTAAGGTGCGCTGTACCACTCAGCGCTACGACACGAACACCGTTGCATCAGCGACGACGGGATCGTATGAGCGACGCCGAGCGCCGTCTGTCCGACGAGGTGACAACCGGGGGTACCCACGTGACAACCGCACACCAGCACCACACCCGCACCACCCGGCACCGCCGACTCCTCGCAGCCGCTATCACCACGGCCGTCGTAGTTGTCACAGCCGGCTGCTCGAAGGACACACAGGACGGCAAGGCGTCACCGCCTCCGCAGTCGGCACCCGCTCCTTCCTCCTCACCCAGCCCAACCACCAGCCCGGTGGACACCGACAAGGCAGCAGTGCAGACGGCCTACGACCGGTACTGGAGCGCCCTCTCAGCGGCCTACGCGCAGGCCGACTCTTCAGGAACCGAGCTGAAGAGCCTGTCCAGCGGTTCCGCGTACGCGCGGACCGAAAGCGGGCTCGCCAACCTCCGCGCATCGGGTCGTATCGTCACTGGCCAGGCACAGCATTCCGGCACGGAGATCACCTTCAAGGAAGGCACGAAGCTGAAGACCGCCCTGATCAGGGACTGCCTGGATATCTCGCGGTGGAAGCCTGTCGACAAGGCAACAGGCAAGGAGGTCGCACTTCCCTCGGAGCGGCTCGTTCGCTACGTCACAACGCTCACGGTTGAGCAGTGGCCCACTGGGTGGACGGTGATCGAGGAGCAGCAGCTGGACCAAGCATGCTGAGGGCGACGGTACGCAGCTTCTTACTGCTGGGCAGCTTCGTACTTGTCGGCGTCGGTGCGTCGGCGGTAAAGGCAGAGGAAGGACCTGGCGCAGGCAAGTGTGACGACCTGCGTTTCTGCGTTCACGTAGACCTTCCGGGAGGGCCGGGCAGGGGAGGGAACCCCGGCAAACCGGGAGACGGTGGGGGCGGGGGTGGCAGGACCACCATCCCAGCCAACTGCACTGTCCGGCTCCTCGAACCCCAACCGCCCGCCGGCAGCGCTCTGTGGGAGGGACACGAGCCCGGTGACGGCGCCGTGTACGTCAACCCGTGCCTGGGCCAAGGATCCGGCGGGAACGCCAACGGAGACATCGTCGGCCTGGCCTTCTGGTCACAGGCCCCGACCATCGACCCGGCCGTGCTCGCGCAGCGCGCCGTCGACTCCATGCTGCTTCGACCACCCGCGATTGGCATCACACCCAAGCCGGGAGGCACTGGACTGGTCGGCATGCCCGTCTATATGTGGACCGAGGTCGGGGCAGAAACGTACGGCCCGAACAGTGCGTCAGCTTCGGCGGGTGGCATCACCGTCACGGCCACCGCCAAGGTGTCGAAGATCGTGTGGGAAATGGGCGACGGTACGAGCGTCACGTGCACCACGCCGGGAACGCCCTATCGCGCCGAGTTCGGATCATCTCCATCACCAGACTGCGGCCACCAGTACCGGACTTCTTCGAGTAAGACCAGCTCCGGGAAGTACCACGTTACCGCCACGTCAACCTGGTCAATCAGCTGGACTGGCGGCGGTCAAAGCGGCCAGCTGACCGAGACCCGCACCAGCGCGGTCGACATCGCCGTGGGTGAACTCCAGGTCGTCGGCCAATAGCGCCAGCGCCCCGTTCTCCCCCTCTCCATACCTCTTTGGAGGCACTGCACGTGAGCACGACCACCACGCCCGTGCCGGGTCAGGCGTCGGTTCCACCGCCCGCCGGTCCGGCCTCCAGGCCCGCAGCTGCGCCGCGCGTTCTTCGGCAGCGGCGCCGGCGCCCGGGCCTAATCGCCCTGTCCGTTGCCCTGATCGCGGCCGGAGGCCTGTCCGGGGCGCTGCTGTTCACCGCGTCCGGGCAACGGACCGCTGTGCTGGTGGTGGCGCGGGATGTGCCGGTGGGTGCGGCGATCACGGAAGCGGATCTGGCACCTGCGTCGCTGGCTCTGGACCCGGCGGTCAAGGCGGTGGCGGTGGCGAAGAAGCCGGAGCTGGTCGGGCAGCGGGCCGCGGTTGCGTTGAAGGTGGGATCGCTGTTGTCTCCGGGTCAGGTGACGGCCGAGTCGCTCATCAAGGCGGGTGAGCAGCTGGTGGGTGTGGCGTTGAAGCCGTCGCAGCTGCCAGCGAGCCGTCTCGCTCCGGGGCAGAAGGTGCTGATCGTGGCGACGCCGGATCCCGCCCAGGCAGGCGGGGGTGGGAAGCCAGCGGATGCGGGAGCGGCGGGGGCTCCGAAGACGCAGTCGGCGACGGTGGTTGCCGTCGGCCAGCCGGCTCCGGCGACGGGGGTCGTGGTCGTTGACGTGGCGGTGCCCGCTGCCGATGGGCCGGGTCTGGCTGCGCGGGTGGCGACGGGTGCGGTCGCGTTGGTCCTCGCGCCGCAGGCAGGCAGCTGATGGCCGTCATCGCGCTGGCCGGAGGCCTCGGCGCGCCCGGGGTGACGACGTCGGCAATGGCGCTGCTGATGACATGGCCGCTGGCGGAAGGCCAGCGGGTGGTGCTGGCCGAGGCCGATCCGGACGGCGGCGCCATCCTGCCCGGCGCGCTGCAGGGCACGTTGGACAATTCGCGTGGGATGCGGAATCTCGCGGTGGCGGGGCGGCAGGGGCAGCTGGGTGAGGCGTTCTGGCGCCAGCTGGTCGATGTCACCGACGCGGGGACGCGGGACCGGCTGGTTCTGCCCGGTCTCTACGATCCGGCGCACGCCTCGGCGATGGAGCCAGTGTGGAAGCCGCTGGCCAAGATGTTCGCGGGCATCGAGGCACACCAACACGACGTCCTGGTAGACCTCGGCCGGCGTGGGGCGTTTGGTGCGTCTGCGGTGCTCGCGCAGCGGGCGGATGTGGTGCTGGTGGTGGCGCGTACGACGCTGCGCAGTCTGCAGAGCGCGCAGGTGCGGGTGACCGCTCTGCGTGAACTCCTGGGGCAGACGGTGGAGCTGGGTCTGCTGCTCGTCGACGAGGGCCCGTTCTCGAAGGAGGAGGTCCGCAAGACGTTGGGTGTGCCGGTGGTGGCGGTGCTGCCGTGGCGGGCGAAGGAGGCGCGGGTGCTGTCGGACGGGGCGGAGCAGCCGCGCAGGTTCGAGTCGAGTGAGCTGATGCGTTCGGCGCGGTCGGCAGCGGTGCGGGTGCAGGAGCTGGTGGCGATCCGTCGCTCCCGTCTCGCCCCGCCTCCTCCCGCACCGGCCGCCGTGGGACGGGGGTGACCGGTGCGCGCCAATCCCTTGCACCACGATCCTCGCGTGGCCCCGGTGACCGGCACACTGCAGTCCCGCCTAGCGGCCCCGCCGCAGGTGCCGGCGCCGCACCAGCCCGTCGGCGTCGGTGGGAGCACTCGCGCTGCTGCCGCCCACCCAGTCCCGGCCGCGGCGACTTCGGCGGCCGCGATGCCGGTGGACTATTCGGCGGTACGGCTGATCAAGAAGGAGGTCGGTGAGCGGCTGACCGATCTCCTGCGAGCCCGTCCGGGGATGAGCGTGGCTGCGCAGGAGCAGCAGGGCCGTCACCTGATCAACGAGCAGGTGGCGGTCTGGTCCGATGCCGAAGCCGTCAAGCGCGGTGCGGCCACCACCGCCGCCGAGGACGCGGCCATCGCCCAGGCCGTGTTCGACCTGCAGTTCCGGGCGGGCCGGCTTCAGCAGCACTTGGACAACGCGCTGGTGGAGAACATCTTCATCAACGGCTTTGAGGATGTGTGGCTGGACGTCACCGACGGCCGCCGCATTCGGGTGGCACCGGTCGCCGATTCGGACGATGAGCTGCGTGAGCTGCTGCGCGACCTCGCGCGGCGTACAACCGGGCAGAGTGAGAGAAGCTTGTCCACGGCCGATCCATTCCTCGCGCTGCGCTTGGCCGACGGCTCCCGCCTCCAGGCCGTCATCGACGTCACCCCCGGCACCTATGTGACGATCCGCCGGCACAGCATGCGTCACGCGGACCTTCCCGAGCTCGTCGGCCGCGGCATGCTCGACACCACCCTCGAGCAGTTCTTGCGGGCGTGCGTGCGCGCGGAGAAGAACGTCATGGTCGTCGGCGGGCAGGCCGCGGGGAAGACGACGCTGCTGCGCGCCCTGCTGCGGGAGATCGACCCCGACGAGCGGTTCGCCACGCTGGAGACCGAGTACGAGCTGTTCGCCCACGAGAACTCGTATCACCGGCAGGTCGTGCCGATGGAGGCACGCGAGTCCAACGGCGAGATGGTCGCCGGCCAGGCAGCGGGCGAGATCACGCTCATGGACCTCATGTACCGGGCGCTGCGGATGACGCTGACGCGGATCGTGGTGGGTGAGGTCCGAGGTCCTGAGATCGTGGCCATGCTCCAGGCCATGACCAACGGTGCCGGCGGCAACCTGTGCACGCTCCACGCCATCAGCCCGTCGGTGGTGTTCGACCGGATCGCCGAGCTGTATCTCCTGGCCCAGGCCAACATGTCCGAGGCCCTGGCGTACCGGCAGGCGGCGAACGGGTTGCACTTCATCGTGTTCGTCTCCTCGGTCGACGAGACGAAGATCGGCGGGCACCGGCACCGGTTCGTCTCGCACGTCCTGGAGGTCACCGGCATCGGTGAAGGCGGCCGCCCCGAGACGAACACGATCTTCGGGCCCAGGCCGGAGTGGGGCGAGCACCGGGCTGTGCCGCTCATGCACCCACGCTGCATGCCCGACCTGCGCCGCGCGGGGTTCGACGCCGCCCTGCTCAACGACCCGACTGGCGCATGGACCGCTCCCCTGCCGCTGCTGATCGACGAGGGGGCGGGGCTGTGACCACTCTGCTGTTGTGGGTACTGGCGGGCCTCGCGCTGGCGGGAGGTCTGGTCGGCCTTGTGGTCGGGGTTGCGGGGACGACGGCGCCGAAGGGGCCGACGCTCGCGGCCCGGCTGCGTGCCGGACGGCAGCTGGCCGGTCGGGATCAGCGGATGGCCCGCCGTACCCGCCTGGCCGCAGGCGCCCTGGCCGGGGTGCTGCTGTGGCTGGTGACCGGGGTGTTCGTCGCCGGAGCGCTGGTGTTCCTGGCGGTGGTGGGTGTGCCGTGGCTGCTGTCGCCGACGAAATCGGCGACAGCCCGGATCGGCAAGCTTGAGGCGCTCGGCGCCTGGACCCAGCGCCTGGCCAACATCCTGCGCCTCGGCCGCGGCCTGGACGAAGCCCTCCAGGTCTCCCGCAAGGGCTGCCCCGACGAGATCGCCGCCGAAGTCGGGGACCTCGCCGACCGCCTGCACGTCGGCTGGCGGCCGACCGACGCACTGCGCGAGTTCGGTGACGCGCTGGACGACGTCACCGCGGACAAGGTGGTCGCAGCCCTCGTCCTGTCGGCCGCCGACCGTGGGCCCGGCCTCGCCCAGGCCCTCGAGGACCTCGCGGAGTCGGTGCATGAGGAGGTGTCCCGCAGGCGGGCGATCGAGGCGGACCGGGCCAAGCCCCGCACAACGATGCGGTGGATGACCATCATCACCCTCGGTGTCGTCGGCGCGGGCTTCCTCATCCCCTCCTACACCGCCCCTTACGGGACGTTGATCGGGCAGTTGGTCCTTGCCGTCCTGGCCGCCGGGTTCATCGGCGTCCTCGCCCTGATGCGGCAGATCGCCGACACCAAGCCCGTGCCCCGCTTCCTGGTTTCCGACCCCCGCAGCGCCGTCACGCCCACGGTTCCCGTCGGCGCTGAGGGCGAGAGTGTGGAGGTGCCCGCGTGATTCCCGTCGCCGCCGTCCTGGCCGGTGCGTCGATCGGCGCCGGCACGGCCCTGCTCATCCGTGAGGTCCTGCGCCCCGCGCCCGCCCTCGGCCCGGCCCTGCGCCGCCTGAACGAACCCGCCCCGCTGCGCACGGAAGAAGAAGCCTTAGACCGGGATGAGCAGTGGGGCCGGTGGCTGGTCGAGCACCTCGCCGACGTGCCCGGCGTGCGGATCCCGCACAAGGACCTCGCCCTCACCGGCACCACCCCGGCCAAGTTCCTGCTGACGAAAGTGGCGCTGGCCGGCGGCGGGCTCCTTCTCCCGCCCCTGTCGACGATCCCGCTCCTGCTGCTCGGGGTGCCCCTCTACCTCCCAGCAGTCGTGGGTCTGCTGGCCGCAGTCCTGCTCTGGTTCACGCCCGATCTCGCGCTGCGGGACAAGGCCAAGCGGGCGCGGGCGGAGTTCGCGCACGCCATGGCCGCCTACCTCGACCTGGTCGCGCTGCGCCGGGCCGGGAACGTGTCCGCGGAGCAGGCGATGGAACAGGCCGCACAGACCGGCCAAGGGTGGGCGTTCGTCCGTATCCAAGGGGCGCTGGCCCGCTCCCGGGTCGACAAGGTCCCGCACTGGGAATCCCTCGCGCGGCTGACCGCCGAGCTGGACCTCCCGGTTCTGGACGACCTCGCCGCGATCATGCGGCAGTCCGCCGACGACGGCGCCTCCGTCTACACCACCCTGCGCGCCCGCGCGAAGAACCTCCGCACCGAACTCCTCGCCGCGCAGGCGGCGGAGGCGAACGCGGACAGCGAGAAGATGACCGCCCCCGGCGCGCTCCTCGCCGTCCTGGTGATGCTCCTCATCGCCTTCCCCGCCATCATCCGCATGCTCAACAGCTGATCCAAAAGACCCAAGGGAGACCGTCATGACGAAGTACGCGATCCGCATGTCCCAGTGGCTGAAGTCCCGCATCGAGGAAGGCGGCCACGACGACCGGGGCGACATCTCGATCACCACCATCATCATCTGGGTCGCAGCCGTCGCCGGCGCGATCGCGATCGCCGGGACCATCGGCTTGGTCATCACCCGCTACAACACCACCCTCTCCGGCATCTGACCAGCAAAACGAGAGCGGCACGGGGAAGGCAGGTACGGGTGGCCGACAAGGATGAGACCGCGGCAGGGAACGAGCCGCGCAGCGACGGGCGGGCACCCGGACCGCGCCGGTGGATGGGTGAGCGGGGGGAGGCGTCGATCCAGATGGCGATCGTGTTCCCGTTCGTCATCCTGGTCACGATCGCCGTGGTCCAGGCCGCGATGTGGGTCCACGCCCGCAACATCGCCCTGACCGCAGCCCGCGAAGGCGTCGCCGCCGCCCGTACCTACCAGTCCCCCGACAGCGCGGGCGCCGCCCGGGCCCGCGAGACCCTCGGCCGGATCGCCGGAGACAGCCTGCGCGGGCCCACCGTCTCGACCTCGGGCAGTACCCCCACCGACGTACGGGTCACCGTGACCGGCAGCGCCCCCTCGATGCTGCCGGGCCTGTCGGGACTGTCGGTGTCACAGTCCGCCTCGGCTCCACGGGAGAGGTGGACCACGCCATGACCCCGACCCGGCACACAGGTTGGGCGGAGCGGTTTCGGGACGACCGGGGCAGCGAGGCCATCGCCACCGCGATCGTCGTCCCTCTGCTGCTGATGCTGCTGTGCATGGCCATCGCCGGAGGCCGGATCGTCACCTCCGGCGCGAAAGTCGACGCCGCCGCCGAAGACGCCGCCCGCGCCGCATCCATCTCCCGCACCTACACCAGCGCCCAAGCCGAGGCCGCGGCCGCGGCCGCTCGCTCCCTGGCAGACCAGGGCATCCGGTGCGCGTCGACGTCGACGAGCATCGACTCCTCCGGACTGGCCGTCCCACTTGGCCAGGTCGGCACTGTCACCGTCACCATCTCCTGCACCGTGCCGCTCTCCGACCTGCTGCTGCCCGGCGTCCCCGGAAGCAAGACCATGACCAGCTCCTTCACCTCGGTGGTGGACGCCTACCGATCCAGAGCTCTTGGGTTCGCGAATTCTGAAGGGCAATGGAGTACGAACCGACGTAAGGAGGCCGTGCAGTGAGCGCGCGAGAGTGCTTGGGTTCACGCTCCTCGCGTCCCGCGGTTCCGGGATTCTGCTCGGCAGGCTGCTCGTGCTGCGAGCCAGATGGCCTCGAACTCGTCGAGGGCGAGGTCGTGCGGCTCGTGTCCGTCCCACTCCTGAAGGGGCACCTCGGCCGTGCCGCCGAACGTCGACTCGTAATCCGCGAGCGTTCCGGCCTGCTGAGCAGCGTTCCATTCGGCCAGAGAGGCTGCCGCGATCGGCTTTGCGTGGGGCCCTTGGAGTTCGACCTGGCGGGTTACCCAGCCGTCGGCGTCGACCTCGAAATAGAACCAGGTGTCTTCCTCGGTCCAGTAGCTGCGGAACCAGTGCCTCATGCCGTCATTGTCCGCGACGACGCCGTCGTCGCACGCTCAAAGGTCCTGCGTCCATACACCGGCGGGGTGTTCGTCGGGATGCAGGTGCAGTCGGGGCTGGCGGCTCAGGAGGTCTTCCCCGCCGGGTTGCCAGGGGAAAGCTCCGTTCCGGTTGGGCCAGACGACCTGGAGGACTGGGAACGGCGGCTTGCGGTAGTAGCTGATCGCGGTTCCGAAGAACGCCCTGTACCAGGAGTAGTCAATGGCTCTGAGCGCGACGGGGACGCTTGCGACGTCGTGTCGTTCCTGGTCGGCTTCCAAAGGCTGTCCTTCAACGGCTTGCTGGGCGAGGTCGTTGAGGATCGTCTGCATCAGGCGGACGTCCAGGCCGAACATTGCAACCCCGGGCATCCGGTGGCTGTGCCACAGGCCGATGGTGTATGCCCAGCCGGGTCCGTGATCATCGGCGGGAATCATCGTGACCTGCCAGCCGTGCTGCTCGATGACGTCGACCGCCGACTGGATACGGGCGCCCCGTTCGCTGACGTCCTGGCAGACGACGCAGTGGCAGGGGGCGTGACCGGTGGGCATAGCGGTGAGGCTACGGGAACGGTTCGACCTCAAGCTCGGCGGGATCGGTCAGACGGGGTGTTCGACGAGTCAGGTGTAGCGGAGGCTGACGTTGACGGACAGGCCGAACATGTTCCGACACGGGAGGGCTGACCATGCCCCAACCACTCGCCCCACAGCCCGACGAGCGACCCGACGAACAGCTTCGCCAACCGTCGGCGCGGCGGCGGGAGCGCCTGCGCGGAGATGACGGCGGGATCGCCGTGTACACCGCGATCTGCACCATCGCCCTGCTCGGCATCATCGGCCTGGCCATCGACGGCGGCGGAAAACTCCGCGCCACCGAGCGTGCGGACGCCGTCGCCATGGAGGCCGCCCGCGCAGCAGGGCAGGCCATCGACCCGGCAGCGGCGGTCACCGGCGATGGGGTGCGCGCGGATCCCGACGCAGCTCAGGCCGCCGCCTACGCCTACCTCGCACGGGCCGGGCACCAGGGCAGCGTCACCCTGTCCGCGGACCGCACCCAGCTGACCGTCACCGTCAACGGCGCCTACCCCACCAAATTCCTGTCGGTTGTGGGGATCGGCTCGATGAGCGTCAGCGGCCACGGATCGGCGCGCCTCCTCCACGGCGTCACCGCCCCCGAATAGACAACCCAGCCCCGGTAGGGAGAAGGACCAGCACATGCCGAACACCCCAAGGGCCCGCACCCCGCGCTCCGACGGCAGCCGTGGCGGGGAGACCGCGGCAGCCGTGCTGCGCGGCCTGCTGAGCCTGGCCGTCCTCCTCGCGCTCCTCGGCGGCCTGCCCGTTCTGCTGTGGTGGGCGACAGCAACGGTCGGGCCTGCCGGCGTGGCCGCGCTCGGCTCCCTGCTGTCCACCGACGACTCCGGACAGGTCTTCCTCCTCGCCCTCGCGGTGGCCGGCTGGACCGGCTGGGGCCTGTTCGCCGTCGCGGTCGTGCTGGAGATCCCCGCGCAGCTGCGCGGCCGGGCCGTACCGCAGATCCGCGGCCTGGTCGGACAGCGCGCGGCCGCCGCCCTCGTCGGCGCCGTCCTGCTCGCCCTGCCCACCGGCACCGCCCTGGCCGCACCCGCCTCCGCGGCCCCCACAACCGTGACCGTCCCGGGCATCAGCGCGGCCGCCGTCCCCGGCAGTGCGGCCGCGGCCGCGAGCACGCCCGTCGGGACGGCAGCCTCGTCGGAGAGCGGCAGGGCCCCGGTGACATACACCGTGCGGGACACCCGCCCGGCTGAGAGCCTGTGGTCGATCGCCGAGACGACGCTGGGCGACGGACAGCGGTGGGAAGAGATCGCCGCCCTCAACGAAGGCCACACCATGGCCGACGGGCTGACCTTCCACGCCGAGCGGCCCATCCAACCCGGGTGGGCTCTCCGCCTCCCCGCCGACGCCCGACCTTCGCAGCACCACACCTCACCCGCGCAGGCCGACGGGGTGGGAGCGCAGCAGACCGGCAGCCCGGCCGCGGCCGTGTACACGGTCCGCGAGGGCGACAGCCTCACCGGCATCGCCGCCGAGCGCCTTGGCGACGCCGACCGGTACATGGAGATCTTCCACCTCAACGAAGGCAGCCCGCTCCCCAACGGGGGCACGTTCACCGACCCCGACCTGATCCATCCCGGCCAGCGCCTCGCCCTCCCCCAACCCGGCACCGCCACGCCCCAGCCTGCCGAAACGACACCGACACCCGCATCCCCGGCCCCGGCCCCGGCCCCGGCTCCGGCTCCGGCTCCGGCGCCGGTGACCGCAACTCCCACGCCGGCCAAGGACACCGCACCAAGCTCCACTCCGACGACTCCCGAGTCCCCGAAGCCTTCAACCCCGCCCCCTCCCACCGCGAGCGGAACCGCGACACCGCAAGCGCCATCCACCAGCCCGGCCAGTCCACCGCCGGCGCAGTCCTCCACTCCAGCCACCACGGCACCGGCACCCGCAGCCACGGCCGGGAATCCGGCGTCAGCCGGCACCGCCTCACAGAGCAGCATCAACTGGGCCCTGGTCGCCGGGATCGGCACGCTTCTGGCCGCGTCCCTCGCGGCTGCCCTGGGTGTGCGCCGCATCCTGCAGCAACGCCAGCGGCGGGCCGGCGAGACCATCGCTCAGGACGAGACGCCCACCGACCTCGAGCAGCTCCTCACCACCACCGCGCAGCCGGCCGGTATCGAGCTCCTCGACCAGGTGCTGCGCACCCTCGCCCACCACGCCACCGACCCCGACACCGGCAGCCGACTGCTGCCCACGCTGCGCGGCGCCCGCCTCGGCGCCGACGGGGTGACGCTTCTGCTGGACGAACCCGGTGACCCGATCGCCCCGTTCGCCGAAGGCCCCGACGCACGTACCTGGGTCCTCGACCCTGGGGCCGGCCTGCTCGGCAACGAGGATCTTGCTTCCGTCCTGGCCCCCTACCCGGGGCTGGTCACCCTCGGAACCGATGACGAAGGTCTGGTCCTGGTCGATCTGATGACCTGCCGTGTCCTGCTCCTGGACGGCAGCGACGAGGAGGTCCTGGCGGTGGCCCGGGCGCTCGCGCTGGAGCTGGGCAGCTGCGCGTGGACCGACTACAGCGAGATCCTGACCACCGGCCTCGGCGCCCGTCTCGCGGGCCTGCTCCCTCAGGGCCGCATCCGCACCATGCCCCACGTGCCGGCTGTGGCCGCCGACCTCGGCGAGTTGATGCTCGAGGCCCACCAGAGCGGGAAGCAACTCCTGCCGTGGCTGCTGATCGCAGCCGGGGACCACGCGGAGAACGACGTCATCCAGCTTGCCGACGCGCTCTGTGCCGCTCGTGACCTGGCCGCCGCCATCGTGATGCCCGCCAGCCCCGCCACCCGCCGGTGCTTCCCTCACGCCGAAGTCCTCACCATCAGCCAGGGCGACAACGCAGTCGTTGACGTGCTCGCCACGGCGGTGGAGCTCCAGCGGGTCAGCGACGAGCAGTACCTGCAGTACGTCCACGCGCTCACCGTCTCCTCCCAGGAGCCCGAGCCGGCCACCGGGGCGTGGGAATTCGCCGAGAGCCACGAGCAGCCGGCCGCAGCCGGTCAGCCCCTAGCTGTACGGGTCACCAGCACGGAGGCATCCGATCCCGGCAATCCCTTCCCTGCGCTCCTCGCCGGACTGCCCCCCGCTACCTCTGCGGCCTCCGACAGCAACCCCCACGTCCCCATCGGTACACCGCGCACCCAGCCCGCGCCCGGCGAACCCGTCACCACCGCGCCCATCCCCCCGGCGCGCACCGCCGACGCCGACGTCAGTGGTGAGGACGATGCCGTGCGGATCGACATGCTCGGCGCGCTGCGCATCAGCGGCGGCCTGGGCACCCCGCACAGCCCCCGCACCGCAGCCCTGGCCGCCCTCCTCCACCTCCGCCCCGGGCGCAGCGCCGATTACCTGTGCAAGGCCATGGACCCCATCAACCCATGGTCCGTACGGACCCTGCACTCACGGCTGTCCGAACTCCGCAACACCATCGGTCTGACCGACGACGGATACCCCCTGCTGCCCCGGCCCAAAGACGGCGCCGGATACACCTTCCACCCCGCCGTCACCTCCGACTGGGAGCTCTTCCAGCAACTCGCCTCCCACGGGCTCGCAGCCGGCCCCGAGCAGGGCATCGCACACCTGGAAACGGCGATGGGGCTCGTGAGGGGAAGGCCGTTCGACGGCCGGACCCTGCCCTGGGCCGACCCCGTCATCCAGGACATGCTCTCCAGGATCACCGACATCGCCCACACCCTCGCCCGCTGGCACACCGACGGCGACACCCCCGACCTCGACGCCGCCCGCCACACCATCCAGCAAGCCCTCGACATCGAAGAGACTTCCGAAGTCCTCTACCGCGACCTCCTCCACATCGAATGGGCCGCCGACAACCAGACCGCCATCCGCAAAACCGTTGCCCGCCTCCAGCACATGGCACGGACCTACGACATCACCCTCGACCACCACACCGAAGACGCCATCAGCCTAGTCCTGTCCGGCCGCCACTCCCCCACCACCCTCAAGACCGCCACGACCTGACACCCATCCCGTCCACCCTCTGGGGCCCTGCAACAGCCGGGCCCCAGCAGAGGACCGGTCATGACCGGTAACTGATCGACGCTCAGGTCACGGCGGCAAGGGCGTCCGTCCTGACCATCGGTCATCGGTTATCGGTCAAACCACAGGTCATGGTGATGCCGTTACTGAGACCGGTCACCAAGCAACGGAGGAACCACTTCCTACCTGTTCCAAATCTCTAGCGGTAGCACGGCGATCGCCGGGCCACTCTGGGCAGCGCAAGCGCGGCCGCCGTCGCCACGTACGTCTGCCGGTCCAGTGTCCCGGCCAGGGTCGACGCGACGCGGCACAGAAGGAAGACCACGTGCCCGAGGACGGACGCGAATACTCGCTGGCCGCAAAGCGCATCGCGGAGCTGGAGGCCGAGCTGCACCGGTGCTCGGCAATACTCGCCAACCTCCAGGGCGTACTGGACGGTCAGGGCCACAGCTACGTGGCCAATCGCATCGAGGACATCGTTGCGGAGATCGAGACGCTGAAGGCGCCGGCCGAGAAGCCGAAGAAGGACGGCCCGCCCCTGCACATCGTGCTCGTCGTGATCGGGCTGTTCGTCGGGGCCTACAGACTCGTTCAACGCGCCTGGGCGGAGCGCGTGATCGGCTTTGCCTACTCGCCGTGTCGCAGCTCGTGAAGCCCAAGGACACCAGCACCGGCAGCATCAAGAGCACCTGATTCAGAGCCTCGCCCAAAAGTTGTTTTGGTCCGATGTCACACTCTGGCCCCGCCGTTGCTTTAGAACTCAGACGCGGGGCGCATCTGCACCGCTGAGGTCGAGAGGCAGATCGTGGATCCGACGATGATGGCGGTGGTGGCGGTAGTGACCGCAGTGATCGGCACCCTGGCACGACTGACGTACAGGGTGGTCAAGGCGCGGGCGGAGGTCCGCCGGGCGGAGGTGGCTCAGCAGGGCCTCTCTGAGCGAGTCCGGTCTCTGCCACCTGGCAGTCGCCTCTCAGAACGGTCCGCGGACCGTGAGGTCGAGATCCTGATCGGCGCCCCCGCCGGCCGTGGCGGGGAGCAGTGACTGTGACAGAGCTCCCCGCGCCTGCCCACATTGTGGTTGTGCCCGCAGCGGTTTCGTCCTTGGTGCCGACCCAACAGGACAACGAGTTCGAGGCCTTCTACACCGCAGAGATGACCAAGGTGTCCGCGTTCCTCATGAACCTGGGCGCCAGCCCCTATGAGGCAGCCGACGCCACGCACGAGGCCTTCGAAAGGCTGCTCCCCGACAAATGGCGGTCACTGGAGTACCCCAAGGCGTACCTCCGCACGGTCGCGTATCGGAACTACCTTCGGCAGGCGAACAGTCGGGTACTGCCGACGGACCCGGTCCCGGACCGGCCGGGCGGGACCTGTCCGGTCGAACTGGTCATCCTGACCGACGAGCGGCAGCGGATGCTTGACATCCTCTCGACGTTACCGCCGGCGGAAAGGGAGGCCATGGCCTGGAACCTGGACGGATTCAATCACGAGGAGACCGCCGAGATCCTGGGCAAAAACCCCGCCGCAGTGCGGCAGGCCTACTCGCGGGCACGTTCGCGGCTGATCAGCGCTCTCGCTCTGAAGCAGGAGGCGGAGACCAATGAGTGACCACTACCAGGACGTCGACACACTCGCCGATGCTGCAGCCGAGGCAGCCCTCGACGCCCTCCTCGCCGGACACCAGGACGATCTCCATTCCGTCCTCGAATCCGCGCTCGACATCCGGGCAGGCCTCGCACAACTTGGCCAAAAGCCGGACCGTGGCGTGTGGGCCCGCCAGCCCGAACCCGACGACACCACGGGAATCACATTCCTGAAAACACATATGGTCCGGATCGTGCGCACGGGAGGAAACGTCGAGGTCTGGATGAGCACAGACAGCGCTGCCTTGGCGTCCGCGGTGGACGCCGTCGAGAAAGAAGTACTCCAGGTGGAAGCCTTCATCGACGAGCTGGAAGACCACCCCAATCGGGATGTGACACCCCCCGGAGCCAGCGCGAACCCGCGTGCTGCCCTGAGCCTCGTATGCGACGAACTCAACCGGATCACGGGTCTGCTGACCCGCCAAAGGATTACGAAGGAGTCCGCCGGGTCCGAATTCGACGTGGTCGAGGCGACCCTGGAGGAGCAGGTCGCCGGCTGGACCGAGAAGCTCACCAAGCACGTTTCTTCGGAGGAAGACGCCGACATGCTTAACGGCTTCATTGACAGGGCTGACGCCGCGATGCGTCTTCGGCAGCTGATCGTCAGGCTCTTCCAGGATGCGGACGAGAACGTCCTGCAGCTCAGCTGACAGAGCGGCCGGCTTTGCCCCGTGATCACAACGCGTGATCACGGGGCAGAACTGATTCCTGGGTTCGAGGGCCGGAGGACTCCAGGCATCTACCGACACCGCCCACACCCTCGCCCGCTGGCACACCGACAGCGACACACCCGACCTCGACGCCGCACGCCACACCGTGCTCCACGCCCTGGACATCGAAGAGACCTCCGAGGTCCTCTACCGCGACCTCCTCCACATCGAATGGGCAGCCGACAACCAGACCGCCATCCGCAAAACCGTCTCCCGCCTCCAGCACATGGCACGGACCTACGGCATCACCCTCGACCACCACACCGAAGACACCATCAACCTCGTCCTGTCCGACCGCCACTCCCCCACCACCGTCAAAGCCGCCACGACCTGACACCCAGCCCGTCGAACCTCTGGGGCCCTGCAACAGCCGGGGCCCCAGCAGAGGACCGGATGACCTGACCGGTGACCGATCAACGCCCCCGGTCACGGCGGCAGGGGCGTCCATCCTGACCACCGGTCATCGGTCATCGGTCTTGCTCACGCACTGCGGTCGCGCAGCTGTCAGATTGCCGACGTGCGCAGAGCCCGCCGGGCGTGCCTGGCCGCCGCAAGGAGTTCGGCACGGGCCGGCGCCTCCCCGACGGGCGGACGGTGCTGCCATTCCGTCCGCACATCGGCCACCGCCTCGCAGACGGCATGAACCTCGGTGGCCAGGTGGTCGTCGAGGCCCTGAGACTGCGGACCAGTCACCATCGCGGCGCCGTACAACCCGTAGGGCAGCTCGACCTCCCGCCAGACACAGGCCAGCACCCACGCCACCAGGTTCATCGGCAGCCCCTCCCCCCGCCCGTTGCCGTGGACATGCAGCACAACACGCCGGTGGTAGACCCCGGTGTCCGCCGGTCCCCCGACACCGGCACGGATCAGCAGACCCTGCTGCACCACGTCATCGGGCCACGGCAGCACCGTCACAGCACCGTCACAGCACCGTCGGCATCAACACGCAGAACCGAACTCATCGCACAGCCTCCCCAGTCAGTGAAGAACTCGTCAGACTAGCCGCCGCTCACCGGGCGCCGCTGCCGAACTCACTGGCTTCAGCATTCACCCTGGAACCAGGCGCTGACCTGCACGTTGACCGATGACCGGCAGCCCGCACCGGTCGTGACCGGTGACCGACAGGCCTCCGATCGGTCACCGGCCAGGCGGTGCAAGTCGGGATCGATCACCGGCCACCAGTCGGTCACATCCCGCACCGGTCACCACTCACCGGGCGTCGCCGCCGAACTCACCGGTCACCCCCCGATGGTCATGGGCCACCATCGGCCCGACGGGATTGGTCACCAGTCACCCGGCGTCGCCGAACGCCCCATGCCGGATTCTCGTATGCGGACCTTGGAACCGATTGCTGCCAGCGCGCACCCACCGCACACACAGCGGTCATGTCCGGTGACCGGCAGCCCCGATCAGTCACGAGCCACGCTGAGAGCCAGAGGTGAACGGTTACGGGTTCGGTCACCGGTCAACGGCTGCTCCTCGTAGGGGCCGCGTCGTGACCACAACGGGATGGCCAGTCGTCGGCGACCGAGTCGGCCAGGTCCCGGTCAGTCACCGGTCATCAGTCACCGGTGGGGATCGGTCATCAACTCACCGGTGTCCGGGCCGCCCGCTACTCACCGGCGTCGTCACCGTACTCACCGGCCCGTGTGCGGTGCGCGCAGAACATGGACCGGCGGACAACCAGCACGTCGAGCGGTGTGCCTGGGCAATGCGTATCGGTCATGATCGATCAACACCGCGCTGTGAGTCGGTCGACGAGCCGATCGGTCACACACTCACCAGTGACCGGCCCCTGGAAGGGCGCAGGCTCCACTTGCCGGCACCCGAACCGACGACTGATCCGGTGACCGATCTCGGCGAGACACCGGCCAAAGAAGGTCGGTCGTGCCGAGCCGGGCAACTTCGAGTGAATGGGATCACTTGCAGGTGCGTCGTCGGTCTGCTGCCGGGGCTTCCGGGCCGTCGCCTCACCGGTCGTGACCACCTCAGCCACCCACTCTTGCGGCTCCCCCTCTCCCGGGATCGCGAGAGCCCGACGTCCGGAGGGCGCGAGCTCCGCGGAGAGGGCGGGGGGCAGCCATGCCCCTCCTGGCTGGTGCAGCACCTTGGCGGTGTTCTCTGCCTGCCGTGCAAGAAGATCTTCTTCGTCGCGGGGGCTGATCGTCAGGGCTTGCGGTGGCGGCCCTTGCCGGGACGGAGCGGGACCAGCTGCGGTGGAGTCGTGGGAGGAGCTGGAGGGGGAGGATTGAGCAGCCGCAGGGCTGCGGCATAGTTCTCGACCGTGGTCACGGGCTCCCAGGCGTAGCCGTCCCACTCCAGGATCAGCCGCGGGGCGTTGGGGTTGATGTGGGCCGCGCGCTGGGGTCCGGCGCCGAGGGTGATCGCCTTCTTCTCTCCGATCGGCCGTAGCCGCTTCTCCCGCCGGGCTGCCCATCGGTCCAGGGGTTCGTCCATACTTCCTCCTCCTGCAGGGTCAGCACCCTAACGGTCCCCGTACGGCGAAGGCCCCTGTCTCCGGTGCTGGAGGAGGGGCCTCGCGGTAGGTCGGGGAGGCTCAGGAGTGGGGCCAGGTGATCGTCTGCCGGTCTGGGGTGACGGTGATCTCGAACCTGTCGAGGGTCGGGGAGCCGTCCGCACGCCATCGGGTGATGTGTTCTTCGATGGCGTCCCAGAGGCGGTCAGGGCCTCCCTGACGGACAGTCCAGGACCCGCCGGTCGGTGAGGGCGGCCCATGATCCGGCCTGCACGTCGATCAGCACGTGTTCGGTGCGGCCGTCGCGGTCGAGGGTGATCCGCTGGGTGTGTGGGGCGGCGAGCTGGGCGACGAAACGGGTGGCCCAGTTGGCCGGCGAGGCCGTCGCCGACGATCCGGTGCGGGGCGTAGCCGCATGCGCCCAGTGCAGCCCCTCGCGTGCAGAGACTTATTCGTCCACTTCCACGGAGATGATGAGGTCGTCGCCGAGGCGATTCTACGGCGCCCTGGACGACCCGCAGTGGGTGAGGGAGAGCCTGAGGTGGCAAAAGGCATGCCGGTTCTGGCCTTCTCCGGAGGCGAGGAGCGGCCCGAGGGGGAGTTCTTCGCTGCTCCGGGACACGACGAGTAGGGGGACATGGCGGTGCCCCCGTGCTCCTGGTCGGGAGCCGCGGGGGCATCGTGGTGTACGGGGTCAGGCGCGGCGCCGCTTACCGCTCGGAGGCCGGAGAAGTTTCCCGGCCTCCTGGTAGTTGTCGGCGACGGCGGCCGGCACCCAGGAGAATCCGTCCCACTCAAGAACAAGGCGCGGGGCGTCGGGCTGTAGGTGTGCGGCTTTCGTTCCTGGGGCGAGGGGAACCATGCGTAGGGTGCCTGGCTTGCGCTGGCGCTCCTGGCGCCGGGCGAACCAGGCGTCAAACGGCTCTTCCACGGGATCCCTCCTTGCACGCGGTACGACGCGAGGCTACCGCGAGGAGGCCATCACGCCACGGTGGTCAGCTCGGGAAGATCCCACCCGGGACCGTCGGGTGTGCCCCACCATGCGCGCTGATGCTCGGGGGTCACGGTGATGCCGAAGCCGCTGCGGTTGGGGATGTCGCCGAACAGGTCGTGCAGGTGTTCCACGGTGTCCCACAGACGGCGCGGGCCGGTCTGCCGCACGTTGCCGTCGGCGTGTGCGGTGGCGGTCGATCCGTCCTGCGTCCAGATGCCGACGGAGGATACGGCGCCCCGTTCGTCGGACGAGGTGAACCAGTTGTAGCCGGGGAGGGCGAGGGAGAGCGGGAATTGGAGCCGTTCGAGCAGGTCGGCCACGGGGATGCTGGTGCGTTCGGGTGCGGCGTCGTTCAGTTCGCTGAACCGGGGTCCCGCACCGTCGGTGCGTCGGCCCATGAAGTACGCCCCCTGCTCCAGGAACCGCCCGTGTGCCTCACCGTCGTGGACGGTGAGCTTGGCCAGTCCCCAGCCGACCGGGACGACCATCACGGCGCCGTCGGTGGCCTGGGCCATCCATGGCCGTGGAATCGCGGGCATCCCGCAGGTGGCGATGAACCGGTCGAAGGGCGCCCGGTCGGCGGCGCCCGCCGCGCCGTCTCCGGTGCGGACCGTGGGGTGGTACCCGGCCTGCTGGAGCCGCTGGAGGGCGGTGGTGGTCAGTGCGGGGTCGACGTCCGCGGTCGTCACGTGGGTGTCGCCGAGGCGGTGGGCGAGGAGTCCGGCGTTCCAGCCGGTTCCCGTTCCACACTCGTACACGCGGTGTCCGTCCAGCACGTCGAGGGCGTCGAGCATGGCGAGCATGAGGCCCGGTTCGCTGGAGGACGATGTCGGAGTGTTGTCCGTGAGCTGGGTGGTCAGGGCCCGGTCGCTGTAGATGGATTGGAGGTAGCCGGGGTCCCTGGCGTGGACGGTGGTCCAGCTCCCGGCGGCGTCCTGGTCGAAGAAGGTGGGGACGAACAAGTGCCTCGGGACGGCGCGCA
Source organism: Streptomyces sp. NPDC053432 (assembly GCF_055585365.1). Classification (NCBI taxonomy): domain Bacteria; kingdom Bacillati; phylum Actinomycetota; class Actinomycetes; order Kitasatosporales; family Streptomycetaceae; genus Streptomyces; species Streptomyces sp. NPDC053432. Next base: position 49,678 of record NZ_JBVJKF010000035.1, read on the forward strand.
CCGCTTCGACCCAGGAGGGTCCGTGTCCGGCCGCGGCGAGGGTGTCGGCGAGAGCGGCCCGGTGTTTGCGGGCTTCGTCGGTGTCGGCGGCGAGGGTCACGTGAGGGCTCCTTGCAGCAGCGAGGCGTGGGCCTGGGCGATGGGGAGTTTCGTGGCGGCGGCGATGAACTGCCATTGTCCGGCGGGGTTGCACTCGAAGAACACCCAGTTGCCGTCCGGGGTCACGGCGAAGTCGAAGGCCCCGTAGTTGAGGCGGTAGTGCTGCATGAACCGGCGTACTCCGGCCGCCACGGCGTCGGGGATGGGTACCGGCTCGTACTCCAGCGCGTCGTAGTCGCTGCGCCAGTCGGTCTCGGCTGCAAGGCTGCCCGCGTGAATGGCTACGGGGAACATGTCGTCCCCGACCACAGTCAGGCGCACCTCGTAGGCCTTCGGAACCCATTCCTGGAGCATGTGGGCAGTCAGCTCCACGGACTCGTCCAGTTCGTTCGCCTCGAACCGGCGGGTTGGCAGCATCATGGCCGGCTGCCCGGCGAGCGTGATGGCCCCTGCGGTGACCGGCTTGACGATGAGCGGTCCGCGGATCGTCGCGGCCCATCGTCGCGCGTGGGGAAGGCTGTTCGTCACAAGTGTGCGCGGGACACGGAGTCCGGCCGCTGCGGCGGACACGAGCTGCCCCGGCTTGTGCGCGGAGGCCCGGTAGACGTCGGGGTGGTGCATCCAGATCACGGGAAGGGCTCCGAGCACCTGCACCATGCCGACGAGGGCCTGTCCCACGGCCCACTCGCGGTATTCGGTGGCGACGGCTGTGCTGGGGTCGGGCAGGCCGGGCCGCCTGTAGTAGACGGCCCGGACCTCCTCCAACCGCACCGAGCGGGCGCTGTCGGCCAGGTCCCCGGACCAGCCCGGCCTGTTGCCGTCGTGTTCGGCGGCGAGGTCGAGGTGCTGGGGGAAGCAGGCCAGGTCGAACCGCATCACCGGCACATCGCGCTCCGTGAGAGCGTGCACCACCAGATCGGCAGACGGGTCCAGGTCCTCAGCGATGACGAGCACATGCCCGCTCGGTGCGGTCTTCATCGGTTACGCCACCTCGTCGCCGGGGAAGGCGTAGGGGTCGGTCGTCTCGTCGGCCGGCCCGGTGGAGTCGTTGTTCGTGGCGGTGCTGGAGGCGGCCATGGGCATCTCGGCCCACAGGGAGCCGTCGGCCATCACGTTGACCTGCTGCTGCGGGTCGTAGGCGAACTCGGACGGGTCGATGCGCACCGTGTAGGCGGGCTGCATTCCGCGGGCGCCGAACGGCACACGCGTGTGCTCCTCGATGGCGGTGGTCATGGTGGTGCTCCTCTCGAATGGTTGCGAGTGGTGCAGGGGGCAGGTGCGTCCCGACCCGGCGATCGAGCCATAGGAGGTGCGGGGCGGGAAGTCTGTGTCACGCGGGTTCGATGTTGTCCGCGTGCGTGGTCCACGTGATCCCGGAGGCGGGTCGGACGTGAGCGACGCGCACCACCCGACCGTCGTCGTGGACTTCGTGGGTGACCGCGTCCAGGGTGCCGACGCACTTCGACGCGATGTCCCGTACCTGCTGGCGCAGAAGCGGGTGCTGCTCGTGGCCGGTGCGGTCGACGGGGTACGTCACGTCTCCGACTCCCCGGCGAGGCGCTCGTGGATAGTGCCGAGCCGCTTCCAGCCGCGCCGGGCCCGCTCGATCAGGGCCGGGGAGGGCTGTCCGTAGGGGGCGGAGACGTCGCCGTTGACGGCGAACGCGTCCCAGGGGATGCGCGGTGCGGGCTGGTCTTGGATCTGTCGCGCCAGGAGGCGGCGGGGGAGTTCGGGGCCGGGCATGGCTGCGCTCCTCGGTCAGGGGAGGGCAGCCGGTCCCGGAAGGGGGACGACGCGGAACCGGCTGCCTGCGTGGCCCCTACAGAGTGATCGCGTCGATGCGGAGAGTGAAGACCAGGGGTGTAGCACTACCCGAATCCGCGGAGGGTCTCAGTGCTACGGGGCGTAGCAGTTACGCGAGGGTGGCGCCGATGATCTTGGCGATTTTGCGGGAGCGGGACGTGGTGGCGTAGCCGGCCCGCTGGGCGATGACGCCGGGGAGAGTCTGGTGGCGCACCCATTCCGGGTGCTCCTGGCACACCGTCAGGAGCGTGTCCAGACATGTGTCGTACTGCTTGGTGTCGCACTGGGCGAGGGCGATGTCGAGCTGGAGCCGGTTGCGTGCGGCTTGGTGCAGAGAGGATGTGTCGTGCAGCTCTCCGGCGAGCTGGAGGGCCTTGCCCGGCTTCCCCGTGGACACGGCGATGCCGATGGCCTGCGCGGTGACGGCGGCGGGCCCGAAGGCGGTTCCGTTGACCATGACGTCCCTCCCCAGCCGGGCCGCGACGGCAGAGCCCTGGGACAGCAGATCCCCGGCCGCAGCATCATCTCCCTGCCGGGCCGCGACGACGGCCGCGAACACGACGTGCCACCCGTAAGTGGCGAGGACGACGGGGTCACGGTCGCCGTAGGACGGCTCGATGCTGGTGAAGGAGACCTGGGCGGTGCGCTCGGCGTCGTCGAGGCGGGCGTCACGCAGGTAAATCCACGAGCGGCCCGAGGCCACCGAAGCCTCCCGCACCGGATCCCCGCCCTGCCGGGCCTGGTCGGCGGCGTGGCCGATCGCGGCGTACGCGAGATCACGGGCACCGAGCTGGTTGGCAACGTAGGAAGAGAGCCGGTAGGCGTCCGCGAGGACTCCGCGGGCGGTCATACGCCGGTCTGCGGAAGCGTCGGCGAGGGCGATGGCGGCGTCCCTGACGGCGGAGGTGGCGAACTGTCCGGCCACCCCAATCCTCCCAGCTCGGTAGGCATCCCACCCGGCCCGAAGGTCGGCCGCGAAGTCGACGGGTTCCTGATCGGTTCCGATCCCTGCGGCGGTGTCGTGGACGGTGCGCGACAACTCGCGCAGGATGAGCCGGTCGTCCGCGAGCATCGCCCTGCGGGGAGCCTGCTGGCCCACGATGACGGCGATGTCCGTACCCAGAGCATGGGCGAGCCGCAGCAGAGTGGGCAGTGAGACCTGTCCCCGGTCCTGCTCGGCTTTTCGGACGGTGGCGATGGACAGGCCGGCCTTCTCGGCGAGTTCTTCCTGAGTGACGGCTCCACGCAGCAGTTTGATCCGCTGGCCCGTCGTGTGCTCGATCCACTTCATGGCGTCCCCTTCGTCTATGGCGACGGTACTGGAGGAAGGGCGGGCCGATACCTGCCCTGGAAACACGAATGCCCCCGCCGGCTGCGAGGGCTGGTGTACATGCGTGCGAGGTCAGGTGGGGATCTCGTCGGCTGTGCCGTCTTCTTCAGTGTCGAGGGCACCCAGCAGGCGGCGAGGATCTCCAGCTGGCGGGCGGCGCGTTCGCGGTCGGCGGGCAGGGAGGCGTCGACCGCCATGCGACAGCTGAGCTGGCGACCGTCCCGGTAGGCATCGGTCAGTTGCTGACCGAGCGCAGGTGTGCGCGGCTTTGCTTCTTACGCTGCTCTTCGAGGTAGCGGGTCGCGTCGATCACGCGGCGCTGGCCGGTCTTCGGTGACACCTTCAGGCGGCGGGCGACCTCGGCGCCGGACAGGCGCGTGCCGGTCTCTGCGGCTTCGGTGAGCCAGGCTGCCACCTGTGCGACCTCGCGCTGGATCGGATCGGCGGGCGGTACGTCGTCGGTCTGCTGCCGGGGCATCCGAGCGGTCGCCTCGCCGGTCGCGGCCACCTTAGCCAGCCACTCCTGCGGCTCTCCCGATGCCGGGTTCGGGAGAGCCTGATGTCCAGAGGGCGCGAGCTCCGCAGGAGGGGCCGGGGTCGGGTCGGATGCGGACGCACTCAGCGTTGAGGCAGATGAGCGCTGCGGGCTGAAGAAGGGGTGGGGCTCAGGGTCGGCGACCGCCGCGACACGGTCGGTCTCGCCGACCGGGGCCTGGGGTAGGGTGCCCAGCGGCTGCTCCGCGGCCACGCCAGCGTCGGCGTCCGTCCGCGCGTCGGCACGGAGTTCTGCGAGGACCGGCTCCAGCACGGCGTCGGCGATGATGCCTCCGGTTTCGGGGTCGGTCAGCCCGTAGTCCTGTGCCAGGAACGCGCCGAATTCCTCCAGCGTGGGCAGTTGTCCGTACCAGGTGAAGAACAGCCATCCGGCCGCGACCAGATCCACGCCGTCTGTCGGCGAGGGGAACGTCGTTTTTGCCAGCGCCCTGGTCACCGCGGGCGGAGTGGCCTCGGACAACGCAAACCCCGTGTTCGAAAGGTCGGGAACATCATCGACAGGCAAAGCAGCCAGCGGGAGTTCACCAGCCGGCTGTACGGCGCCCACCATTTCCCGCCCCGGGGGCAGCAGTGCCGGCTCGATCCCGACTGCCGCCAGCCCCTCGGGCGCCGTCTGTGACAACGGCACACCGATCCGCGCCAGCCGCAGCGGCATCAGCGCCTCCACCGGCGCCTTGCGCCGCCAGGCACGCCCGTACCGCGCCTGCAGACGCGCCTGGTAGATCAGCCGGTCCTGCTCCATCCCGACCGCCTGCTCGTACGAACGCAGCTCCCACAGCTTCATCCGCCGCCACAGCTTGAACGTCGGCACCGGCGACAGCAGCCACCGCGTGATCCGCACGCCCTCCATGTGCCGGTCCGCCGTGATGTCGGCGATCCGGCCCACCGCGTGCCGGGCCGCCTCCACCGTCACCACGAACAGGATCGGGATCACCGCGTGCATGCCCACACCCAGCGGGTCCGGCCACGCCGCGGCACCGTTGAACGCGATCGTCGCCGCCGTCAGTAGCCACGCCGTCTGCCGCAGCAGCGGGAAGGGGATCCGGATCCACGTCAGCAACAGGTCGAGCGCCAGCAGCACACAGATGCCCGCGTCGATGCCGATCGGGAACACCACAGAGAAGTCGCCGAAGCCCTTCTTCAACGCCAGGGCGCGCACCGCGGAGTACGAACCCGCGAAACCGATCCCCGCGATGACCACGGCGCCGGCGACCACGACACCGATGAGAATCCGGTGGGTACGAGTCAGCTGCATGAGAGGACGTTCACCTGCCAATCAGGGCTCTTGCTGCCGGTCACACTCTCATCCGGATGCGACCGAAGATCCGGAAATGCACTGAAGATCAGAAATTCGAGCGATGTACGGGCGCAGCGCGCCGAGGCAGGCGGACCGAGCAGGCAAGTCCACAGGCCGCCGGAGGGGTGCGGCGAGTGCGACCCGAAGGACAGCCCACGCCAACGCCTCAACGGGCCAGGGACAGTCCGGGCGCGATTGACGTGACGGTTTCCCCCTGCGCTGCGCCCGCGCTGAGCTCGGGTCAGCCTGGCAACGCCCGTGCCGGTGGCTGGTCATGTCTCGTCCTGGACGTAAGCCGCCAGCTCGGGATGGTCGTGCAGGAGTTGCTGACGCAGGAGACGTACCTGGGCGGCGTCAGCAGCAGCCCTCCGCTCAGCCTCCATGCGCTCCTGGACTGTCTGGGCTCGCTGCGCGTGCTCGGTGTATGCGTCCTGCAGCATGCGGGTCCAGCGGATCGCCTGACGCAGGCGTTGCGCTTCTGCCGCGGATTCGGCTTCCGCGGCCAGGGCCGCGGTCGCCTGCCTCGCCTCAGCGGCCTCGGCACGGGACTGGCACTGCCAGCACAGCCCGTCATCGGGCCTGGCTCCCTTGCCCGCTGCGGTGCAGCCGGGACCCGCGCATTCCCACCACTGCGCGGCCGGGACTTTGCCGTGGGCTTGCGGCTTCCGGTCGTGCCGGCGGTCTGCGGACCGCTGCTCGCAGGTGCGGCACCCATCGCCGGTGTCCAGGGTCACCCCGTCCTCGCACATTGGGTCCGGGCAATCCACCGAGGGACGCACCAGCGCCACTGCGACGCCGACCGGGGAGGAGAGCTCCCCGTCCGCGAGTGCCCGGGCGTAGCGGTGGGTCCACCAGCGGCGCTGGATCCGCTCCACGAGCTGGTCGGCGGTGCGTCCTGCGTCGAGGCCTTGGAGGATTGCGTCGCGCAGGGCGCGGGGCCGGTGGGCGGGCAACAGGGCCGCGAGGTCGGCGGGCCAGCCCGCATCGACCGTCTGCAGCGCATGGGTGTGCCGGTCAGACGCACCCCTGCGAGCCCCTTGTGCTGGACTGGCTGTCCGGGCGGCTGCGTCCGCGCCCGGGGAAGCCGCGCAGGTGCTGGTCTTGCGTGCGGTGGTACCTGTAGGGGCCCTGCGGGCGTCATCGGCGCTACGCGCCGCAGGCGCTGTGGGGGTTTGTGTTCCGGGGAGAGTTAAAGGAGAGGGTTGGGGGACTGACAGTCCCCCCTCCGGGGACTCACAGTCCCCCCTCCCCCGGGACTCACAGTCCCCCCTCACGGGGGATTCGTCCGGATTTGGGGGAGGGGACTGGCAGTCCCCTCCCCTTGCCCGAGGGGTGCCCTTGTCGCTGCGCTGCACCCGGGAGGGGGCCGGTGCGAGGGGTCCCCGGTTGCCAGCTGTCAACGGCGGCAGGCCCCGCTGCGCGCGGTCGCCGTTCACTCGTGCCATGCGCTCAGGGCCGTACCAGGCGGCGGGGATCTGCAGGTCGTAGACCTTGGGGCGGGCATGCGCCGGAATGTAGCGGGCGGCTTCCTGGTCCCCCAGGGCGATGACGCCCTGCTCCACCAGCCGGGCCAGCCGTCGCTGCACCGTCTTCACATCACACAGCGCGATCCGCGCCAGCGTACGGCGGGAGGGAAAAGCATTGCAGCCGTCGGCATCGGCCTTCTCCGCCAGCCCGGCCAGCAGCATCCGGTCCGTCGTCGTGGTCACCGGACTGTCGTGCAGGGCCCACAGGATGGGTTCAAGCGCCACAGCCCACCCCCGCGTCACAGGCGACTGACCGGGTGGTGGTGTGGCGGCAAGCGCCGTGTGGCGCGCCGATGGTGATTACGCGTACGCTCATGACAAAGCGCACCTCCAGTTCACACAGCTAGGTGCTCTTCCTCCACCGGGCGGACCAGGCCCAGGGCGAGGACGTGCGAGCCCCGCCATCACGGCGGGGCTCGTTCAATTTGGCGAGGACGGGTCCCGTCCTACGAAACAGCGGTCACCTCACCGCTGTGATCACCGGTGTACGCCCTGCGGGATCACGACTGTGCTGACTGCGGTGCGAGTGAGTCACCGGTGAGCGTGGCGCCTGCTAGGGCAGGCCTCCGGCCAGCGTCAGGTTGTCGTAATGGAACTCAAGGCGGTCGGCGGCGCCCACCACGCGCAGCACTTCCAGTACGCGTCCGTCCCTGTCGCGCAGCACGCGCTCGATACACAGCACCGGCACTCTCTCCCCGATGCAGAGGTCCGCAGCCTCCTCCTTAGACGGTGGCCGCGCGGTGACCTTCTCGTCCGCGGACACCGGCTCCAGCCCGCCGGCGGTCAGGGCCGCCAGTACACCGCCCACCGCCTTGCCCGGCCCGTCCAGGCCGGCGACGGCAGCCACATCGGCCGGGTAGAACGCCTCTTGCAACTGCACGACATCACCGTCGATCAGCGCCTGCCTGCACCGCCGCACCACGAGCTGCCCTGGTTCGAGCCCGAGCAGCGCTGCGACATCTGCAGGAGCGGGGCCCTGCTCAACGGTGAGCGGAATGACAGCGCCGGCCAGGCCCACAGCAGCCACCGCGGTCTCCCACGGCCCTCTGTCACCGCCCGGCCGCAGCACCGCACCGTAACGACTCAGCGGAACACGGACTGGTACGCGGCTGCGGACCACCGTTCCCACCCGTGGCTTACGCACCACCAGGCCCAGCTCCACGAGCTCTCGATAGGCGCGCTCCACCGACGGCTTCGACTCCCCCGCCGCGAGCAACTCCGCGGTCGTCGGCATCTTCGCACCCGCCGGGAACTCGCCGGATTCGATCCGCGCCGCCAACCGATCCGCCAACTCCCGCCAACGCTGCAACGGCATCCCCAACGCACCCCTTCCACAACCGGATACCAACCATGACACCACAACAACCATGGTTAATGCGCAGTGTTGGCCGGTCTTCTCCTGATCGAGTGACGGCCCAGCTCGGCCTTGACTCACATGCCGACCGGCCACGCCCTGGTTCACCGGGGAGTACACGCCGTGGACTCACGCTGTCTCCCGAAGATGCTGCGGTGAGGATTCCCGACCGCTCGAAGGAGTGGTCCCCGGCTCCGGCTGAAAGCGGGCTGCTGCCAGCACAGTCCCTTCCGCTATGGACGGTAAGAACCTGATGACCATCACCATGTGAGTTGAGGGAGTGCACAGGACTCGTGATCACCGACAAGGTTGACCGGTAGACCGCGGCCAGAGCGGGTGCGGCGAGGACAACCCCTACACCTGCCACCACCCGATCAGGGGGCCTCGCTAGCACTCCCGCCGGGGCCCCGGCTCTCTGTGGGAGCCTGAATCATGCCGACCGACCGCCTCGCCGAGATCCCCGCCGCCGTCTTGGCCCTGATCGCGAGCCGCACCGGCCCTGTGCTCAAGTACGAAAATGTCGGAGGCGGCCTCAACAGCGAGATCGCAGCCCGCGTCCACACCGGCGGCGCCACCGTCTTCGTCAAGGGACTGCGCAGCGACCACCCTCGAGTTTGGACCCAGCAGCGGGAAGCCGATATCAATCCGAAGATCCGCCACCTCGCCCCCGCCGTCCTCTGGCACATCCAGGAAGCCGGTTGGGACCTCCTCGGCTTCGAGGACATCGACGGCCGCCACGCCGACTACACCCCCGGCTCCCCCGACCTCCCCCTCGTCGCCGACGTGATGGCCCGACTCTCCTCCCTCGCCGCACCCGACATCGTCATGCGGTCGATGCCGGACAGGATGAAGAGCCACACCGACACCCCCGAACTGTTCGCAGGAACCACCCTGCTCCACAGCGACTGGTTCCCCACGAACGTCCTCATCGACCACGGCCGCGCGGTCCTCGTCGACTGGGCCTGGGCCTCACGCGGGGCTGCTTGGATCGACCCCGCACTGTGGGCCGTGTGGCTCATCAAAAGCGGCCACACCCCCGAAGAAGCCGAACGGTGGGCTGGCCGGGTCCCCGCCTGGCACACCGCCCCGGTGGCCAGCGTTACCGCCTTCGCCAAGGCCACCGTCGGTGTCTGGGAAGAGATCGCCGAGAACGACACGGCACCGTGGGTCTTGGACATGCTCCACGCGGCCCGCATCTGGCACGCCTCCCGCTGAAGACACCCAGGAGCTGGGCCGGCGTCAACGCCAGGGCTTCATCCCGCATCCCCGGAAGGACCGGCATGAGCGCACCGCACAACTACTGCCGCATCAGGCAACGTTCGCCCTGGTGGTCACTTCGCGTAGCCGGTCGTCGGCGGCGTGCTTGTTCCGCCAGATGATGTAGCGGCGGATCATG
>NZ_JBVJKF010000036.1:0-56434 GCF_055585365.1 Streptomyces sp. NPDC053432
ACCCTGTGGGAGAGTAGGACGCCGCCGAACAATCATTGTGGGAAAGCCCCGCACCAGCCCTTCAGGGTTCGGTGCGGGGCTTTTCTGCGTTTACGCCGCGCCGGCTGTATACGCCGATAACGTCCATCCGAGCCCTGGTGCAGGAGTTCGCGGAAACGACCCTGACCGCCGAGGAGCGGCGTGAGCGGGCAGAGCGTGCCCGTGAGTACATGGCCGAGCGGGCGGCGAGCGGAGGATTTTCCGATGTTCGTCCGTTCACCAGCATGCGGCTGCCGTGGACCCGAGCTGACGGCTCGTAGGGTTGGGGTATGGGCTACGACCTCGTCATCTTCGACAACGACGGCGTGCTGGTGGACAGCGAGCCGCTCGCCAACAGCGTTCTCGCCGAGTACCTGACCGAGCTGGGGCACCCGACCACGTACGAGGACTCGCTCCGCGACTACATGGGCGCGGCCGTGCACCGGATCCACGATCTCGTCCAGGAGCGGACCGGGGGCCGGCTGCCCGAGGAATTCGACCGGACGCTGACGGCGCGGACCGCGGCCGCCTTCGAGCGGGAGCTGAAGCCGGTCGCCGGCATCGAGGACGTGCTGGGTGCGCTGACGGCCAGCGGGGTCGGGTACTGCCTGGCGTCGTCCGGCAGCCACGAGCGGATCCGGGCCGGGCACCTGGCGGCCGGGCTCGACGGATGGTTCGAGGAAGAGTGGATCTTCAGCTCGGACGACGTGGGCGAGGGGAAGCCGTCTCCCGAGCTGTTCCTGCACGCGGCCCGGCAGATGGGGGTGGAGCCCTCGCGGTGCGTCGTCATCGAGGACAGCCCGCGGGGCATCCAGGCCGCGCTCGCGGCGGGGATGGACGTGTACGCGTACACCGCCATGCTTCCCGCCGATCAGCTGCCGGGGGCGACCGGCTACTTCGGGGACATGATGCAGCTCCCGCTGCTCCTCCAACTCCCTGTGTGATCTCTCTACCCACGAGTAGCCGCGGGGCCTACGCTGTGCCGCCATGACGGCAACGGCAGACGGGCGGCTGCGGCGTGGGCGCGGCGCGCTGGGGTTCGGGTTCTTCGCGCAGGGTGTCACCTTCGCGCTGCTCGTGACGCGGATCCCGGCCATCCAGGAGCAGTACGGGATATCCGACGGGCTGCTGCCCGCGTTCCTGGCCGCCGTGCCGATCCTGGCGGGCGCGTCGAGCGTTGCCACCGAGCACCTCGTGAAGCGGGTCGCGCCGAGCGTGGTGCTGCGGTGGGCGCAGCCGCTCGTACTGCTGGCGCTGCTGGGCGTCGGGGCCGGCGACCAGATGTGGCACGTGGCGGTGGCGCTGGGCGCGTTCGGTCTGGCGGTGGGCGCGCTGGACGCCTCGATGAACATGCTCGGGGTGAGCCTCCAGCGGGAGTACGGGCGCAGCATCATGCTCGGCTTCCACGCCGCCTACAGCCTGGGCGGGATCGTCGGGGCGTCGGCCGCCTGGGCCGGGGCGCACTGGCACCTGGGGCTGTTCGTGAGCTATCTGCCGGCCGTGGTGCTGCTCGTGCCGCTCGTGCTGGTGGGGAGCAGGTTCTACGTCGATCAGAGCGGCGACGGGGCGGTGGCCGACGAGGGGCAGGGCGGGGGCGCGGCGTTCAAGCTGCTGCTGCCGCTGTGCCTGGTGATGGCGTGCGCGTACATCGGTGACTCGACGGTCGCGAACTGGAGTGCCAAGTACCTCCAGGACGTGCTGGGCAGTTCGGAGCAGCTGGCCACCGTCCCCTACAACGTCTACATGGTGACCACGCTCCTCGGGCGGGCCGTCGGGGACCTGGGGGTGCGCCGGTTCGGTGCGGTGGCCGTCGTGCGGGGCGGGACGGTGGTGGCCGCAGGCGGGTTCGCCGTCGTGGCGGCCGCGCCGGGGGCGTGGGTGGGGATGCTCGGTTTCACGCTGCTGGGGATCGGGCTGTGCGTGATCGTGCCGCAGACCTTCGCCGCGGCGGGGCGGCTGTTCCCCGGGGCGGCTTCCGACACGGCGATCGCCCGGCTCAACATCTTCAACTACGTCGGGTTCCTGATCGGGTCGCCGCTGGTCGGCGGGATCGGGGACGCCTGGAGCTACCGGGGCGCGATGCTCGTGCCGATGGTGCTGGTCCTGATCACGCTGTTCCAAGCCCGCTCGTTCGGACCGGTGCAGGGCCGATACCGTGTCGGGCATGAGCGGCGAGCCGATGACCGGGCTGTTGATGTGGGACGAGGCGGTAACGAAGTATGACTTCGGGCCGAGCCATCCGATGGATCCGGTGCGCCTGGCGCTGACCATGGGGCTGGTGCGCGCCTTCGGGCTGGACCGTGCGATGGAGGTACGGGCCGCCCGCGCGGCCGGGGACTCGACGCTGCGGCTCGTCCACCGGGAGGACTACGTCGCCGCGGTGCGCGAGGTGTCCGCGGACCCCGGGGTCGCCGACGGGTCGTACGGCCTGGGGACCGTGGACGATCCGGCCTTCCGCGGGATGCACGAGGCGTCCGCGCTGATCGCCGGGCAGTCCGTGGCCGGCGCGGAGGCGGTCTGGCGGGGCGAGACCGGGCACGCCGTGAACTTCGCGGGCGGGCTGCACCACGCCATGCCGGGCGGCGCGGCCGGTTTCTGCGTCTACAACGACGCGGCGCTGGCCATCGCGCGGCTGCTGGAGCTGGGGGCCGAGCGGGTCGCGTACGTGGACGTCGACGTACACCACGGGGACGGGGTGCAGGCTGCCTTCTGGGACGACCCGCGCGTGCTGACCATTTCGGTGCACGAGCACCCGCGGACCCTGTTCCCGCAGACCGGCTGGCCGGAGGAGACGGGGGGCGACCGGGCGGAGGGGAGCGCGGTGAACCTCGCGCTGCCCGCCGGGACCGGTGACGAGGGGTGGCTGCGGGCCTTCCACGCGGTCGTCCCGGAGCTGCTGGCGGACTTCCGGCCGCAGGTGCTGGTGACGCAGCACGGGGCCGACACGCACTTCGAGGACCCGCTCGCGCACCTCGCGGTGTCGCTGGACGCCCAGCGGGCCGTCCAGGAGGCGTGCCACGCGCTGGCGCACGAGTACGCGGACGGGCGGTGGCTGGCCCTGGGCGGGGGCGGCTACGCGGTGGTGGACGTCGTACCGCGGTCGTGGACGCACCTGGTGGGGATCGCCGCGCACCGGCCGGTGGATCCGCAGGCGGTCGTGCCGGCGTCCTGGCGGGACGAGGTGTACGCGCGGACGCGGCAGCAGGCGCCGGCCCGGATGACGGACGGGCGGGTGCCCGAGTGGCGCGAGTGGGAGGCCGGTTACGATCCGGCGGACCGTACGGATCAGGCCGTTCTCGCCACGCGGAGGGCGGTGTTCCCGCTGCGCGGCATGCTGACCTGACGGCGCGTCGGGGAACAGGTGATGCATCGTTACGCCAACTGTGGGGGACTTGCACGGAATTGACGCCCCGGCAGGTGGGCGCGGGGCAGCATCGAGGGGTGTTGAGCACCGGCGCGCTGCGTGCGCATCTGCTGGCCGCCCGGTTGGCCGGGCCCGTCGCCACCTCCCGGGAGGAGAGCCTGCGCAGCTACCGCCTGTTCGCCGCGGGTGATCCGCGGGTGCTGCTGGGGCTGGATCCGGAGCGGGGCTGGAGCGAGGGCGATCTGCTGCGGCTGATGGCGGACAAGTGCGGGGTCTCCGCGGACCCGGCGCACGTCAGCGGCCCGGACGTGATCGACCCGGAGCGCACGCTGGCCGCGCTGGACGCCTTCGCGGGGCGGCTGCGGGCGGTGGCCGGGCGGGGGGCACCCGTGTTGTTCGGGACGGGTCACCCGCACCGTCTCCTGGGGTTCTACGCCTGTTTGGCCGAGGCGATGTCGGCGGCGGGATGTGTTGTCCTCACCCCCGCGCAGGGGGCGAGTGTCGACGTCGCGTCCCGGTTCGGCGTACGTACGTACCGTCTCGATTACGTACGAGGGGTCGCACTGGTGCGGGAACCCGGCGTGCGGTCGCCGGGGAGTGCGACCGGCGCGCACACGCATTCGCCGCTGCCGGTTCGGATCGCGCTGGGGGCCCTGGCGGAGGCCGGCGGGCCGTTGCCGGAGCTGGTGGTGGGTGATCACGGTTGGGTCTGCGGTGCAGGTCAGCTGGGTGTGGAGGCGATCGGGCTGGCCGATACGGATGATCCCGCGCTGTTCGTGGGGGAAGCCGAGGGGCAGGTGTCGGTGGCCGTTCCACTTGATGACGCGGTGCGTGCGGACTACTACCGACCGCTTACTCGCTATGTGCTCAATCGGGCGGGTCTGCCGGTTTGGCAGGAGTGGCCGTAGCTCCTCTTCCCCACTCGTCACGCCCGCCCCTACTCTGGGGAGTGAGCGTGCGACGACGAGGAGTAACCGGAGGGGAAGCCGGTGCCCGTCATGCGCGGAAGGTCAAGGTGTGTCATGGCTGCTGGCGAGAGGCCTCTCAGTGAGGTTCAGTTCCTGACCGTGGCGGAGGTCGCCTCGGTGATGCGAGTGTCGAAGATGACTGTGTACCGGCTGGTGCACAACGGTCATCTGCCCGCGATCCGGGTGGGCCGGTCCTTCCGGGTCCCCGAGAACGCGGTTCACGAGTACCTCCGGGAGTCCTATGTGGGGGTGGAGTCGGCCTAATACTGACGGCCCTTCGGATGCCCTCGTAACTCCTGGGATGCACTCGGATTACGGGCTCAGAGCTCGGGCGGGTAGGCTAGGCCGACGTAGGTCGTGTGGGCCCAGACGCCCCGCACCAGTGAAGAAGAAGTGAGCGAGGGTAGTCGTGGGCTCTGTTATCAAGAAGCGGCGCAAGCGGATGGCTAAGAAGAAGCACCGCAAGCTGCTCAAGCGCACCCGCGTCCAGCGCCGTAACAAGAAGTAAACGGCAGCTGTACGTGTTCTCCGCAGCCCCTCCACCATTCTGGTGGGGGGGCTGCGGTGCAGCCGGGTACGGGTGTTCCGATCTAGGGAGGCGCTGAGCTCGTGGGGAAGGTCGTACTGGTCACCGGGGCTGCCCGGCAGCTGGGGGGCCGCTTCGTGCGCCGCATCCAGCGTGACCCGGAGGTCGAGCGGGTGATCGCCGTGGACGCGGTGGCACCGCCGCACCGGCTGGGATCGGCCGAGTTCGTGCGTACGGACATCAGACAGTCGGCGATCGCCCGCGTGCTGGCCGAGCACGCCGTGGACACGGTGGTGCACCTCGCGGTCACCGGTGGCGCCGGGGGCACCGGCGGCGGTCACAGCGCCGTCAAGGAGACGAACGTCATCGGGACGATGCAGCTCCTCGGGGCCTGCCAGAAGTCCCCCACGGTGCGGCGGCTCGTGGTGAAGTCCAGTACGAGCGTGTACGGGGGCACCTCCCGGGATCCGGCCGTCTTCACCGAGACCACGCAGCCCAAGTCGCTGCCGGCGGGCGGTTTCGCCAAGGACGCCACCGAGGTCGAGGGATACGTACGGGGCTTCGCGCGCAGGCGGCCGGACGTCGCGGTGTGCGTGCTGCGGTTCGCGAACATCCTGGGGCCGTTCGCGGACTCGGCGCTCGCCGAGTACTTCTCGATGCCGGTGATGCCGACGGTGCTGGGCTACGACCCGCGGCTGCAGTTCGTCCACGAGGACGACGTGCTCGACGTGCTGCGGCTGGCCGCGCAGGAGCCCCGTCGCGGGACGCTGAACAGCGGGACCTTCAACATCGCGGGCGACGGCGTCCTGCTGCTGTCGCAGTGCTCGCGGAGGCTGGGGCGGCCGACGCTGCCCCTGCTGCTGCCCGCGGTGACATGGGTCGGGCAGGCGCTGCGGGCGGTCGGGGTGACCGATTTCTCGCCGGAGCAGATCAGGCTCCTCACGCACGGCCGGGTCGTGGAGACCGCGCAGATGCGGGAGGTGCTCGGCTTCGAGCCGATGTACACGACCGCGGAGACCTTCGCGGACTTCGCGCGCAGCCGCGGCGCCGGTCTGCTGCCGCCCGAGCGGGTCGGCCGCGCCGTGGACCGGGTGGCGGCCATGCTGGATGCAGACCTCGAAGCGGTTGAAGGAGCGAAGCGATAGTGGCGGACGCCAAGGTCATTCCGTTCGACGAGGACCGTCCGCGCCGGCGGGCCCCGGGCCGGCGGGTACGGGCGGTGCCCGAGCCCGCGCACGAGCCCGGGACGGCGCCCGTGGCCGCGCCGGCGGCCGTTGCCGCCGCGGGCCCGGCGGGGGACGGCTGGGACAAGCGGATCGCCGGGGGGCTGGCGTTCCTGCGGCGCCGGATCACCGGGGACTACGAGGTCGACGAGTTCGGCTACGACAAGGAGCTGACGGACCAGGTCCTGATGTCCATGCTCCGGCCGTTGTACGACAAGTACTTCCGGGTCGAGGTCAAGGGCATCGAGAACATCCCCAAGGAGGGTGGTGCGCTGATCGTGGCGAACCACTCCGGGACCCTGCCGCTGGACGGGCTGATGATGCAGGTGGCGGTCCACGACCACCACCCGGCGCAGCGGCACCTGCGACTGCTGGCGGCGGACCTGGTGTTCATGCTGCCGGTGGTGAACGAGCTGGCGCGGAAGGCCGGGCACACCCTGGCGTGCGCGGAGGACGCGCAGCGGCTGCTGGAGGCCGGGGAACTGGTCGGGGTCATGCCGGAGGGCTTCAAGGGGATAGGGAAGCCGTTCGGGGACCGGTACAAGCTCCAGCGGTTCGGGCGCGGCGGGTTCGTGTCGACGGCGCTGCGGGCGGGCACGCCGATCGTGCCGTGCTCGATCGTGGGCGCGGAGGAGATCTACCCGATGGTCGGCAACGCGAAGACGCTGGCACGGCTGCTGGGGATCCCGTACTTCCCGATCACTCCGACGTTCCCCTGGCTGGGGCCGCTGGGGGCGGTGCCGTTGCCGACGAAGTGGACGATCCAGTTCGGGGAGCCGATTCCCACGGCGGGGTACGCGGCGGAGGCCGCCGATGATCCGATGCTGATGTTCAACCTGACGGATCAGGTGCGGGAGCAGATCCAGCACACGCTGTACAAGCTGCTGGTGCAGCGGCGGTCGGTCTTCTTCTGACCATTGACCATCGAGTGAAGGCGGGGCTGCGATCGCAGCCCCGCCTTCCTGTTATCCCGCGTCCTCCGAGTTGAGCCCCAGGCCCGGGAGGATGCCCGGGAGGAGGGGCGGGAGGGTGATGTCCGGCTGCGTCTCGGACGGGGCGCCCGAGGCGGGTGGCGCGGACTGGCCCTGCGACGGGTTGAGCAGGTTGCCCGTACCGCCCAGGAGGCCGCCGGCCGGGGGCGTGGTGCTGCCCGACGGGGACGGCGCGGGGCTGCCCGACGGCGTGCCCGGTGCGGGGGCGGTCTGCTGCTTGCCGCCGGGGGTGCCCGGTTTGGCGGGGGCACCGGACGGGCCGGTGCCGCGCGTCTGCTCCGGGGGCTTGGGGAGCAGGCCCTGGAACGGCGCCACGTCTTCGTCTATGGCCTGGAAGACCGACTCGACGTCACTGCCCACGTCGCCCAGCTGCGGCGGGAGCTTCTCCCGCAGCTTGCCCCACGCGTCGCGGTGGGCGCGGGAGAAGGACGACAGCGCCTGGATCGGGCCGAGCGAGCCGTCCCGGTCGTGGGCGGCCTGGAGGAGCCGGTGGCCCTCTTCGGCGTCGTGCTTCATGCCCGCGAGGGCCCGGCGGATGGCGCCCAGCACCTCGTGGTCCAGGGTGTTCCCGCCCCGCCCGCGCTCCATCAGCCTGCGGGCTTCCGACAGGCGGTTCGAGGCCTGGTCGAGATAGAGCTCGCCCCGGTCCGAATCGTCCTCGGCCATCCCCAGCTTCAGGTCCTCCATGCCCCGCTTCACGGGGTAGAGGTGGTCACCGGGCAGGGCGTCCGAACTGGCAGCGGCCACTCCGCTGAAGGCCCCCGCGGCCACACCCACGGTGAGGCCGCCCGCTGCGATGCCCTTGGACCAGCGGGAGCGGGGCCGCAATTTCCGGAGCGGGGTCGCCCGGTGGGCGCCGCGGCCGGTCCGCTGCTCGGGCAACTGAGGGTCGGCGGCACCGCCTCCGGCCCTCTCCTCCAGCACCATGGCCTCCATGGCGGCCACGAGCTGGGCTCGCTGCACCACTTTGACCTCGGGGTCCAGCACCGGGCGCGGCATTCGTTCGCCGAGCACGCTCGCCAGGGCCAACAACCGGTCGTGGTCGGCAGGTTCGGCAGGTGCCTCGGACTGCTCGGCCGCCGGGTCCGGTTCCGAAAGGTCGGACGGGGTCCGCTCCTCAAGGGCCTGGGCGAAGGCGTTCGCCCGCCGGTGCGGAGTGACGTTCGCGATCACTGGCGGCACCTCCTCTCGTCATGACGATCGACTCCCCAAGGTGTCCGGAAGGTTGCCTTCCTTGAGCACATCCACCCTTTCGGGTGAGCGGCTTCGGGCAGGGCGTGTCCACAGGGAGCCTGCATTCCGCACAACGAGCGTCGCGGCACTTGGGTTACGGACGAAGGATGATCGGACCACAGCGTCATCGAGGGGTCACCGAGTGTGTTGTCAGGAAGAGTGTGAGAGTCAGCGGGCGTCGTCCGGGAGGAGGCGGGCCAGCGTGCGGACCGCCCGGTACTGGAGCGTCTTGATGGCGCCCTCGTTCTTCCCCATCACCCGGGCCGTCTCGGCGACCGAGAGGCCCTGCAGGAAGCGCAGTGTCACGCATTCCTGCTGCTGCGGATTGAGTTTCCGTACGGCCTCCAGCAGGGCCGCGTTGGAGAGGGACTCCAGGACGGAGTCCTCGGGGCTGCGCTCGACCTCGTTCGCGTCGAGCATCTCGCCGGTGGTGACCTCCAGCCGGAACCGGCTGGACTTGAAGTGGTCCGCCACCAGGTTGCGCGCGATCGTCACGAGCCACGCACCGAAGTCGCGGCCCTGCCAGGTGAAGGTGGAGATGCGGCGCAGTGCGCGCAGGAAGGTCTCGCTGGTGAGATCCTCCGCGGTCGCCTTGCCGCCGACGCGGTAGTAGATGTAGCGGTACACCGTGTCGCTGTACTGGTCGTACAGGCGGCCGAAGGCCTCGGCCTCGCCCGCCTGGGCGCGCTCGACCAGGTCCATCATGCGGGCCTGGTCGCTGTCCGCGGTGGGGCGGCGCGGTGTGGGGGTGGCCTGGGTGCTCGTGCCGGCGGAGCCGCTCGCCCCTCCGGCCGCGCGGCCTCGTCTGCCCACCGTCGCTCCGCCGTCGGTCAGGGCGTAGCAAGGTCCGGCCGGGCCGAAGCCGGCAGGGACCGCGGCGGCGAAGGCGGGGACGGCGTACGCGGTGGGGACGAAGCCACGCAGGTGGTCGAGGACCGTTGCGCGCAGCGTAGCCAGGCCCGAGGCGTCAACCCCGACAGGTGGGTACACGGGACTCCCAGAGGCAGAGCTTCCATCACGTGCAGTGCGGGACCGTTCACCCGTCGTGGCGACAGATGGGCGGTGGCATGCGTCTGAGGAGAATAACGCTTCGTACAGGCAGGACTACACCCAGTTGCTCAAATCATCGATTCCGACACTTCCGTTGCGTGTCGAGGGCATATTCAGGCGCACTTGGTGATCGATTCTTGATCACTTGGGTGCGCGGAATGGGCGCTTCCAGGGGGTCCGCGACCGAGTCGGGCGGCCCGGGGCGCCCCGCCGGGGCCGGGGGTGGAGCTGGGGAAATGCCCCGGGCCGCCGGGCCCGAAACGCGGGCGGAGCCGCCCCGCGGCGGGCGGGACGGCTCCGGTGCTGGTCGCAGTGGGTGTCGGGCCGCCGGGGCGGCGGCGCGAGGGGTGCGGCGGCTACTTGCGGCGGCGGTTCAGGGCGATCGCGGCGGCCGCGCCACCGGCGATCGCGCCGACTCCGGCGGCGGCCGGGACGCCGACCTTCACGGCCTTGCGGCCGGTCCGATAGTCGCGCAGCCGCCAGTCGTTGGTCCGGGCATGCTTGCGCAGTTTTGTGTCGGGATTGATCGCGTAGGGATGCCCGACCAGCGACAGCATCGGGATGTCGTTGTGCGAATCGCTGTACGCGGCGCAGCGGGCGAGATCGAGCCCCTCGGCGGCGGCCAGCGCGCGGACCGCCTCCGCCTTGGCGGGGCCGTGCAGCGGTTCGCCGACCAGGCGCCCGGTGTAGACGCCGTCGACGGACTCGGCGACGGTGCCCAGGGCGCCGGTCAGGCCCAGGCGGCGGGCGATGATCGTGGCCGTCTCCACGGGGGCGGCGGTGACCAGCCAGACCTTCTGGCCGGCGTCGAGGTGGGCCTGGGCGAGGGCGCGGGTGCCCGGCCAGATCCGCTCGGCCATGTACTCGTCGTAGATCTCCTCGCCGATGGACATCAGCTCGGAGACCTTGTGTCCCTTGACGATGGACAGGGCGCTGTCGCGGGCGTCCTGCATGTGCTCGGGGTCCTCGACGCCGGCCAGCCGGAACCAGGCCTGCTGCCAGGCGAAGCGGGCGAGTTCGCGGCGGCGGAAGAACTCGCGCTTGTAGAGGCCGCGGCCGAAGTGGAAGATCGCGGCGCCCTGCATGACGGTGTTGTCGAGGTCGAAGAAGGCGGCGGCGAGTGCGTCGCCGGCGACGGGGAACTCGGTCTCTTCCTCTTCTTCCTCGAGAACGTCGAGATCGGTGTCGAGATCGACGTCGGATTCCGTGAGGTGCGGGGATTCGCCGAGTGCGGACTTGCGGGCGGCCTCGGCCGAGGCCTCGCCTGCCAGCACGCTCCGCGCTGTCGCGGAGCGTCTACGGGGTGTGAGCCATCCGAGAGCGGCCATGTGGCGAGCATAGCCACTGTGTTCGGGGGTTCCCGAACCGATGGGAAACGGAGGCGTTAACAGTTCGGTTCGCGGCGCCCGAGAATGGGGGCATGAGCCCTTTGTTGCGACGTAAAGAGAAGAAGCGTCCGGAGGAGCGGATGGTGACGCTCATCGGGAAGCCGGGGTGCCACCTGTGCGACGACGCCGAGGCGGTGGTGGCGGAGGTGTGCGCCGAGACGGGCGCGCGGTGGGAGAAGAAGGACATCTCCCAGGACGAGGAGCTCTACCGGCTGCACTGGGAGCAGATTCCGGTGGTGCTGGTGGACGGCGAGCAGCACACCTTCTGGCGGGTGAACCCGGACCGACTGCGGCGGGCGTTGGAGGGCTGACCCCCTTCCCGGTTACCATCATGGGCGATTTGCGGGGTCTGGGGGCGTCTGTGTGAGGAGCGTGTACGGCTTTGCCCCCTTTTGGATTTGAACGGGTTCGGCATGCCGTTGACGCCACTTGTACGCCCCGCGGTTGCGTGACCCCGGTCACTTTGGTCGGACAAAATGGACACAATCTTTGTGCACGCGTTCACAAAGGCATAGCCTGCTGTCGACGGGGCGGTCCTGGGACAAGTGACCGCCTGCAGCCCCGCTCATCCCGCAGGAGCATCGTGGCAACTGGCCGAACTCACCGACCGGCGACCCGCAGCCGAGGTATTCCCGAGGCCACTGTCGCCCGGCTTCCGCTGTACTTGCGTGCCCTCACCGCGCTCTCCGAGCGATCGGTGCCCACGGTGTCCTCCGAAGAGCTCGCGGCCGCCGCCGGAGTCAACTCCGCCAAGCTGCGCAAGGACTTCTCCTACCTCGGTTCCTACGGCACCCGCGGTGTCGGCTACGACGTCGAATACCTCGTCTACCAGATCTCCCGCGAACTGGGCCTGACCCAGGACTGGCCGGTAGTCATCGTCGGCATCGGCAACCTCGGCGCCGCGCTCGCCAACTACGGCGGTTTCGCGTCGCGCGGCTTCCGCGTGGCCGCGCTGATCGACGCCGACCCCGCGATGGCCGGAAAGCCCGTCGCCGGGATGCCCGTCCAGCACACCGACGACCTCGAGAAGATCATCGAGGAGAACGGGGTCTCGATCGGTGTCATCGCGACGCCGGCCGGTGCCGCCCAGCAGGTCAGCGAGCGGCTCATCGCCGCCGGTGTGACCTCCATCCTGAACTTCGCGCCCACCGTCCTGCAGGTGCCGGACGGTGTGGACGTGCGCAAGGTGGACCTGTCCATCGAGCTCCAGATCCTGGCGTTCCACGAGCAGCGCAAGGCCGGAGAGGAAGCGGCGGCCACCGCGACCACCGGCGGCTCCTCCGTGGGCGGCGCCGCCCCCGCCGCGGCCGTGATGCCGCCGGCCGGCCGGGCCGCCGCCGAGGCACGCAAGGGCAACCCCGAGGGTGACGTCCCGGCGGTGATGCCGGCATGAGCCTGCTCGTCGTGGGGCTGAGTCACCGCAGCGCGCCCGTGAGCGTGCTGGAACGCGCCTCCCTGTCCGCCGACGCCAAGGTCAAGCTGCTGCACGACACGCTGGCGGCGGAGCCGGCGGCGGAGGCGACGGTGCTCGCCACGTGCAACCGGATCGAGCTGTACGCCGACGTGGACAAGTTCCACGCCGGTGTCGCCGAGCTGTCCACGCTGCTGGCGCAGCACAGCGGTGTCGCGCTGGAGGAGCTCACTCCTTACCTCTACGTCCACTACGAAGACCGGGCCGTCCACCACCTGTTCTCGGTGGCGTGCGGGCTGGACTCGATGGTGGTCGGCGAGGGCCAGATCCTCGGCCAGATCAAGGACGCGCTGGCGCTGGGCCAGGAGCAGCACACCGCCGGGCGGCTGATCAACGACCTGTTCCAGCAGGCGCTGCGGGTCGGCAAGCGGGCGCACTCGGAGACCGGGATCGACCGGGCCGGGCAGTCGCTGGTCACCTTCGGCCTGGAGCAGCTCGCCGTGCACGTCCCCGTGGGGGAGTGGGCCGCGGGCAAGCGGGCGCTGGTGATCGGCGCCGGGTCGATGTCCTCGCTGGCGGCGGCGACGCTGGCGCGGGTGGGTGTCGCCGAGGTCGTGGTGGCGAACCGGACCGCGGAGCGGGCGGAGCGGCTGGCGGAGATTCTGGTTGCCTCGGGCACCGGGGTGAAGGCTTCCGCCATTGAGATGGCGGCCGTCGCCGACGAGCTGGCGCGGGTCGACGTGGTGGTGTCCTGCACCGGTGCCACCGGGCTGGTGCTGACCGCCGATGACGTCCTCGCCGCCGTGTCCCGTGCGGGGCTGGATGTGGTTGGTGCCGCCGGTCCGGTGCGGGTCACCGATCGGGGCTCCGCCGATGGGCTCGCGCCGGCCGGGGTGGCTTCGGCTGACGCGACCGGTTCGGTACCGGTCACCGATCGGGGCTCCGCCCCGGACCCCGCGCCTCAAACGCTGGCGGGGCTGGATTCGGCCCCCGCCGCCGGTTCGGTACAGGCGGCGGATCTGGCGGATGTCGTCGCCAGGCTCGTGGCTGCCGCCGAGGCCGGAGGCCGGATCCCGGACGCCGGGGCCGTGCGCAGCATCGCCGCGGTGCCGGAGGCCGACGAGTGCCCGGTGGGGCCCGACGGGCGGGCCGCGCTCACCGGGGTTGACGCCAGTTCCCTCGAACTGCACGGGACCTGGGCCGATCAGGGTGAGGCCGCCGCTCAGCGGCAGCCCCGCAGGAGCGCCCGGAGCCAGGCCGACGGGGCTGCTCCCGTACGGCTCGCGCTGCTGGACCTCGCCATGCCGCGGGACGTCGACGCCGCCGTGCACCGGATCCCCGGCGTGCGCCTCGTCGACATCGAGAGCCTGGCCGAGGCGTCCGCCGACGCGCCCATGGCCGCCGACGTCGACGCCGTCCGCGGCATCGTCGCCGAGGAGGTCGCCGCTTTCGGGGCGGCGCAGCGGGCCGCGCACATCACGCCCACCGTCGTCGCCCTGCGCGCCATGGCGGCCGAGGTCGTGGCCATGGAAGTGGCACGGCTCGACGGGCGGCTCCCCGATCTCGACGAGCGGCAGCGGGCCGAGGTCACCCAGACCGTGCGCCGCGTCGTCGACAAGCTCCTGCACGCGCCGACCGTGCGCGTCAAGCAGCTCGCGAGCGAACCCGGCGGCGCCGGGTACGCCGACGCACTGCGCGAACTCTTCGACCTCGACCCTCAGACGGTGGCATCCGTCAGCCGGGCGGACGCGGCCGATCCGAAGAACGACGACGACCCAGGACGGGCATCATGAACACAAGTCCCGACCAGCCGCTGCGGCTCGGTACGCGGCGGAGCAAGCTGGCCATGTCGCAGTCGGGCCACGTCGCCGACGCGGTACGGGCGATCACCGGCCGTCCCGTGGAGCTCGTGGAGATCACGACGTACGGTGACGTGTCGCGCGAGCACCTCGCCCAGATCGGCGGGACCGGCGTGTTCGTCACCGCCCTGCGCGACGCGCTGCTGCGCGGCGAGGTCGACTTCGCCGTGCACTCGCTGAAGGACCTGCCGACCGCCCAGCCCGACGACCTCGTGATCGCGGCCATGCCGCAGCGCGAGGACCCGCGGGACGCGCTCGTCGCCCGGGACGGCCTGACCTTCGAGCAGCTGCCCGACGGGGCCCGGATCGGTACCGGTTCGCCGCGCCGCACGGCGCAGCTCAACCACCTGGCGCTGTCCCTGGGCAAGCGGATCGAGACGGTGCCGATCCGCGGCAACGTCGACACCCGCATCGGGTTCGTGCAGGCCGGCGAGCTCGACGCCGTCGTGCTGGCCGCCGCCGGGCTGAACCGGATCGGGCGCGGTGACGAAGCGACCGACCTGCTGTCCGTCGACAGCGTCCTGCCCGCCCCCGGCCAGGGAGCCCTGGCCGTGGAGTGCCCCGCGTCCTCCACGGACCTCATCGCCGCGCTCGGCAAGCTCGACGACCCCCACACCCGGGCCGCCGTGACCGCCGAGCGTTCCCTGCTCGCCGCCCTGGAGGCCGGCTGCAGCGCGCCCGTGGGCGCGTACGCCGATCTGCTGGCCGACGGCCGGAATGTCAATGAAATGCGCCTGCGCGGCGTCGTCGGCACCCTCGACGGCTCGACGCTGGTGCAGCTGTCCACCACCGGTCCCGTGCCCCAGTCGTACGACGAGGCCATGGCGCTCGGCCGCGAACTCGCGGACGAGATGCTGGCCAAGGGCGCGGCCGGTCTGATGGGGGAGCGAGCGTGAGCCCCACAAGTCCGAACACCTCCGCCTATCCGGCCTTCGCCGCACACGGGCACGTCACCTTCCTCGGTGCCGGCCCGGGCGACCCGGGTCTGCTGACGCTGCGCGCCGTGGAGGCGCTCGCGGCAGCCGACGTACTGATCGCGGAACCAGAGGTGCTCGACGTCGTACGGACGCATGCGCGAGCGGGTGTCGACACACCGCAGCTGACGGTCGCTGACGAGGCGTCAGCAGCCGCCGGACTCCCGGTGATCCGCGATGCCGCCAATCTTGTCATGGAGGCCGCGCGCTCCGGCAGGCGGGTCGTCCGTGCCGTCACCGGCGACCCCGGACTCGACGGGAGCGCGGCCGAGGAGATGCTCGTCTGCGCCACCGAGGGCATCCCCTTCGAGGTGGTCCCGGGCGTCGCGACCGCGGTCGGCGTCCCCGCGTACGCGGGTGTGCCGCTCAGCGACAAGCAGGGCGCGGACGTCCGGTTCGTCGACGCCCGCAACGCCTCCGCGCGCTGCTGGAGCGAGGTCGGCGCGAGCGACGGCATCCTCGTCGTCTCCGCGACCCTGGAGACGGTCTCGGCCGCGGCCGCGGAGCTGGTGAGCGCCGGGCGCAAGCCCGACACCCCGCTGACGGTGACCGTCGCCGGTACGACCACGCGCCAGCGCACCTGGCGCGCGACGCTCGGCACGATCGCCCAGGTGTTCAAGCAGGGCAAGGTGCTCCCCTCGCCCGAGGGCGCACGGCCCGTCATAGCCGTGGTCGGTGAGCACGGCGCCGCCGCGCGGCGCGAGGAGCTGGCCTGGTTCGAGTCGAAGCCGCTGTTCGGCTGGCGGGTCCTCGTACCGCGCACCAAGGAGCAGGCCGCCTCGCTCTCCGACCAGTTGCGTTCGTACGGCGCGGTGCCGCACGAGGTGCCGACCATCGCCGTGGAGCCGCCGCGCACCCCGCAGCAGATGGAGCGGGCGGTCAAGGGCCTGGTGACGGGCCGCTACGAGTGGATCGCCTTCACCTCGGTCAACGCCGTCAAGGCCGTCCGGGAGAAGTTCGAGGAGTACGGGCTCGACGCGCGTGCCTTCGCGGGCATCAAGGTCGCCGCGGTGGGCGAGCAGACCGCGGCCGCGCTGGTGGAGTTCGGTGTGAAGCCGGACCTGGTGCCGAGCGGTGAGCAGTCGGCGGCCGGGCTGCTGGAGGACTGGCCGCCCTACGACCCGGTGTTCGACCCCATCGACCGTGTCTTCCTGCCCCGCGCCGACATCGCCACGGAGACGCTCGTGGCCGGTCTGATCGAGCTGGGCTGGGAGGTCGACGACGTCACGGCCTACCGGACCGTGCGCGCGTCGCCGCCGCCGGCGGACACGCGCGAGGCGATCAAGGGCGGCGGCTTCGACGCCGTTCTCTTCACGTCGTCCTCGACCGTGCGCAACCTCGTCGGCATCGCCGGCAAGCCGCACAACGTCACCGTGATCGCCTGTATCGGCCCGGCCACCGCCAAGACGGCGGAGGAGCACGGCCTGCGGGTGGACGTCCTCTCCCCGGAGCCGAGCGTGAGCAAGCTCGCGGAGGCCCTCGCCGAGTACGGCGCGGCACGCCGCGAGGCGGCCAAGGAGGCCGGCGAGACGGTCTTCCGGCCGAGCGAGCGGCGCCCGGGCGCGCGGAGGCGTCGTACGACCTGAGGGTCGAGGCAGGGGCCCGGGTGCGGATCACGCACCCGGGCCCCTTCCCCGTACCCAGGCGGGATCTGAGTAGCTGCGCGGATCCCGGGGGCTGGGCCGGCGGGGTTGGGTGTCCTCATGACCGATCACGACCTCGACCGGGACGGCCGGGCCTTCATCGCCCCGCTGGTCTCCACGCTGCTGACACTGCCGCTGGGCCTGGTCTCGCTGTTCTTCGCCGGCCTGTCGCCGATGGCGTGCGACTCCTGCAACGGGCAGGTGGCCCGCGACTTCGACGCGAGCTTCCAGATCGCCTGGCTGGTGCTCATGGCGGGGTTCGTCGTCGTGCTGGCACTCCTCCTGTGGTGCTGGGCCCTGCCGTGGCGCAAGGCCAACGCCGCCCGGCGCGTCGGCATCGCGATCGCCGCGCCGACGGTGGTGGTGCTGAGCACGGTGGTGTTCTGGGCGCTGCTGGACCTGCCGTAGGGGCCGGTGACGGAGGTCCGGCGGATACTGGTTCCATGCGCAGCACGCGGCGCTCCCCGGCCCGGTGGAGGACGGCCCTGGCGGTCGTCACGGCCGTCGCGTGCGCCGCTCCGGCGGCGATGGCGGACGACACCGGCGACGCGGGGCGTACGGTCACCCTTCCGGGAGGGCGAGTCGTCCACCTGGAATGCCGAGGGGACGGCTCCCCCACCGTGGTGCTGATGTCCGGCACGGGAGGCGCGGCGGACGAGTGGACGCACGTGGCCGCCCCCGGCGCCCCGGCGGGAACCCTGGAACCGAGCGCGTCGGCGGTGCTGCCGAGGGTCGCCGGGTTCACACGGGTGTGCGCCTACGACCGGCCGGGCACGACCCGGGCCGACGACAGCCCCACCACCTCGACCCCGGTGCCGCAGCCGACATCGGCGCGGAACGGCGCGGACGACCTCGGGGCGGTGCTCGCGGCCGCCGGCGAGAAGGGCCCGTACGTGCTGGTCGGCGCCTCGTGGGGAGCCATGATCACGGGCCTGTACGCCCGCACCCACCCCGCGCAGGTCGCCGGCCTGGTCACGGTCGACGGCGCCTCCCCGCACCTGCGCGACACGCTGACCCCCGAGCAGTGGTCGGACTGGACGCGCGCGGTCAGGGCGATGACGAAGGAGAAGGGGCGGGAGGTACCCGACTACACGGCGAGCGTCGCCGAATTCCGCGCCGCCCCGCCGCTGAGGGCCGGGGTTCCGGCGTTGGTCCTCACCTCCGACCACCCGTGGGACCTGAAGGTCGGCACGACCGGATCGACCTGGCCCGCCTGGCTCGCGGCCCAGCGGCGGCTGGCGGACGAACTCCACGCGCGGCACGTCACCCGCACCGACAGCGGCCACGGGATCGCGGTCGAGCAGCCCCGTCTGGTCTCGGACGCGATCCGCGAGGTCGTGGACCAGGCTCAGAGGAACTCGTAGTACGGGCCGTCGGGAGCCCAGTTCCGGGAGCACAGGGTCACGTCCCGGCCCTTGAGGTAGGCCAGCAGCCATTCGCCGAACGTCATCTCGTACAGGGTCCAGGCGGGGCTGTCGAACTCCTGGACCAGGGTCCGCCAGGGCCCGTCCGGCTCGTCGGGTACGCGGAGGAAGACCGCCTCGCCGGTCGTGGCCGAGGCGACGGGGATCAACTCTCCAGGGTTCGCCCCGACCGGGCTCGGCAGGTACTCGACCATGTCCTCGTCGCGCCAGAGCTCCAGGTCCAGCCGGATGTTCTTCCCCAGGCTGTGGAGGAGGTGCGTGGCGGGGTGGTTCAGGTACAGCTGGTTGTTGACCACGACCGACCCGTAGGCATCGACGATCTCGCGGAAGTCGGCGGGGAATGCGGTCCCGAGCTCCTCTTCCAGGTCGATCCAGGGCGCCGGGTCGGCCCAGTTGAACCGGGGCTCGCCGAGCAGGGCGGTTATCTCGGGAAGGGTCGCCACCCTAGGCCCTGACCCAGGCGGTGAGACCGGTCCAGGCGGCGGGGGTGAGGGCGAGCTGCGGACCGCCGGTGACCTTGGAGTCCCGGACGTGAACCTGGTCGGCGGGGCAGTTGGCCATCTCGACGCAGGCGTCTTCTACGCCGTTGCTGTACGAGGACTTCCGCCAGGTGAATGCGGCTTCCAGGCACTGGCCGCCCTGGTCGCTGCTGTAGCTGGACTTGAACCACTTCAGTGCGGTGCTCATGACTCTCCTAGCAGCCGGTCCAACAGGCTCTTCGTCTCAGCGAAGTTGAGGGCCTGTGACCGCAGCATTGCATATTTCTGGGAGAGGATGCTGACCTCATTCGGGTCGCGTACGAGCAAGCTGCCGCGCTGGGTTTCGGAGTAGGCAAGCCGTTGAAAGTCCGGAGTTTCCAGCAGGGTGAAGGGGCCGGAGAGCCCTGCGTGAGTCGTCATGCCCATCGGTAGGACCTGAAGGGAGATCCCGGGCGAGTCGGCGCAGTCACGCAGGTGCCGTAGCTGCTCTTCCCATACGTCGTCGCCCCCCAGCCGGTCCCGTAGGACGGGTTCCCATACGACGAAGCTGAGCGTCGGAGGAGTCGGGCGGCTCAGTATTTCCTGGCGCTTCATCCGCAGCGCAGTCTGGATCTCGATCTTCTCTTGGCCGATGTAGGGAACGTGGCAGCCGAAGACTGCGCGCGCGTAGGCCTCAGTCTGGAGCAGGCCGGGGATGATCAGTGTGTCGTACCAGGACAGAGCCAAGGCTTCCGCCTCGCGCTCCATGTACTCCTCCGCCCAGGCCGGGACCATGTCGACCTCTGGCATCTTGTTCGCCACGACCGTCAGAAGGTCGGGCAGCCCGAGCCTGAGGTCCATCTTCTCCGCGACGTTCGGCATCAGCACGCGCCTGCCCTGCTCGATCGAGGCGATGGTCTCGACATCCATGTGCAGCGCTTCGGCGAAGGCGCGCTGGGTCATTCCCTTGGAGATCCGGGCGGCGGCTACCAGTGCGCCGACCATCTTCATCGCGGTTTCGTTGGGCCGTGGCCTCTTGCGTGGTGGCATGACTGTGAACTCCCCGTCTGCACGCGTGAGATACCGGTACCAACCCGTACTCATAAAGGAGTACGGGTTGCTCGTCTCCTGCACGCTAGTCACACACCGCGACGATCGACCCGTGAACGTGGAAATCCAACCCGCCCTGCTGCGCGAGCGTTTCTACCCCCGCAGCCGCCAAAGCGTCGCCTCTGCCAGGAAGTTCGCACGCATGACACTGCACGCGTGGGATGTCACATCCCGCCACGACGACGTGTCGCTCTGCGTGAGCGAACTCGCGACCAACGCCCTGCTGCACGGCGTCCCGCCCGGCCGGGGCTACCGGCTGCGGATGCTGCGCTTCGAGGGCACCGTACGCATCGAGGTGCACGACAGCGGCGGCGGGCGGCCCCGGATCGAGGACCGGGACACGGGGGCCGAGCACGGCCGCGGGTTGCTCCTGGTCGCGGCGGTCGCGGACCGGTGGGGGGTCGGGGTGCGGGTACCGGGCAAGGTGGTGTGGTGCGAGTTCGCCACCGAACCGGGGCCTAGGCTTGTCCCGACTGCTGTCGAAGCTCGAAGAGGCGACTGAAGATGAGCGCGTACGGAACCTTCCCCGGCTCGCGGCCCCGTCGGCTGCGTACGACCCCTGCCATGCGGCGCATGGTCGCGGAGTACCGGCTGCACCCCTCCGACCTGATCCTCCCGGCCTTCGTACGGGAGGGGATCTCCGAGCCGCTGCCGATCTCGGCCATGCCCGGTGTCGTCCAGCACACGCGGGACACGCTGCGGAAGGCGGCCGTGGAGGCGGTCGAGGCGGGCGTCGCGGGGATCATGCTCTTCGGTGTCCCGGCGGATGAGAACAAGGACGCGCTCGGCACGGCCGGCACGGAGCCGGACGGCATCCTCCAGGTCGCCATCCGCGACGTGAAGGCCGAGGTCGGGGACGACCTGGTGATCATGTCCGACCTGTGCCTCGACGAGTACACCGACCACGGCCACTGCGGCGTCCTGGACGAGAACGGCCGCGTCGACAACGACGCGACGCTGGAGCGGTACGCCGAGATGGCGCAGGTCCAGGCCGACGCGGGCGTCCACGTCGTGGGCCCGAGCGGAATGATGGACGGGCAGGTCGGCGTGATCCGCGACGCGCTCGACGAGACCGGGCACGAGGACGTCTCGATCCTCGCGTACACGGCGAAGTACTCCTCCGCCTTCTACGGCCCCTTCCGCGAGGCCGTCGCCTCGTCCCTCCAGGGCGACCGCAAGACCTACCAGCAGGACCCTGCGAACGCCCGCGAGTCCCTGCGGGAGCTGGCCCTCGACCTGGAGGAGGGCGCCGACATGGTGATGGTCAAGCCGGCCGGTCCCTACCTCGACGTCCTCTACCGGGTCGCGGAGTCCGTGGACGTGCCGGTGGCGGCGTACCAGATCAGCGGCGAGTTCGCGATGATCGAGGCGGCGGCGGAGAAGGGCTGGATCGAGCGCGACCGGGCCATCATGGAGACCCTCCTCGGCATCAAGCGGGCCGGCGCGGACACGATCCTCACGTACTGGGCGACCGAGGTCGCCCAGTGGCTCCGCGCCGAGCGCTGACGCCGAGCGCTGACGCCGAGCGCTGACGCCGCGCGGCCAGGGCCTGTGCGATGGCGGGCCGTACCTGGCGATCGGCAGGTACGGCGCCCGCGCCCGGAACGGCCGCCGCCCGTTCGCCGTCTCGGCCCCAGACGGCTCGCAGCCGCCGTCGTCGAGGAGCGCGTAGCGATCTGTGGCGAGACCAGCCCCGGACGGGCCGCCGGACGCTGAGGAATGAGGAGCGCGTAGCGATTTGGTGCGCCCTTCCCCCCGCCGGGCCTTTGTGGCCGAGGTGGGGAGGAGCCTGGGCCGCTCTGCCCGGCCCGGAGACCGGAAAAGGCGGCCCGGGCCCGGCGCGCCCCGCCCAACCGGGTCGAACGTCTCGGGCTGCCCCGCCTATCGGTCGTTCCGCCCGGCCCGTTCTTTTGGGGGTTTCCCGGCAGTCCTTGTCTTTCCGTGGCGGGACGGCCTGTCAAGGGTCGCCGCAGGCGATCGCGCAGCGACGCGACGACGAAGGAGGAGCGCCCTTGACGGGCCGGCCCGACGCGGAAGGACAGTGGGACTGACGGGAAACCCCCAACCCTTCCTCGCTCCCGACCAGCCGGGGCACCGCCGTTGCGCGGCGGGTCCGCTCCGGGCGCGGGTCCGATCCAAGCGCGGACCGGCCGCCCAACTGTGCCGCGGATTTGCCGAGTCGATCGTGAAACCAACCGAGGTCCGCGGGCGTCCCTGAATCCGTACGCACGTCCGGCCGGTAACGGGGGTCCGGCCGGACTGCGTACGCGGCGCCCCGCGCGCCTAGCCGAGCGGCAGGTCCAGGTACGACGGGGTCGCCTCGGGCGAGGTGAAGGCGAGGGTCGCCCGCGGCAGGTTCGCGTCCCCGTAGAAGGGGTCGCGGGCGTCGATCACCAGCAGCAGGCGGTGCCCGCGCGGTACGTCGTACGCCGTGGCCTGGAGGTCGATGTCCGCGCTGACCAGGCTGTCGGGCGCCGAGCCGAGGTCGGTGTACGGGGCGTGGGTGACGATGTGCGCCGTGCCGTCCGGGGCGGTGTCGAGCAGGTACGCGATGAAGGTGGAGCCCGGGTTCGGGGCCCGGTACGTCACGCGCAGGCGCGGGGTGCCGCGCAGCCGGGTGGTCTCGCGGACGGGTTCCGAGGCCCAGACGGCCGCGACGGAACGGTCGATGGTCCCGGTCGCGTAGACCTTCGGGCGGCCGGCGATCTCCGCGTATCCGGACTCGACGACCTTGTCGGCGACGGTGGCGGGGGTGTCGACCCCGCACAGCACGGTCGCCGTCCAGCCGGCCTCCGGTTCCTCGGCGAGTTCCCCGCTGCCCGCCAGGTGCAGCCGGTGGACCCGCTCGGTGAGGGAGTGCCAGGTGGGCCGGGGTTCGAGGGTCTGGTTCCACATGACCTCGCTGACCACCTGGCCCTCGTCGGCGATGCCGTTGTCGATGTCCCTGAGGTGGTGGTCGAACCAGCGGTGGGCGTCCGTCCAGATCCGGTTGGGCAGGCCGGCCATGCCCGTCATCTCGGGCCCGGAGTGGTCGCCGATGGACAGGACGAGGCGTTTGGGGCCGGTGAGTTCGTTGAACATCTTGAGCGTCTGGTTGGTCGGGAAGAGCGTCTCGTGCCAGGCGTGCGCGAAGAGGACGGGCACCTGGCGGCGGTTGAGCTCCTTGATGTGGGTGAGGGGCGAGCGCTGCTCGGCCCAGCGCAGGGTGCCCTCGATGTCGCGATTGGCCAGGACGTTGTCGAAGACGCTCTGCGTCTGCGGGCTCAGCCGGGCCTTCGCGGCGGCGCCGAGCAGGGCCCGTACGGCGGAGATGTGGCGGGTGGAGTTCTCGTAGAACGCCTCGCCGAGATCGCCCCAGGTGCTGAGCGCGACGACGGCGCTGACGCGGGTGTCGTGGGCGGCGACGAGCTGGCTGATGCCGGAGCCGTACGAGTCCCCGAGGAAGCCGATCTTCCCCACGGGCCCGGTGGTGCGCTCGATCAGGTGGTCCAGGGCGCGGCTGCCGTCGGCGACGTCGAGGGGGCCCGCCACCTCGACGCGGCCCTCGGAGGCGGCGAAGCCGCGGGTGGTGTAGGCGAGGACGTTGTAGCCGCGGGCCGCGAAGAGGGTGGCCTGGACGGCGTAGAGGATCCAGCCGTAGCTCGTCCACGGGGACGGCATCACGATCAGGGGGCGCGGCAGGCTGCCGGTGTGCCGCCAGATGCCGGCGTCGAGCAGGTCGCCGTCGGCGCCGGTCACCTTGGTGCGGGTGAAGACGGCGACGGAGCGGGCCTCGGCGACCTCGGCGGCGCGGGCGGGGGGAAGGCCGGTCACGTCGCCGCTCTCCAGGGCGGCGACGAAGGCGCCGAGGGCGGCGGCGTCGAGTTCGGGGTAGAGGGAGCCGGGGGCGTCGGAAGAGCCGGTAGAGCCGGGTAAGGCGGAGGCGCCACGTGAGCCGGGAGAGCCGGTAGAGCCGGGTAAGGCGGAGGCGCCACGTGAGCCGGGAGACCCGGGAGACCCGGGAGACCCGGGAGAGCTAGAAGAGCCAGAAGAGCCAGAAGAGCCAGAAGAGCCAGGCGATTGGGCGGCTGGGGTCACGGCGGTACGTCCTCTTCGTCGGGCGGCAGCGAATGCCGGCGAGTAGGCGAGTACATGAACGTGTGCGCGCCCGGGCCCGGAGCGGAACGCCCAGTATCGACGGGACATCCGGTGACGTATCGCTAGTTTCCGGGTTCCGGCCTGAATCGTCCCCCGGCTTCCGGTCTCCGCACCCGGTGGGCAACGTGCCTCTGTCCGGCGGCGGTTGGGGCACCTGGCGGGAACGCGTCGGCTCGCCGGAAAAACATGCAAGCGTGCTTGATTGTTTTGTTCGGGGCTGCCACTCTTCCCTCACGCCGAGAGGGGAGCGCACCGTGCCCGATCCGTCCGCTGGCGACGACATCGCCGCCGTCTACGCCGATCTGCGCGAGGAGAGCCGTGAACTCGACGCCTTGGTAGGGGAGTTGAGTGAGCGGGAATGGGCCCGGCCCACGCCCGCCGCCGGCTGGAGCATCGCCCACCAGATCGCCCACCTGCACTGGACCGACCGGGCCGCGCTGCTCGCCCTCACCGACGCCGCCGCCTTCGGGCAGATGGTCGAGGAGGCGGTGAAGGCTCCCGACTCCTTCGTCGACGAGGGCGCGGAGGAGGGCGCGAAACTGCCGCCCGCCGAGCTGCTGGCCCGCTGGCGGGCCACCCGTACCGCCCTCGACGAGGCGCTGGCGGCGGCCTCGCCCGACACCCGGTTCCCCTGGTACGGGCCGCCGATGAAGGCCGCCTCGATGGCGAGCGCGCGGCTGATGGAGATCTGGGCGCACGGCCAGGACGTCGCGGACGCGCTCGGCGTGCGCCGCACACCGACCGCGCGGCTGCGGCACGTGGCGCGGATCGGCGTACGGGCCCGCGACTACGCCCACGCCGTACGGGGACTGCCCGCGCCCGCCGAGGAGTTCCGGGTCGAGCTGGCGGCCCCCGACGGCTCCGGGGCGTGGTCGTACGGGCCCGCGGACGCCGCGCAGCGGATCACCGGCCCGGCGCTCGACTTCTGCCTGCTGGTGACCCAGCGGGCCCACCGCGCCGACCTCGCCCTGACGGCCACCGGGCCCGACGCGGACCGCTGGCTGGACATCGCGCAGGCCTTCGCGGGGCCGGCGGGGGCCGGGCGCGAGCCGGGGAGCACCCGATGACGGAGCGGCAGGGGCCCGCGGTGCGCCGGCTGCGCCGGCCGCTGCGGATCGCGAACGCCTCCGGCTTCTACGGCGACCGCTTCGACGCAATGCGGGAGATGCTGACCGGCGGCCCGCTGGACGTGCTGACCGGGGACTACCTGGCCGAGCTGACCATGCTGATCCTCGGCCGGGACCGGCTGAAGAACCCGGACCTCGGCTACGCCAAGACCTTCCTGCGCCAGCTGGAGGAGGGGCTCGGCCTCGCGCACGAGCGGGGCGTACGGATCGTCGCGAACGCGGGCGGGCTCAATCCGTCCGGACTCGCGGAGGCGGTGCGGGGGCTGGCGGCCAAGGTGGGGGTGCCGGTGAGCGTGGCCCATGTGGAGGGCGACGACCTGATGCCGTACGGGGAGGGGCCCGAGGGCGCGTTGACCGCGAACGCCTACCTGGGCGGCGGCGGGATCACGGCCTGCCTGCGGGCCGGCGCGGACGTGGTCGTCACCGGCCGGGTCACGGACGCGGCGCTGGTCAGCGGGCCGGCGGCATGGTGGTTCGACTGGGCCCCGGACGACTACGACCGGCTGGCGGGCGCGGTGGTCGCGGGCCACGTCCTGGAGTGCGGGACGCAGGCCACCGGCGGCAACTACTCCTTCTTCACGAGGCACGACGTGCGGTGGCCGGGGTTCCCGCTGGCGGAGATCGCCGAGGACGGCTCCTCGGTGATCACCAAGCACCCGGGCACCGGCGGGGCCGTTTCGGCCGGGACGGTCACGGCGCAGCTCCTGTACGAGACCCAGGGCGTGCGGTACCTCGGCCCGGACGTCACGGCCCGCCTGGACACGGTCCGGCTGAGCGGGGACGGCGAGGACCGGGTGCGGATCTCCGGGGTGCGGGGGGAGGCGCCGCCGGACTCGCTGAAGGTGGGCGTGACCCGGATCGGGGGCTGGCGCAACGAGGTGGTCTTCGTACTGACCGGCCTGGACATCGAGGCGAAGGCGGCGCTGGTGCGGGCGCAGCTGTCCGAGGCGTTGGAGGGGGTGGCCGAGGTGGCCTGGACCCTGTCCCGTACGGACCACGAGAACGCGGGGACGGAGGAGACGGCGAGTGCGGTGCTGAGGCTGGTGGTGCGGGATCCTTCGGCGGAGCGGGTGGGGAGGGGGGTGACGGCGGCCGCGGTCGAGCTGGCGCTCGGCAGTTATCCGGGGTTCCACGTCACGGCTCCGCCGGGGGCGGCGCAGCCGTACGGGGTGTTCGGCTCGGCACTGGTCCCTGCGGGGGCCGTCGCGCACGTGGCCGTGCTGGCGGACGGCACCCGCCTGCCGGTGCCGGTGCCGGTGTCCGCTGCGCGGAGCCTTTCCCCCACCCCGCCCCTTCCCGAAACTGTGGGCTCCGCCCCCAGCCCCCCGACCCGGGGCTCCGCCCCGGACCCCGCGGGGGCTGCGCCCCCGGACCCCGTGGGGGCTGCGCCCCCGGACCCCGTGGGGGCTGCGCCCCCGGACCCCGTGGGGGCTGCGCCCCCGGACCCCGTGGGGGCTGCGCCCCCGGATCCCCGTGCCTCAAACGCCGGCGGGGCTGTGGTTGATACCACCCGCGCACCCCTGGGGGTGGTGGCCGGGGCTCGGAGTGGGGACAAGGGCGGGGACGCCAATGTCGGGGTGTGGGTGGAGAGCGACGCCGCCTGGGAGTGGATCGAGCGCGCCCTCACCGTCGAGACGCTCCGCCGACTGCTCCCCGAGACGCGGGGCCTCCCCATCACCCGGCACGCCCTGCCGCGGCTACGGGCACTGAACTTCACCATCGAGCGGATCCTCGGCGACGGCGTCGCCTCAGGGCACCGTTTCGACCCCCAGGCCAAGGCCCTCGGCGAATGGCTCCGGGCCCGGCACATGGACATTCCGACCCACCTGCTGCACGCACCCGCCCCGGAGGGGAACGGCTCATGACCCGTCTCGGCACCACCGTCGACCCCCGCGCCCCCGAGCACGCGCAGGCCCGTACCGCCGCACTGGAACGGCTCGCCACGCTCGACGCCGAGCACGCCAAGGCCCTCGCCGGCGGCGGCGAGAAGTACACCGCCCGCCACAAGGACCGCGGCAAGCTGCTGGCGCGCGAGCGGATCGAGCTGCTCCTCGACCCGGACACGCCGTTCCTGGAGCTGTCCCCGCTCGCCGCGTGGGGCAGCGACTACCCCGTCGGCGCCTCCATGGTGACCGGTATCGGCACGGTGGAGGGCGTCGAATGCCTGGTCACCGCAAACGACCCGACCGTCCGCGGCGGGGCCAGCAACCCCTGGACGCTGAAGAAGGCGCTGCGGGCCAACGAGATCGCCCTGCAGAACTGGCTGCCCGTCGTCAGCCTCGTCGAGTCGGGCGGCGCCGATCTCCCCTCCCAGAAGGAGATCTTCATTCCGGGCGGCGCGATCTTCCGCGATCTGACCCGGCTCTCGGCCGCCGGAATCCCCACCGTCGCCGTGGTGTTCGGGAATTCGACCGCCGGAGGCGCGTACATCCCCGGCATGTCCGACCACACCGTCATGATCAAGGATCGCTCGAAGGTGTTCCTCGGCGGGCCGCCGCTGGTGAAGATGGCCACCGGCGAGGAGAGCGACGACGAGTCGCTCGGCGGCGCCGACATGCACGCCCGTACCTCCGGCCTCGCCGACTATTACGCCCTCGACGAGCAGGACGCGATCCGCCAGGCCCGCCGGGTCGTCGCCCGGCTGAACCACCGCAGGGCGCACCCCGAGCCGGGGGCGGCGGCCGAGCCGCTGTACGACCCGGAGGAGCTCCTCGGGATCGTGCCGGCGGATCTCAAGACGCCCTTCGACCCGCGGGAGGTCATCGCGCGGATCGTCGACGGGTCCGACTTCGACGAGTTCAAGCCCTTGTACGGGCCCAGCCTGGTCACCGGCTGGGCCACCCTGCACGGCTATCCGGTCGGCATCCTCGCCAACGCGCAGGGGGTGCTGTTCAGCGCCGAGTCCCAGAAGGCCGCCCAGTTCATCCAGCTGGCCAACCAGCGCGACATCCCCCTGCTCTTCCTCCACAACACCACCGGCTACATGGTCGGCAAGGAGTACGAGCAGGGCGGCATCATCAAACACGGCTCGATGATGATCAACGCGGTGTCCAACTCCCGTGTGCCGCACCTGTCCGTGCTCGTGGGCGCTTCGTACGGCGCCGGGCACTACGGCATGTGCGGGCGGGCCTACGAGCCCCGTTTCCTCTTCGCCTGGCCGAGTGCCAAGTCCGCCGTCATGGGGCCCCAGCAGCTCGCCGGGGTGCTGTCCATCGTGTCCCGGCAGTCCGCGGCCGCCAAGGGCCTGCCGTACGACGAGGAGGCGGACGCGGGGATGCGCGCCTTCGTGGAGGCGCAGATCGAATCCGAGTCCCTCCCGATGTTCCTGTCCGGGCGGCTGTACGACGACGGCGTCATCGACCCGCGCGACACCCGTACCGTCCTCGGCCTGTGCCTGTCCGCCGTGCACAACGCCCCTGTCGAGGGCGCCCGCGGCGGCTTCGGCGTCTTCCGGATGTGAGCCCGCAGATGACCACCGTCGATTCCACCGCCACCAGTGCCACCACCGCCACCCCAGCCACCACCGCCACCCCTGCCATCGCCTCCGTCCTGGTCGCCAACCGGGGGGAGATCGCCGTGCGGATCTTCCGTACGGCCCGCGCCCTCGGCCTGGACACCGTCGCCGTCCACTCCGACCCCGACGCCGACGCCCTGCACGTGCGCAGCGCGGACAGCGCCGTACGCCTGCCGGGCGCGGCGCCCGCCGACACCTACCTGCGCGGCGACCTGATCATCAAGGCCGCGCTGGCCGCCGGCGCCGATGCCGTCCACCCCGGCTACGGGTTCCTATCCGAGAACGCCGGCTTCGCCCGCGACGTCGAGGCCGCGGGGCTGGTCTGGATCGGCCCGCCGCCCGAGGCCATCGAGGCCATGGCCTCCAAGACGCGGGCCAAGGAGCTGATGCGCGCCGCCGGGGTTCCGCTCCTCGACCCCGTCGACCCGGCCACCGCCACCCACGCCGACCTGCCGCTCCTGCTCAAGGCCGCGGCGGGCGGCGGCGGGCGCGGGATGCGCGTGGTCCGGGACCTCGACCAGCTCAAGACCGAGCTGGACGCGGCGTCCGCCGAGGCCCGGTCCGCCTTCGGGGACGGCGAGGTGTTCGCCGAGCCGTACGTGGAGCGCGGCCGCCACGTCGAGGTGCAGGTCCTCGCCGACGCACACGGCACGGTCTGGCCGCTCGGCACCCGCGACTGCTCCCTCCAGCGGCGCCACCAGAAGGTCATCGAGGAGGCCCCCGCGCCCGGCCTGCCCGAAGCGCTGCGCGAGAGCCTCCACCGGGCCGCCGTGGCCGCCGCCCGGGCCGTGTCCTACCGCGGGGCCGGCACGGTCGAGTTCCTGGTCACCGCCGACGGCCGCCCGTACTTCCTGGAGATGAACACCCGCCTCCAGGTGGAACACCCCGTCACCGAAGCCGTGTTCGGCATCGACCTCGTGGCCCTGCAGCTGCGCGTCGCCGAAGGGGCGGCCCTGCCGCTGACGCCCCCGGCGGCCGACGGCCACGCGGTGGAGGCCCGCCTCTACGCCGAGGACCCGGCCCAGGACTGGCGGCCGCAGACCGGTGTCCTGCACACCCTCGCGGTGCCCGGTCAGGTCCGCGTGGACACCGGATTCGCCGACGGGGACACGGTCGGCATCCACTACGACCCCATGCTCGCCAAGGTCGTCGCCCACGCCCCGACCCGCGCCGAGGCCGTCCGCGTCCTCGCCCACGCCCTGTCCCGGGCCCGGATCCACGGGCTCACCACCAACCGGGAGCTCCTCGTACGGTCCCTGCGGCAACCGGAGTTCACGGCCGGGAAGCTCGACACCGGCTTCTACGACCGCCACCTCGCCGCCCTCACCGAGGACGCCCCCGACGGCACCCTGGCGGCCCTCGCGGCGGCCCTCGCCGAAGCCGCGCCCGCCCCGGGGGCCTCGCTCGCCGCGCGGCTGGGCGGCTGGCGCAACGTCCGCTCGCAGCCGCAGATCCGGCGCTACACCGCGGGGGGCACCGAGTACGAGGTCGCCTACCAGCCGGTGGACCACCCCGGGGTGCGGGTCCTGTCCGCCACGCCGGAGCTCGTCACGCTCGAAGTCGACGGGGTCCGACGCCTGTTCCACGTGAAACAAAATTCGAACAGGGCGGAGATCTACGTCGATTCGGCCCTCACCGGAGCCCACACCTTCGTCCCCGTCCCCCGGTTCGCCGATCCGCAGGACCGCACCGAACCGGGCTCGCTGCTCGCTCCCATGCCCGGCACCGTCGTCCGCGTCGCCGAGGGCCTCGCCCCCGGCCGGGCCGTCACCGCCGGGCAGCCCCTGCTCTGGCTGGAGGCCATGAAGATGGAGCACCGCATCCTCGCCCCCGCCTCCGGCACGCTCACCGCGCTCCACGCCGTCACCGGCCAACAGGTCGAGTTCGGCGCCCTGCTCGCCGTAGTCCAGGAGGAACCGCACTCATGAGCCACACCATCGAGTCCGAGGAGCACCAGGCCCTGCGCACGGCGGTCGCCGCGCTGGGGCGGAAGTACGGGCGCGAGTACCTCGCCCGCGTCGCCCGCGACGGCGGCCACCCAGACGAGCTGTGGGCCGATGCCGCCAAGCTCGGCTACCTCGGCGTGAACCTCCCCGAGGAGTACGGCGGCGGGGGCGGCGGCATCGCCGAGCTGTCCATCGTGCTGGAGGAACTCGGGGCGGCCGGCTGCCCGCTGCTGATGATGGTCGTCTCGCCCGCCATCTGCGGCACGGTCATCTCCCGTTTCGGCACCGAGGAGCAGAAGCGGGCCTGGCTCCCGGGCCTCGCCGACGGCAGCCGCACCATGGCCTTCGGCATCACCGAACCGGACGCCGGCTCCAACTCCCACCGCATCACCACCACGGCCCGCCGGGACGGCGACGACTGGATCCTCAGCGGGCGCAAGGTGTTCATCTCCGGCGTGGACATCGCCGACGCCACCCTCATCGTCGGCCGCACCGAGGACGCCCGGACCGGGCGGCTCAAGCCGTGCCTGTTCATCGTGGAGCGCGACGCGGAGGGCTTCGGCCGGACCGTGATCGACATGGAACTCCAGGCGGCGGAGAAGCAGTTCGAGCTTGTGCTGGACGAGGTGCGGCTGCCGTCCTCGGCGCTGGTCGGGGACGAGGACGCCGGGCTGCTGCAGCTCTTCGCGGGGCTCAACCCCGAGCGGATCATGACGGCCGCCTTCGCGATCGGCATGGGCCGGTACGCGCTGGCCAAGGCCGTGGACTACGCGAAGACCCGCCAGGTGTGGAAGGAACCCATCGGCGCCCACCAGGCCGTGTCCCACCCGCTGGCGGCGGCGCACATCGAGCTGGAGCTGGCGCGGCTGATGATGCAGAGGGCCGCTGCGCTGTACGACGCGGGGGACGACATGGGGGCGGGGGAGGCGGCGAACATGGCGAAGTACGCGGCGGGGGAGGCGTGTGTGCGGGCGGTGGACCAGGCGGTGCACACGCTGGGGGGGAACGGGCTCACGCGTGAGTACGGGCTGGCCTCGCTCGTCACGGCGGCCCGTGTGGCCCGGATCGCGCCGGTCAGTCGCGAGATGATCCTGAACTTCGTCTCGCACCAGACCCTTGGCCTGCCCAAGTCGTACTAGGCGCGTCCCGCTGCGGAGCCGTCCCCCGGCGGGGCTCGGGGGATCGGGGCCCCGCCCCAGGACCCGCGCCTCGGTCGCCGTCGGGGTACGGGGGATCGGGGCTCCGCCCCGCACCCCGCGCCTCAAACGCCGGCGGGGCTGAAAGGATCGGGGCTCCGCCCCGGGCCCCGCGCCTCAAACGCCGGCGGGGCTGAAAGGATCGGGGCTCCGCCCCGGGCCCCGCGCCTCAAACGCCGGCGGGGCTGGGTGTGCCCCCGCGGGGCTGAAGGATCGGGGCTCCGCCCCGCACCCCGCGCCTCAAACGCCGGCGGGGCTGGGTGCGCCCCGGCGGGGCTTGGGGAATCGGAGCCCCGCCCCGGGCGCCGGGCCTCAAACGCCGGCGGGGCTGGGTGTGCCCCGGCCCGGCCGAGCTCCCCGCAGGGGGCCGGTAGGGGCCGACCCCGCCCCGACCCCGCCGAGCTCCCCGCAGGGGGTCCGGTAGCGTCCCCATCGCTCGATATCACTCCGGAGGAGACATGACACCCGTTCACGCCGCGCGAGCGACCGGCGTCGCCACGCTCACCCTCGACTCCCCGGCCAACCGCAACGCGCTCTCCGCCGACCTCGTCGCCGCCCTCCGTGCCGCGCTCGCCGACGCCGGGGCGGACCCGGCGGTCCGGGCCGTCGTGCTGACGCACACCGGGACCACCTTCTGCGCCGGCGCCGACCTCAAGTCGCCCTGCGACCCCGCGGACTTCCTCGCCCTGCTCCGCGAGATCGCCGAACTCCCCAAGCCCGTCGTCGCCCGCGTCACCGGCCACGTCCGCGCCGGCGGGCTCGGGCTGCTCGGGGTCTGCGACATCGCCGCCGCCGGACCGCAGTCCTCGTACGCCTTCACCGAGACCCACCTCGGCCTCGCCCCCGCGGTGATCTCCATCCCGCTGCTGCCGCGCCTCGACCCTCGCGCCGCCGCCCGCTACTTCCTCACCGCCGAGGCCTTCGACGCCGCCGAGGCGGCCAGGATCGGGCTGCTGACCCTTCACTCCGAGGGGGATGTCGACGACGCGCTCGCACCCGTCCTCGACGGGCTGCGCAAGGCCTCCCCGCAGGGACTGGCCGCCACCAAGTCGCTGACCGCCGCCGCCGTGCGCGAGGCCGTCGCCCGGGACGGCGCCCGCCTGACCGAGCTGTCCGCAGGGCTCTTCGCCTCCGAGGAGGCCCGCGAAGGCATCACCGCCCGCTTCGAACGCCGGAACCCGTCATGGGCCCTGTGAGCGAGATCCAGATCCGGCAGGGACCCAAGCAGGCGCGCAGCCGCGTCACCCGCCGCCACCTCCTGGAGGCGGCCGTCTCCTGCCTCGCCGAACACGGCTGGGCCGGCTCCACCGTCGCCGTCGTCGCCGAGCGCGCCGGCGTCTCGCGGGGCGCCGCCCAGCACCACTTCCCGACCCGCGAGGACCTGTTCACCGCCGCCGTCGAGTACGTCGCCGAGGAACGCTCCACCGCCCTGCGCGACCTCTTCCAGACCGGCCCCGTCGCCCGTCCCGCGGCCGTGGAAGCCATCGTGGACCTGTACACCGGCACCCTCTTCCGGGCCGCCCTCCAGCTCTGGGTCGCCGCCTCCAACGAGGAGCAACTGCGCCCCCGCGTCACCGAACTGGAGGCCCGGGTGGGCCGCGAGACCCACCGCATCGCGGTCGGGCTGCTCGGCGCCGACGAGTCCGTCCCCGGCGTACGGGAAACCGTGCAGGGCCTCCTCGACATGGCGCGCGGCCTCGGCCTGGCCAACGTCCTCACCGACGACACGGCCCGCCGGGGCCGGGTGGTGGCCCAGTGGTCCCGCATCATCGAGGCCGCTCTGACGCCCTGAGAAGCAGCGGGGCGCCGCACCCCGCTGCGGGGGTACGGCGCCCTGACGGCGGCGGCGGGGCGGGCGGCCAGGCCGTCAGGCCGTCTCGGCCATGTCCGCGTAGCCCGAGATCTCCCGCGGGTCGCGCCGGCTCGGGCCCGTGTAGCGGGCCGACGGGCGGACCAGGCGGCCGGTGCGCTTCTGCTCCAGGATGTGCGCCGACCAGCCGGCGGTACGGGCGCACGTGAACATCGAGGTGAACATGTGCGCCGGGACCTCCGCGAAGTCCAGCATGATCGCGGCCCAGAACTCGACGTTCGTGGCGAGCACCCGGTCGGGGCGGCGCGCGTGCAGCTCCTCCAGCGCGGCCTTCTCCAGCGCGGCGGCGATCTCGTAGCGCGGGGCGTCCAGCTCCTTGGCCGTACGGCGCAGCACGCGGGCGCGCGGGTCCTCGGCGCGGTAGACGCGGTGCCCGAAGCCCATCAGGCGCTCGCCCTTGTCCAGGGCCTTCTTCACGTACGCCACGGCGTCGCCGGTGCGCTCGATCTCCTCGATCATGCCGAGGACGCGGGACGGCGCACCGCCGTGCAGCGGCCCGGACATGGCGCCGACGGCACCCGACAGCGCGGCCGCGACGTCGGCACCGGTCGAGGCGATCACCCGGGCGGTGAACGTGGAGGCGTTCATGCCGTGCTCGGCGGCGGAGGTCCAGTACGCGTCGACGGCCTTGACGTGCTTCGGGTCGGGCTCGCCCCGCCAGCGGATCATGAACCGCTCGACCACGGACTCGGCCTTGTCGATCTCCT
This sequence comes from Streptomyces sp. NPDC053432, assembly GCF_055585365.1. Taxonomy (NCBI): domain Bacteria; kingdom Bacillati; phylum Actinomycetota; class Actinomycetes; order Kitasatosporales; family Streptomycetaceae; genus Streptomyces; species Streptomyces sp. NPDC053432. Next base: position 34,139 of record NZ_JBVJKF010000036.1, read on the forward strand.
TCTGCGGCACCATCGGCAGGCCCTGGCCGCGCGCGGACTGGGCGACGTACGACAGCGCCATGACGGCGGCGCGCGCGAGGTCGTCGCGGGCGGTCTGCTCGTCGATGTCCAGCAGCGGTTTCAGACCCCACACGGGGGCGAGCATGGCGAGCGCGGACTGCACGTCGACCCGGATGTCACCGGAGTGGACCGGGATGGGGAAGGGCTCGGCGGCGGGCAGCCCGGGGTTGAACGCGCCGTCGACCAGCAGGCCCCAGACGTTCCCGAAGGAGACGTGGCCGACGAGGTCCTCGATGTCGACACCGCGGTAACGGAGCGCACCACCCTCCTTGTCGGGTTCGGCGATCTCCGTTTCGAACGCGATGACTCCCTCGAGACCGGGTACGAAGTCGGACATCAGGCGGCTCCTCAGATAGTGCGAACACGCGCGGCTCCCGGCGTGATTCGCGGTCCGGCGCGGTCATCCCCGTTGATGCCCGGCACGGCCGATGGTCATCCGTGTGGGACCGTCGGACCGGCCCCAAGATTTTGTCGGCTCCGGATGCGGTGCGGAAGCGTGACATACGGCACACCGGTGACGGTCCCACTGCGGCAGGATGGCCGCGTGACCGACCAGGACCTTGATCCCGCCACCATGCGCAAGCAGTACCGCTCGGAGATCGTCGAGGAGGAGAGCCTCGCCGGGGACCCGATGCGGCAGTTCGCCCGGTGGTTCCAGCAGGCCGCCGACGCGCACGTCTTCGAAGCGAACGCGATGATCGTCTCGACGGCGACGGCCGACGGCCGCCCCAGTTCCCGCACGGTGCTGCTGAAGCAGTTCGACGACCGGGGCTTCGTCTTCTTCACCAATTACGACTCCCGCAAGGGCCGGGAGATCGCCGAGAACCCGCGCGTGGCGCTGCTCTTCCCCTGGCACCCCATCGCCCGCCAGGTCGCCGTCACCGGCACGGCGTCCCGCATCGGCCGCGACGAGACGGCGGCGTACTTCCGCTCTCGCCCGCACGGCTCGCAGCTGGGCGCCTGGGCGAGCGAGCAGTCCAGCGTGATCGGCTCCCGCGCGGAACTGGACCGCCGCTACGCGGAGCTCGCCGCCCGCTACCCGGAGGGCGAGCAGGTCCCGGTCCCGCCCCAGTGGGGCGGCATCCGGGTGGTCCCGGACGAGGTGGAGTTCTGGCAGGGCCACGAGAACCGCCTGCACGACCGGCTGCGGTACGTCCTGGACGCGGAGAAGTGGCGCGTGGAGCGGCTCTGTCCGTAGCCGTACGGCGCTGACCGGACACGGGGGCGGGCCTGGCGGCCTCGCGGCCGACCGCGGCGGTGTGCCCACCCCGGGCCGGGGCCGCGGCCGTGGCGCCGCGCCGGGCGGGGGCCGTGGCCTTGGGGGCGTTACGGGCCGGGGCCGGGGCCGTGGGGCCCGGCGGTGCTGCCGGCCCCGCGGGTGCTCCGGCAGGCCGCGCGGCCGGGCGCGGCGCGGGTCCCGTCACCCCGAGCGGAGCGGAAAAGCAGGCGACCCGCGGGCTCGGGTCTCTCCCCTGCAGTGGGAGAAGCCGGCCGGACGTACCGGCGAGCCCGCGGGTCGGGTGACTGCTGTGGATTGGCGCTCGGCGATCCCGCCGGGCACCGCACTGGGTGCGTGCGACGACGGGCGCTCAGCCCGCAGCCACCTCACGCGTCCGGAGTTCATACATTTCCGGGATCACCTCCTTTCAGTGTGCGACCACTGTAGGCAGGCTCGTGCCGTTCGCTCAATCGAATTTCGTCGGCGAATCCGTAGGTGTAGCCATCGGCTTTCTGGAGCAGTCGCAAATTCCGGTGTGAGACATCAAAACGGCTGGTCAGCGTGGTGATGCGATGCTGGCCACTGGTTCGGACCGCGATGCGTCCTACCCAGCTCCCGGCCCACTTCCCCCTGGGAACGACCGCCGCCACCAAGTCCCCGGTTGAGTACCCGTGGTGGACCTTGCCGCGCGGCCGTTGCAGGCGGGGGAAGCCGAAGCGGTCCGGGGTGGTCCTGGCGTAGGAACCGCGGCCCGTTGATGTCACCACGAGGATCTGGGCGGGGACGCGGACGACGGCATCGCCGCGTTCGTGACGGATCAACCCGGTGGCCAGGGCGTCGAGGGTGTGGCTCTTCGGTAACCCCATCGCGAACCGGTTCCAGCGGGTGCGTCCGCCCGACCACGCGTGGACGGGAACACCCTGGGCTGCGAGATCCTCCACGAGCTGGAGTCTGGTGGCGTTCATGGCAGCGACGTCATGGAGCGGTCTCCTCAGCTGGGTGCTCACGCGTTCCAGCCGGGCGGGCCGGTCGGAGAGGAACTCTTCGATGTGTGCCGTCCCCTTCGCCTGATTGCAGGGAACACAGGCGAGAACGAGGTTCGATACCCGGTCCGTCCCTCCACGGCTTCGTGGGCGGACGTGTTCGATGTTGAGAGGCACCCCTGTGGCATCGCAGTAGGCGCAGGATCGGTTCCATTTGGCCAACAGGAACTCGCGGATCTCGAATCCGGCATGTGTCGGCTCCGTGCCCTCATGTGCGGCGGACGGCACGACTCCCGCGAATGCGGTCGTGTCGAATGCGGCCTGTTCCACGTGGATCTCAACCACTGGTGCGTATCGACAAAGTCGTACGACGAGGGACAGGGTGGAGTCGATGCGATGGCGTAAGGACGGGGGAAGCCAGCCGTCCGGGCGGGGCCGGTTGTCGTGCCGGGGTGCCCGGTACCGAAGGTTCGCCGAGCGCCTTCGGCCGCGGTACCCAGCACGTCGCATCATGCCGCTGTGGATCTGTTGCCCCCGGTGCCGGAGCTCGATCGTGATCAGCCCGCGGCGGGCCGCGACGGTTCGCCGCTGCGGGTCGAATTGCTGGTGTTCATCCGTGATGGCGATGCCTGTCGCCTTGGAGCCGGGGTCGAGGCGTAGCTGTACGCCCACGACGGCCGAGTCGGCGCGGGTCCGGTGTTTGAGCCGGATGGTGAAAGGAGCGCGCCGAGCGACGACGGCACGCCCACTCGCGAGTAACTCGCGGGCACGGGCAGGGTGGCACGGCATGAGCGGTTCGCCCCCCTTCGCCAGCACGAACACCCGGCTGTCTGCCGGGCGGGGAGCGTCACCGCTCGTAGTCGCTGCCGTCCCCGCCGCCGAAGCAGCCGATCGGGCGTGTCGCCGACGCATCTCGGTGCCGACTTCGCCGGTCTCCCCTCGCCCATGTTCCAGACCGGTGCCCGGCGCGGTGGCCGGGAGTCCGTGAGCCGTTTCGTCCCTGCTCCCAAGGGTGTCTGCGCTCGCGGATTCCAGAGCAGGCTGCTGAGGAAGCACAGCCTGGTGGGTCTGCTCACCTGCAGAGAACGTAGTCATCGAGGCACCTCACTTGATCCGGGGATCGTGATGACTGGGGCTGGTCACTCGGTGTGAGGGAGCGAGTGACCTCCCTTCTCGTGGTTCCCAGGATGCTAGGCACTGCGGATCGTGCAGTGCGGACGGACCGGCGAGAGTCACTCGAACGTGTGGTCGTCCCTGGTTGCGGGCCACACCGTGTTCCTCGGCCCGTCCCGCAGAAATCCCACCGGGTTTCGCGTACCCAATCCGCGGAAAGCAGTGTGTGCTGCGTCACGTTCGCGTTCAATGATCTGACGTGCCGCACACGCGAACCTGCAGGGGGTGCCAGGTGAGTGCTTCCGGACGTAACGAGACCGCCGACGATCTGCTCGCAGCGCTGCTGGACGGGATGGACGCCGCCTTGTGCGCGTTCGACTCCGACGGCGTGATCACCCACTGGAACCGCGAGGCCGAGCGGATCCTGGGCTGGTCGGCGGCCGAGGCCGTGGGCCGCAAGGGGTTCGAGGGTTGGGCGGTACGGCCCGCCGACGCCCAGGACGTACAGGACAGACTCATGGCCGCCCAGGACGCTCCCGGGCGGCAGGTCCACGAGTTCGCGCTGCTGACCAAGGACGGCGGGCGGGTCCTCGTACGGACCCAGTCCGCCGGGGTGCCGGGCGCGGACGGCAAACCCGCCGGGGTGTACTGCGCGTTCAGCGAGGTGCACGCGCAGATCGACCTGGAGCGGTCCATCGCGCTCAGCGAGGCCCTGATGGAGGACGCCTCCTGGGGCGTCGTCCTGGTCGACGTCGACCTGCGGCCCGCCGTGGTCAACGCCCACGCCGCGCGCGCCTTCGGCACCGGCCGCACCGTACTGCTCGGCAGGCCGCTGGGGGAGCTGCTGACGCAGGGCGTGGAGGAGCTGGAGGGCGCCCTCCAGCACGTCCTCGCCGAGGGGGCGCCGCCCGCGCCCGTCGAGCTGTGGGTCTCGGTGCGCACGCCCGAGGGGGTGCGGCGGCGGTGCTGGAGGTGCGGGTTCCTGCGGCTGGCCTCGCCACTCGCCGAGCAGCCGGTGCCGCTGGGGGTCGGCTGGGTGTTCCAGGACGTCACCGAGGAGCGGCAGGCGCAGCTGGACACCGCGCAGCTGCGCTTCCGCGCCCACCAGCTGCACCGGGCGGGGCGGGCCGCCGCCGAGTGCGAGGACCCGGCGGAGGCGGCGGCCGTACGCCTGGACTTCGCCCTGGCGGGCTTCGCCGAGCACGCGCTGCTGGACGTACTGGACCCCTCGGCCGGCCTGGAGCGGCGCAGGCTCGTACGGTCGGCGGCCTCGCCGCCCGAGCTGCCGGGACCCGGATCGATTCCCGTACGGTACGCGGCCGGTCACCCGGCGTTGCAGGCGCTGGACCGGATCGGTTCGGTGCGCGCGGGCTCCCCCCGCGGCGAGGCGGACCCGGAGTGGGCGCGGGCCCGCCAGTGGCCGGAGGGCGCGGCGCACGGTCTGTGCACGGTGCTGCGCAGCCGGGGGCGGACCCTGGGGGTGCTGACCTTCCTGCGCGGGCCCTCACGGCCGGCGTTCGAGCGCGCGGACGCCTCGTACGCGGAGGAGGTGGCGGCCCGGGTGGCCGCCGACCTCGACCTGGCCGACCGGTCATGATCCGGGGGCCGTGGGTGCGGTCAGAACTCCCAGAGCTGGTCGGCGAAGCGCCGGTCACAGGCGGTCTGGAACGCCCCGTTGCCGTTGGTGAGGCCCTGGACGACCAGGCACTTCCCGCTGTTGACGTTCTTGAGCTGGTAGCCGTCCTCCCGCGTGCCCTGCACCTCCCAGAGCTGGTCCGCGTACGGGTAGCAGGTGTACTGGAACGCTCCCGAGTCGCCGAAGCCCTGGGCCGTGAGGCACTTCCCGCTGTAGGCGTTCTTGATCATCGCCCCCCGGCCGCCGTCGTGCGACCAGTCGAGCCACCACTTCTGGTCCCCGTACGTCGTGTTGCATTGGTACTGGAAGGCGGCCGCGCCGTCCCCGAAGCCCTGGGTCACCAGGCACTTCTTGCTGTTGAGGTTCCAGATGAAGTGCACGTACTCGTCGGCCGCCGCAGGCGAGGCGGGGCCGGCGACGACGGCGGTGCCCGCGAGGGCGATGGCTGCCCCGATGGTGCTTATCCTGCGTGCCGACTTGCGCATGAAAGCGATCACGTGAAATCCCCCAGATGTCGGATAAGTCCGACGGTGTCGCGGGCGCGGGTCGCGCCCGTCCGCCGATGGATCCTAAAGATCAACAACCGGAGGTGCAAAGCGACTTGCCGATCACGGGTCCTCAGTGTCGGAAGAAGATCCGGTCCCCGTATTCCTGCATGACGCGGCCGTTCCACTCGTGGCCGCCGTCCACGTTGCCCGAGCGCAGCAGCGGCGGCTCGATGCCGCGGGCGACGAGTTCGCCGGCCGCCGCGGCCATGACCGCCTGCATGATCGCGCTGGTGACGACCGTGGAGGCGGGGGCGAAGGGGGCCTCGATGCCGTCGAGGGTCAGCTCGGCGTCGCCGACCGCGATCTTGCTGTCCAGGACCACGTCGCAGTGGTCCTTCAGGAAGGTGCCGGAGACGTGCCGCGACTTGGTCCCGGTCGCGTAGGCCACCGAGGTCACGCCGATGACCTTGAGGCCGAGGGCGCGGGCGTTCATGGCCATCTCGACCGGCAGGGCGTTGCGGCCGGAGAGGGAGATGATCACGAGGACGTCGCCCTCGGAGGCGGGGCTGCTGTCCAGGACGGCCCCGGCCAGGCCGTCGACCCGCTCCAGGGCGCTGCCGAGGGTGGCGGGCATGACGTCGACGCCCGCCGTGCCCGGGACGGCGAGGAAGTTCATCAGGGCCAGGCCGCCGGCCCGGTAGACCACGTCCTGGGCGGGCAGGGAGGAGTGCCCGGCGCCGAACGCGAAGAGCCGGTTCCCGGAGGCGACGGCGTCGGCGACGAGGGCGCCGGCCTCGGCGATGCGCGATCCCTCCTCGTCGCGCACCCGCTCCAGCAGGCCGATGGCGGCGTCGAAGAACTGACCGGCCAGCTTGCTCTCGCTCATACGCCGATGGCCCTTCCGAAGGGTGGGGGTTGGGGGTGCGTGCGTGTTCGCCGCTCACCGTGCGGTCTGGACCAAGGGCGTGTCAATACGAACGTCAATCCCGGAGCTCGATGTGTCGGGGACATGTCCGGGACGGGGCTTGACGCTCGACACGGGACGGTTGTCGGCCCGATGCGTCAGAATTGGGGACAGGGCCAGCGCACGCAATCCGAGGGGCACGAATGTCCGGACTGATCGACACCACGGAGATGTATCTCCGCACCATCCTTGAGCTGGAAGAGGAAGGTGTGGTCCCCATGCGCGCCCGGATCGCCGAGCGGCTCGACCAGAGCGGCCCGACGGTCAGCCAGACGGTGGCGCGGATGGAGCGCGACGGCCTGGTGGCCGTGGCCAGCGACCGGCACCTGGAGCTGACCGACGAGGGCCGGCGGCTGGCGACGCGCGTGATGCGCAAGCACCGGCTCGCCGAGTGCCTGCTCGTCGACGTCATCGGCCTGGAGTGGGAGCAGGTGCACGCCGAGGCCTGCCGCTGGGAGCACGTGATGAGCGAGGCGGTGGAGCGGCGGGTGCTGGAGCTGCTGCGTCACCCGACCGAGTCGCCGTACGGGAACCCGATCCCGGGGCTGGAGGAGCTGGGGGAGAAGGCCGAGGCCGACCCGTTCCTGGAGGACGGCATGGTGAGCCTGTCGGAGCTCGACCCGGGCACCGAGGGCAAGACCGTGGTCGTGCGCCGGATCGGGGAGCCGATCCAGACGGACGCCCAGCTGATGTACACGCTGCGGCGGGCGGGCGTGCAGCCCGGCTCGGTGGTCAGCGTGACGGAGTCCCCGGGCGGGGTGCTCGTCGGCAGCGGCGGCGAGGCCGCGGAGCTGGAGGCGGACGTCGCCTCGCACGTGTTCGTGGCCAAGCGCTGACGCGAGGCGGTGCGCTGACGCCGAAGCGCTGACGCCGGCGGCTCCGGCATGGTGTGCTGTGCTGAGCGTGCTCTGGTGTGTGGACGGTCCCGGCGCCTTGCGGCGCCGGGACCGATCCTCCCCTGGTGACCTGGAGCCCCGAGCTCTCAAGGTCTTCCCCTTCGGACCGTCTTCCCCGATCGGCCCGCCTCCCTGTTGAAAGGATCTCCATCGGCAGCGGCGGCCAATCCTTGAGCAAGGTCACTCGAAAGAGCGGTGTTGTCGGCGGGAAGTCCGTTTTCGAATGCGGGTTCGATAGTCTGGCCGGGAGCGAAGGGGGTGCATCTTCGGTGGTACAGCGCATCGATGTGACAGGGGCAGATGGTGTGCGCCTGGCCGCCTGGGAGTTCCGCGAACCGGGCCCGGAGGCGGACCCCCGACCGGGCGTGCTGTTACTGCACGGCCTGATGGGCCGCGCCTTCCACTGGGCCTCCACCGCCCGCTGGCTCGCCGAGCGCCGCCGCGTGGTGGCTCTGGACCAGCGGGGACACGGCCAGAGCGAGCGCCCGCGCAGCGGCCCCGCGCCGCACACGTCCCTGGGGCGGGAGGCCTTCGTGGCCGACGCCGAGGCCGCCGTCGAGCAGCTCGGCCTCGCACCCGTCACCCTGATCGGCCACTCCATGGGCGCCCTCACCGCCTGGCAGCTCGCCGCCCGCCGCCCGGACCTGGTCGAAGCCCTGGTCATCTGCGACATGCGCGCCTCGGCCCTCGGCGAAGCCTCCCAGCGGGAATGGGAGGAGTGGTTCACCCGCTGGCCCCTCCCCTTCCCCACGCAGGACGCGGCCCGCCGCTGGTTCGGCGAGGACGACCCCCGGGTGGAACGCCCCGACCCCGGCCGCGGAGCCTTCTTCGCCGAGGTGATGTACCAGGCCGCGGACGGCTGGCGCCCCCTGTTCTCCCGCCGCCAGATGCTGACGGCCCGTGAAACCTGGGTCCACGACGCGCACTGGGAGGAGCTCGCCCAGGTCCGCTGCCCGACCCTGGTCGTCCGCGGCCTCGACGGCGAGCTCGGCCGCGCGGAGGCCCAGGAAATGGTCCGCGTCCTCCCCGCCGGCCAGTACGCCGAAATCCCCGACGCGGGCCACTACCTCCACTACGACCAGCCGGCCGCCTGGCGTGCGGCCCTGGAGCCCTTCCTGGAGGGAATCAAGGCAGACGCCTCATGACGGACGCCCCCTGACGGCGCACGGAAGGGCCGGTCCCGAGCACCCCGAGAGGTGGTGTGGGGACCGGCCCTTCGTGTCCTTCCTCAGCCCTTGCTGACGGCCTGAAGGATCTCCGGCAGCTTCCGCGCCACCATCGGGGCCGCGATCCGCAGGCCCGCCCAGGCGGCCAGGGCGCCCCAGGCGACGCCCGCGGGGAGCAGGAGCCAGCCGAGGGACTGCTGGTCCGTCACCACGGCCCAGACCGTCAGGGCGATCACCGGGGAGCTGATCAGCGCCGAGGCGATCAGTCCGCCGAAGATGCCGCTCCAGGCGAGTCCCGCCTGGCCCGGGGCGACGTTCTTGAAGGCGCCGTCCGAGGGGATCGAGTACGGGAACCGCGCCGAGGCCAGGGCGCCCGTGCAGAGCATCGAGCCCAGCAGGCCGAGGGCCAGGCCCAGCGCGGCCGGGAAGCCGCCCCAGTTGCCGACCAGCCCGGCCGTGAGCGCCGTGACCAGCACCGTGTACGGGACGGTGACCAGCGCCAGCGCACCGGCGCGGGCGCGCAGTTCCACGTACGCGTCGCGCGGGGTGGCGATGGTCTGGGCGACCATCCAGAAGGCGGAGGTGTCCTGCCCGAACTGGTTGTACATCTGCACGCCCAGCATCCCCGCGCCGAAGCAGGCGAGGTAGACGGAGCCGGTGCCCTGCAGGGCGTTGAAGACCGGGACGATCACGCCGATCGCCAGTGCCGTCACCCACGCCGACTTCGTCTTCGGGTCGCGCACGACGTAACGCAGGGTGCGCTGCATGGCCGCGCCCGTGCGTCCGCCCGGCAGGAGCGACCAGAACCCGCCGCCCGTGCCGCGGTCCTTGTCGGGCTTGGCCGCGGCGATGGTCGAGCCGTCCGGGGTGACCATCAGCTTGGTCAGGCTGCGCTCCCAGAACCACAGCAGCCCGGCCAGTGCCGCCAGGGTCAGGGCCAGCTGGGCGGCGGCGACGCCGTAGGAGCCCTCGCTCGCGGAGTCGACCATGCCGACGGCCGTCGCCGGGGGCAGCCACCGCACGACCGCCTCCGCCGGCTCCAGCTGGGCGAGCCCGCCCGACTGGAACAGGCGCTGGCTGGCGAAGTTGACCAGCTGCCCGCCCAGCGCGATCAGCAGACCGCTCAGCAGCGCCAGGTCGCGGCCCTTGCGGCTGGTCAGCAGTCGCACGTTGGCCGTGGCCACCGCGCGCGCCAGGGCCACGCAGCCGAGGATCAGGAGGGGGACGGCGAGGACGGCGGCGGCGATGCCCGCGCCGCCCCGTGCGACCGCCACGACCGAGCCGACGGCCAGGCACAGCGTGAACAGCGGCCCGATGCCGATCAGTGAGGAGGCCAGGAGGGCCCGTACGAGCGGCCGCGGGTGCAGCGGCAGCATGACCAGCCGGCTCGGGTCCAGGGTCTCGTCGCCGGTCGGGAAGAACAGCGGCATGAAGGCCCAGCCGAGCGCCAGGATCGCGGCCAGCAGGACGACGACCGTGCCCGCGTGGGCGTTGCCGCGCAGCAGGGCCAGGCCGAGCGTGACGAAGAAGCCGATGACCAGGGTGAAGACCAGGGAGCTGATCCAGGCGGCCTTGCGCTTCGAGTTGCCCTTCAGCCCGTTGCGCAGCAGCGACAGCTTGATCCGGACGAAGACCGGAGTCAGCGCTACCGAGGCCATTGGGGAGGCAGAAGTGCCGGGAGCGGCGGATGTGACGGGCGTGACGGCGGCGGTCATCGCGCGGCCGTCCCCGAGCCGGAAGCGGAGCCGGTGCCCGCGGTGGAGCCGGTGCCCGCGGTCGAGCCGGAGCCCGCCCCGCCGCCCAGCCAGTCCAGCGAATCCCCGGCCGCGTCACGCCCGTGCGCGCCGACCAGTTCGAGGAACGCGGCCTGCAGCGAGGGCGCGGAGCCCCGTACGTCGGCCAGCGGGCCCGCGGCGCGGATCCGGCCGGCGGCCATCACGGCCACCCAGTCGCACAGCGACTCGACGAGCTCCATCACGTGGGAGGAGAAGACGACCGTGGCGCCGGACGAGGTGTAACGTTCCAGCACCCCTCGGATGGTCTGTGCGGACACCGGATCCACACCCTCGAACGGCTCGTCCAGGAACAGCACTTCGGGGTTGTGCAGCAGCGCGGCCGCCAGGCCGATCTTCTTCCGCATGCCCGTCGAGTAGTCCACGACCAGCTTGTGCTGCGAGCCCGCGAGGTCGAGGACCTCCAGCAGCTGCGTCGCCCGCTTGTCGGTCTCCTCGCCCGGCAGCCCCCGCAAACGGCCCATGTACCCGAGCAGTTCACGCCCCGACAGCCGCTCGAAGAGACGCAGCCCCTCCGGCAGGACGCCGATCCGCGACTTCACCTCGACCGGGTCCGCCCACACGTCGTGGCCGGCCACGAAGACCCGCCCCATGTCCGGGCGCAGCAGGCCCGTCACCATCGACAGCGTCGTCGTCTTGCCGGCGCCGTTGGGGCCGACGAGACCGATGAACTTGCCCGCCGGCAGCTCCAGGTCGATGCCGGACACGGCCACCTGGTCCCCGAACCGCTTCCACAGACCTTCCACCCGCACGGCGGACGGCGCGGATCGCGCACCGTCCGTCCCGTACGTCCTGCCCGTCGCATCTGCCTGGTCCGGCATTGCGCCCGCCTCTCTCCGCGTCCCCGTTTGGCCGTACTCGTCGTACGGGTCGTACTCGTCGTTCGTTCCTCACCATAGGAGGAGGGGGAGGGGGCCGAGCAGTTACTTATGTCATGAGTTCCCAGGGCGAAAACGCAGGTGCGGGCGCCGCCGGGCGGCCACAGCGGCCGGCCGTCAGCCCTGGCGGCGCCTGCGCTCCGCCGCCTCGCTGCCGCAGGCGTACGCCAGCACGTCGATCAGCTCCTCGGTGTCCGGCAGCCACCGGTTCGCCGGAGTGGGCCGCCGCGCCCACTGCACCGAGCCCCGGCCGCCGACGCGGGTCGGCGGCGCGGCCACGTACTCGCCCTCGCCGCGCGTGACCAGGTCCAGCCCGGAAGGCGACCAGCCCGACTTGCGCACCAGGTCGGCGACCTTCGCGCCGGCCCCCGGCAGGACGAAGAACAGCATCCGGTGGTGGGGCGTCAGAGTGACCGGCCCGATGGTGCGCTGCATCCGCTCCAGCCGTGCCAGCGCCAGGAACCCGGCCGAGTCCGGCACGTCCAGCGCGTCGAAGGTGCGGCCCGTCGGCATCAGGATCGAGGCCTCCGGCTGGCGCGCCCAGATCCGCCGGACCTGCACCGCGCTGCCGGTGGCGTGCGAGGCCCAGTCCTTCACCGCGGGGTGCGCTCCGGGCGCCACGCAGTCCACCGCCCCGCACGAGCACAACTCCCGGCCCTCCGAAGGCTCCAGCCAGGTGCCGGCGAAGACGTCCCAGTGCCGTTCTTCCGCGTACCGCACGGCATGGTCCAGCAGCAGTTCGCCCCGCTGCTTGGGGATGGGTGCGGTCTCCGTGACTCCGATGGTCTCTTCCACGCCCATCACAACTGCCCGGGTCACCCGGGGTTACGGGCGTAAACCGGCCGGTGGGCGGAGCATCGATCCTGCATACGGGGCGCACCGGTGCACACGTGGGGGCGCGTAGGAGCCCGGGGCGCCGGAGTTGGGTAGCGACACGACGCAGAGCGGATGATTCTCCGCACATCAGGCGGGAAGTGATCATTCCAACGATCACCCGCGGCCACTGGGGGTTTTCATGGCAGCCAGGCCTCTCGTAGCGCGCCAGCCGAATGAACGGCTTCAGGCGCTCATCCAGGAAGCCGGGTGCTCCAATGCCGGGCTCGCCCGGCGCGTCAACATGTGCGGGGCCGAACACGGCCTCGACCTCCGCTACGACAAGACCTCCGTGGCCCGCTGGCTGCGCGGACAGCAGCCGCGCGGCCGGGCGCCGGGGATCATCGCCGAGGCCCTCGGGCGCAAACTCGGCCGCACCGTCACCATCGACGAGATCGGCATGGCCAACGGCAAGAACCTCGCCTCTGGCGTCGGCCTGCAGTTCTCCCCGACCGTCATCGGCGCGATCGAGCAGGTCTGCGAGCTGTGGCGCAGCGACGTCGGCCGCCGCGACTTCCTGGCCGGGTCGTCCGTGGCCGCCTCGGCGCTGGTCGAGCCGAGCCGCGACTGGCTGATCACCGGCGCCGATTCGCAGGTGGCCCGCAGCGGCGGCTCGCGCGTCGGGATGTCCGACGTCGAAGCCGTACGGGCGACCACCGAGGCCCTCAAGGACCTCGACCACCGCTTCGGCAGCGGGCACGTGCGGCCGGTGGTGGTGCACTATCTGAACTCCGTGGTGTCCGGGCTGATCGGCGGCTCGTACCGGGAGCCGGTGGGCCGCGCGCTGTTCGCGGCGGTGGCCCGGCTGACGGAACTCGCCGGCTACATGGCGGTCGACACCGGGCAGGCCGGGCTCGCCCAGCGCTACTACATCCAGGCGCTGAGGCTCGCCCAGGCCGCCGGGGACCGGGCGTACGGGGGCTACGTGCTGGCCGCCTCGATGAGCCACCTCGCCGCGGAACTCGGCAACCCGCGGGAGATCGCGCAGCTCGCGCGCGCCGCGCAGGAGGGGACGCGCGGGCAGGTCACCCCGCGGGTGCAGGCCATGTTCTACGCCGCCGAGGCGCGCGGGCACGCGCTGATGGGGGACTCCCGGGCGACGGCCGTGCTGTCCTCGCGGGCGGTGACCGCGCTGGAGCGGGCCGAGCCGGAGTCCGGCGACGACCCGGTGTGGATCGGCCACTTCGACCAGGCGTACCTCGCGGACGAGCTGGCGCACTGCCACCGGGACCTGGGGCAGGGGGACGCGGCGGCCAGGCGGGCCGAGGAGGCGCTGCGGGGGCTGCCGGCGGGCAAGGCGCGGCGGCGTGCGATCGGGATGCTGCTGCTGGCGGCGGCGCGGGTGCAGCAGCGGGAGGTGGAACAGGCCTGCCAGAGCGCTGCGCAGGCGGCGGAACTGCTGGCGGGGCTCCGGTCGAGCCGGGGTGCGGAGTATCTGGAGGACTTCCGGATGCGGGTGGAGCCGTACCGGGACGAGGCGGCGGTGCGGGAGTTCACTGCGCGGCTGGATGCGGCGGTACGGGTCTAGCGGCGGGTCGCCTAGCGGCGGGTCGCCTGGTGGCGGGCCGGTCGCCTGGCCGGTCGCCTGGCGGCGGGCCGGGTGGGCGGGGCCGGCCGGGCCGGGCTGGTCGGTGAAGTCGGGGCCGCGGGCCGCGGGCCTCCGGCGGGGTCGGTGCCGGTCGGGTGCCGGGTGCGGCGCCGTTGCGGGGGCTCTGCCCCCGGGCCCCCGCGCCTCAAACGCCGGCGGGGCTGGTGGTGTGGCCGGTGGGGCTGGAGGTGTGGCCGGTGGGGCTAGAGATGTGCCGGGCGGGGCTGGTGGTGTGGCCGGTGGGGCTGGAGGTGTTGCCGGTGGGGCTGGAGGTGTGCCGGGCGGGGCTGGGAGTGTGCCGGGCAGGGCTGGAGGTGGGGCGGAGGGGCTGGGGGTGTGGACGGGGGAGTGTGTCTGGTGGGGCTGGAAGTGCGCTTGGTGGAGGTGGGATGGATTGGGTCGGTGGAGTTGGGGGTGTGAAGGGGCTCGGGAAATTATGATCAAGCAATGTCTGACATGACCGAAACCGCGTCCGGCTGGCTGTCCGCGGACGAGCTGGAGACAGCCAGGGCACGGATGCCGATCCTGTACGTCGAGGCCGTTCCCGTGCGCGTGGACGCCAGCGGCGAAGTCACCGATATCGGGCTGCTGCTGCGCATCGGGCCGGACGGGACGGTCAGCCGGACCCTGGTGTCCGGCCGGGTCCTGCACCACGAGCGGGTGCGCGACGCGCTGCTGCGCAACCTGGAGAAGGACCTCGGACCGGTGGCCCTGCCGCGCGTCCCGGCCTCGCTCCAGCCCTTCACGGTCGCCGAGTACTTCCCCACGGCGGGCATCACCCAGTACCACGACCCGCGCCAGCACGCGGTGTCCCTGGCCTACATCGTGCCGGTGACCGGGGACTGCCGCCCCCGGCAGGACGCGCTCGACCTCGTCTGGGTCAGCCCGCAGGAGGCCGGCTCCGCGGCCCTGCAGGGCGAGATGCCGGGCGGGCACGGGGTGCTGCTCAAGCAGGCGCTCGCGCACGTGGGGCACGTGTACTGAGGCCCGGCCGCCGGGGAGGAGTTGCCCGGACGGACTGCCGGGGGTGCCGGGTGACCGGGTAGCGTGGGCGGCCGGTTGATCGGTTCCGGGCGAGTCGGAGAAGGAGTCCCCGTGACGCAGAACGGACAGGGGGGTGCCCCCCAGCCGGGAGCCCCGTGGGGTCCGGACCCGGCGTCCGGGTATCCGGCGTACCCGCCGCAGGAGCCGGGCGGGCCCGCGTACGGCTACCCGCAGGCGTACCCCGAACCGCAGGCCGGGACGCCCGGGCACGTGGTGGGTCCCGGGTACGAGGGGCCGGGCGAGCCGCACGGCTACGGCTATCCGCCGCTGCCGCAGGCCGTCACCCAGTACATACCGCCCGTCCCCGCGGCGCCCGCTGCCCCCGCGGCGCCGCCGGGACCCGCTGCCCCCGCGCATCACGAGGCGGCCACGCAGTACATGGCTCCCGTCCCGGGCGCCCCGACGGCACCGGCACCGCCCGTGCCCGCGCACCACGAGGCGGCGACGCAGTACATGCCGCCCGTCTCCGGCGGCCCGGCGGCACCGCCGACGTCCGCGCACCATGAGGCCGCCACGCAGTACATCGCCCCCGTCCCCGGCGGCCCGGCGGCACCGGCACCGCCCGTGCCCGCGCACGACGAGGCGGCGACGCAGTACATCCCGCCCGTCCCGGCGGGTCCCGCCGACGGGTTCGACGGGCTGTTCCGCGGTGAGGAGGCCGGGCACACCCAGCAGCTGCCGCCCGTCCAGGAGCCGGTGCTGCGCCGGCCGCCGCAGCGGCCCCAGCCGCCGCGCGGGCAGGGCCCCGTACCGCCGCACGCACAGCAGCAGTTCCCGTACCAGCCCCAGCCCCAGCCCCAGCAGCAGTACGCCCCGGCGCCTCCGCCGGAGGAGGCGGCGCGCAGGATCTCGCCCGCGATCATCGCGGCCGTGGTCATCGGCCTGGTCGTGGTCGGTCTCGGTGTCGGCTCGCTGCTCGGGGACGGCAAGCCGCAGAACAACGACCCCGGCGCGGTCGCTCCGGCGCCCACCGCCTCCGGCGGCACGGCGGCGGCCGGCGATGCCGCCGTCGATCCGGGCCGACCGCAGGCCGTGCAGCTCGACAAGCTCCTCGCGGACAGCAACGACAGCCGCGCCGCGGTGATCAAGGCCGTGGACGACATCAAGGGCTGCAAGAACCTGGACCAGGCCGCCTCCGACCTGCGGGACGCGGCCCGCCAGCGGGAGGAGCTGATCACCCGGCTCCAGGAGCTGAAGGTGGACAAGCTCCCGGACAACGCCCGCCTCACCGCCGCCCTCACCAAGGCCTGGCAGTCCTCCGCCGACGCCGACAACAGCTACGCCGCCTGGGCGGACGACGTCGACGACGACAAGTGCAAGGACGGCAAGGCCAAGAACTCGTCCCACGCCTCCGACGGCAACAAGTCGAGCGGCGAGGCGACGAAGGCCAAGGAGCAGGCCGCGACCCTGTGGAACAACATCGCGGCCAAGTACGGACTCACCAAGCGGGACAAGACCCAGCTGTGAGCCGGTCGGCGGCTACGCGGCCCGGGGGGCCTGTTCCAGGGTCGGGGTCATGTCCAGGGACTGCTCCCCCGGCTGCGCCACGAGACGGCCGGACTGGACGACCTGGAAGGTGACCCGGCCGTTGACGATGCGGGGGAAGCCGGCGACGGCGCGCATGTCCTGGTAGCGCCAGCTCAGGTCGGGGGTGAGTCCGCCGGTCTTGACGGCCTGTGCCTGGTTCAGCGCGCGGGCCACCTTGCGGGCGTTGATGGACTCGTTCTCCTTGAAGCCCCTGATGACCTGGTCCAGGACCGTGTAGGCGATCCAGGTCGTCTGCGTACCGCTGTCGTCGGCGTCGACGGTGTCGTCGCCGAAGGCGAAGTCGGCGATGACCTTCTTCATCGGCTGCCAGAGCGGATCGGCGGCCACCGGGTACCAGCTGGTGACGTACGCGCCCTCGAAGGGGCTGTCCTTGCCGCCGGTGCGGTCGACCAGGGACTGGCTGACACTGCCCAGGACCGAGGCGATCTGCGGCTTCCTGCGCTGGGGTTCGGTACGCCGGAAGGCGTCGAAGAACGTTTCGGTGCGCTCGCCGAGGACCGCCGTCACACAGCCGTTGTTCTTGTCCTTGTCCCTGACCCCGTCCTTGGCCCCGCCGCCCCCGCCGGTGCTGGTGAGGGCCTCGCGCGCCTGCGTCGTGAAGTCGGCGGAGTCCTCGGCGGCGCGGATGTCGGAGGCGTCGGGCATCTGGTTGGCGCGCAGACCGGCGTTGAGCAGCACCGGCAGGGTGTCGCCCACGAGGGTGTCGGGCCGGACGAGGGCGACCTTCTCGCAGGCGCGGCCGAGCTGGTGGCCGGCCCCGGCGATGAGGACGGGCTGGCCGCCGTTGACGGGGTAGGAAAGGGTGGACTGGAACTCCTCGGAGGAGACTCCGTACCCGCCGATGAAGGGGATGCCCTCCACCTCCAGCGGGGCCATGAAGGCGCGTCCGTGCTGGCTGTAGGAGCCGACGACGGCGATGGCCTTCTCCGCGATGGCCTTGCGGGCGCAGTCGGCGGCGCCGTTCGCGGTGTTCTTCTCGTTGCAGGTCAGGACGCGGAGCTTGCGGCCGTTGATGCCGCCCTTGGAATTCACCCATCGTTCGTACGCCTTGGCCATGCCGGTCATTCCGGGCATGTTCGTCGCATTGGTGCCTTCTGGTGCGAAGGTCATGACGGTGAGGGTGTCCCCGGAGCCCCCCGAGCCCCCGGGGAGAGCGCCGCATCCGGCAACGAGCCACGCCCCCATTGCCGTGGCCACGAACGTGCGGGAGAGGGATACAGCGCGTCGCGAGATGGTCATGTCCATGCACCATTCCGCCCCGGCGGTAACTCACGAGTGAGATGGACGCAACATCGGGTGACGCCGAGGTGAATTACAGGGGCGTGATCCCCCACGGGCGCTTCAAGATCGTGCCCAACGGGAACGTACGATCGAAAGCGTGACATTCGCCCAAGGTCCGAAGAACTCTTCCCGCCGGGGCAGCCGCTCCTCCACCATGGGCGGCATGCCCCTCAACGACATGCCGTGGTGGCGCTGGCGCAGCAACGTGCGCTCGGCGCTGCACATGCTCTCCGATCCGGCCTTCCACGAGGACACGTGGCTGGTCGGCGCCGAGGGGTACGGGGACGTCACCGACGCCGTGTACCGCCTCGTCGAGGACACCTGGCTCGACAGCTGGTCCGCCGAGAAGTACGTCGGCACGATCTTCCGGGACTCCCAGGAGGCGGCCCTGGTCGACCTCGCCGTGCTGCGCGTGCTCCGGATCATGCACCAGGTCGGCCCCGACGCCCCGGTCTCCGCCTACCTGGAGCACCACGCCTGGCCCGAGGCGGTGCGCGCGGCGCGCGAGGCCCACGTACGACTGGCCACGGCGGACGGCGACGAGCCGGACATGCGGCCGACGTCGCTCGAAGTCCTGAGGATCCTCACGCGCGCGGTGTGACCGAACGGTGTGACTGCGCAGTGTGACAGCGCGGTGTGAAAGGCTGTGCGGTCATGAGCGACCCGCACAACGAGGCCCCGGCCCAGCCCCTGCCCCAGTACGTTCTGACCGTGTCCTGCCCCGACAAGCAGGGCATCGTGCACGCCGTGTCGAGCTACCTCTTCATGACCGGCTGCAACATCGTGGACAGCCAGCAGTTCGGAGACCGGGAGACCGGGCTCTTCTTCATGCGGGTGCACTTCGAGGCCGAGCCCGAGGTGACGGTCGAGAAGCTGCGCGCCAGCTTCGCAGCGATCGGCGACTCGTTCCGGATGGACTGGCAGATCCACCGCGCCGACGAGCGCATGCGGATCATCCTGATGGTGTCCAAGTTCGGCCACTGCCTCAACGACCTGCTGTTCCGTGCGCGGATCGGGGCGCTGCCGGTCGAGATCGCGGCGGTCGTCTCCAACCACACCGACTTCGCCGAGCTGGTGGGCTCGTACGACATCCCGTTCGTGCACATCCCGGTCACGAAGGACACGAAGGCGGCGGCGGAGGCGGAGCTGCTGGAGCTGGTGCGGGCCGAGAACGTGCAGCTGGTGGTGCTGGCGCGGTACATGCAGGTGCTGTCGGACAACCTCTGCAAGGAGCTGAGCGGGCGGATCATCAACATCCACCACTCGTTCCTGCCGAGCTTCAAGGGCGCGAAGCCGTACCACCAGGCGCACGCGCGGGGCGTGAAGCTGATCGGCGCGACCGCCCACTACGTGACGGCGGACCTCGACGAGGGGCCGATCATCGAGCAGGAGGTCGAGCGGGTCGGCCACGAGGTGACGCCGGACCAGCTGGTGGCGGTGGGGCGCGACGTGGAATGCCAGGCGCTGGCGCGTGCGGTGAAGTGGCACAGCGAGCACCGGGTCCTCCTGAACGGCTCCCGCACGGTCGTCTTCGCGTAGCGCCCCCTGCGGCGCCGTCGCCGGGGGCGCCGCCCCCCGGACCCCCGCTCCTCAAACGCCGGGGCTGGATCTTCCAGCCCCTCCGGCGCTTGAGGAGCGGGTCCGGGCGGAGCCCAGGATGCCGCGCAGCGGCGTCTTCGGTCCCGCCGCCCCGCCGCCCTTGCCCCGCCGGCGAGGCGTCACGCGTCGGGGGCCTCCACGCCGCAGTACCCCGCGAACGCCGCCAGCACGTCGTCCTCCGCGAGGCGCCCGTCGCCGTCGGGGTCCAGGGCCGTGGCCACCTGCAGGGCCAGGTCGGGCGCGGTGCCCAGCACGCGCAGGACCCGGGCCGCCGCAGCCGGCGTGGCACCGGCGCCGTCCTCGTCCGCCACCGCGATCACGGCCCGCAGGAACGGCCGCGCGATCTCCGCGAACCGCTGCGGATTGTCCCGCAGCCGCTTCGCCGCACCGGTGATGAACTCCTCCCGGGAGACCCGCTGGTCCCCGTCCACGTCGGCGATCCCGGCCATTCCCTGCCAGAACGCCTCGGCGCCCGCGAAGACGGCCTGGCCCTTGTCCGACCGGGCGGTGGTGCCGAATTCGGCCAGGACGGCCTTCGCGGCAGCGCTGAAGTCCTCCCGGTCGATATAGCCGGACCCATCCTGGTCGAAGGTGGCGAATCGGGCGGCGATCTTGCGCTCGTATTCTGCGCTGTCCATATTCGGCGTTCCGCCTTCACATGTGCGGTGGGGTACAGATCAAGACAGGACAGGAGCGTAAGGCCTATGTGGCCTGCGCGTTAAGCGAAGCGGTCAAGGAGGTGGCCGCATCGAACCCGCGCACGGGGAGCGCGGCGGGGCGCGTACATCTGTGCCATGTGCCGCCGCCCGCAACACCGTTCGCACCACCGCCCCCACGGGTTCACAACCGCTTCGCGCCGCGTGCTCGCGCGCTCACAACCGGCCACGGCCCTATCACGGAGGGAATCCTTCCGAGGTGAGGTTCTCCCAAAACGGGCGCGGGACGCTCCGTGCCCATTACATTCGATGGGTCGACACACGGCCCACGGCTGGGGGCACTTATGGCGAAGGACGTACCACCGCGCTGGGACCGCCGCATGCAGCAGCGGCTCGCGCGCGGCGAGGCGGCCGCGCTCGGTGAGCTCTACGACCGGTTCGCCTCACTCGTGCACAGCCTCGCCCACCGGGTGCTGGGCGACGAGAAGGCGGCGGACCGGATCACGCGCGAGGTGTTCGGCTACATCTGGGAGAACCCGGACGCGTACGACCCCAAGCAGGGCTCCATGCGTTCCTGGGTCGCCCGGATCACCCAGGGCCAGGCCGTGGCCCGGCTGCGCCAGGCCGAGCTGGGGCGCGGATCGCGCGAGGAGCTGGAGCAGAAGGTGCGCAGTGCCAACGCCGCCGCCCGCGCGGACTACATCGTGACCTCCATGCCCGCACCGCTGCGCGCCGCCCTCGAACTCGCCTACTTCAAGCGGCGCGACTACCGGCAGGCCGCCGCAGACCTCCAGATCAGCGAGGACGAGGCGCGCCGTCGGCTGCGGCTCGGCCTCCAGCTCCTGTCGACCGCCAACACGCTCCCGCAGGAGGACACGGCCCGGCCGCCCGGATACGGCCCCAGCGAATACGGAACATCCCGATGAACGGCCCCGCCGAATCGCCCGACGACGGATACGACGGCCACGGCAGTGGCGACGGCCGCTCCGGGGACTCCGGATTCCGGGAGCCCGGCGGGGGTTCGCGCATACCGGGTCCGCGCGGAGCCGCCGACGACCTCGACCCGCGGCACGCCCCCGACCCGCTGCCGCAGCCGCCGCCCTCGCACGCCGTACTGAAGTCCCTGCTCGGAGCGTGGGCGCTGGCAGCCTGCTCCTCCGAGGAGATCCAGGCCGTCGAGGACCACCTCACCGAGTGCGCGGCCTGCGCGGACGAGGCGCTGCGCCTGCGCGACGCCGTCGGGCTGCTGCACCCGGAGGAGAGCCTCGACCTCAAACCGCTGCTGCGCTCGCGGGTGCTGGAGGACTGCCTGGGCAAGCGGCCGGCCCGCATCCCGGTGCCGGTGTGGGCGAGCCCTTACGACACCGAGACCGCGCGGCTCGACGCCCTGCTCAAGGACTTCGGGGACTCGGAGTGGCACACCCCGGTGCGCCTGAAGTGGTTCGAGGAGGAGCGCCGGCGCACGCGCCGGACCACGGTGGCCGGGGTCATCGGACACCTGCTGACGGACGACGGCCTGGTCGCGGGCGCCCTCGGCCTGGACGACCCGCTCGGCCCCGACGCGCCGAAGGGCGACCCGGCCGCCCGCACCGAGCACTTCTGGAGCGCCTCGTCGTACCCGTCGACGCGGCATGTCCGCGAGCCGTGGCGCGACCAGGGGCACACCCTGGTCCGCACGGTGTCCTTCGCCGGGACGGGCGTGGCGGAACTGTCCGTGGACTACGGGCCCTTCGCCCTCCCGCTCGGGGACGCGTTCCTGGAGCGCGCCTTCGAGTGCTGGGTGCACGCGTGGGACATCGCGGAGGCGGTGGACTACCCGTACGAGCCGCCGTCCGGCCCCCACATGCACCGCATGATCGACCTGGCGGCCCGCCTGCTCCCGTCCGCCCTGGCCCAGCGCCGCCGCGCGGGCCTGGCCGCTCCGGCCCGCAGCCTGGTCGCGGCGGGCGCGCCGGGCCGCACGCTCCACCTGGAGATCGAGGGCGCGGGCGGAGGCGGCTGGGACATCGCGCTCGACTCCCCGGCCGCGAAACCGTCGCCGGAGCGCACGGTGGCGGAGATCGCCCTGGACGGCATGGAGTTCTGCCAGCTGGCCGCCGGCCACATCTCCCCGGAGGAGGCGGCGGTAGGCCAGCACGGCGACCGCGAGGCCATCAGGGACGTCCTCTTCGCGGCGGCTTCGCTGAGCCGGTTGTAGGGGTACGCGGGCACGGGCGGGTGGGCGGGCGGGGGCCGGTACGCCGTCAACCGTGCTCGGGGCCCCACCCCCCTCGACCCCCACCCCGACTCGGCGGCTGCCCACCCGCCCCCTCGTGTGCGGGTGGGGTGTGGCGGGCGCCGTCGGGGGATGGAGGCTTCGGAGGTTCGGGCCGGGCGGTAGGCGGCAGTGCGCATCCCGGGCAGGGAGAGGCGGGTCGGGGTGGGGGCGCGGGTTTGGCGGTGCCCCGGCCGGTCGGGAGCGAGGAAGGGTTGGGGGTTTCCCGTCAGTCCCATAGTCCTTCCGCGTCGGGC